>NZ_SSOK01000025.1:101647-101785 GCF_029871195.1 Pseudomonas sp. BN415
CCGAACGCGGCCCGCCCCAGCCCCTCTCCCGGAGTGAGAGGGGTGACTCGCGCTGGCGAGGCACGAACCATCCTGAAGCCCACACGGGCCTGATACCAGGCAGGCAAGGTGAGGCAGCGACTACGCCCCTTCAGGAGG
>NZ_SSOK01000026.1:0-5884 GCF_029871195.1 Pseudomonas sp. BN415
AACTTCTACTTCAACCGCGACTTCCGCCAGGAAAACGCCCCCCAGGCCAAGGCCGAGGAATGGGCCCAGGGCTTCCTCCTGCGCTACGAATCCGGCTACACCGAGGGCACCGTCGGCGTGGGCGTCGATGCCCTCGGCCTGCTCGGCGTCAAGCTCGACTCCAGCCCCGACCGCGCCGGCACCGGCCTGCTCAAGCGCGACCGTGAAACCGGCCGCGCCCAGGACGAATACGGTGAACTCGGCCTGACCGCCAAACTGCGCGTTTCCAAGAGCGTGCTCAAGGTCGGCACCCTGCTGCCCAAGCTGCCGGTCGTCCAGTACAACGACTCGCGCCTGCTGCCGCAGACCTTCCAGGGCGGCCACCTGAACGCCATGGAGCTCGACGGCCTCACCTTCGATGCCGGCCAGCTCAAGCAGGTCAACCAGCGTGACTCCTCCGATTACGAGGACATGACCATCACCAGCGGGGCGGCCCGCGCCATCAGCTTCCGCAGAGGCACCACCAGCGACGAGTTCAACTTCGCCGGCGCCAACTACAAGTGGACCGACAGCCTCACCACCGGCTACCACTATGGCGAACTGGACCAGTTCTACAAACAGCACTTCTTCAGCGCCGTCCACCTGCTGCCGCTGGGCGACAAGCAGTCGCTGAAGAGCGACCTGCGCTACGCCCGCTCCACCGACGAAGGCTCCAGCAACGTCGACAACAAGGCCTTCGGCGCCATGTTCACCTACGCCCTTGGCGGCCACGCCTTTGGCCTCGGCTACCAGAGCATGAGTGGCGACACCGGCTTCGCCTACATCAACGGCACCGATCCCTTCCTGGTCAACTACGTGCAGATCGGCGACTTCGCCAACAAGGACGAGACATCCTGGCAGGCCCGTTACGACTTCAACTTCGCCAGCCTCGGCATTCCCGGCCTGACCTTCATGACCCGCTACCTGTCCGGTGACAACATCGACCTGGGTGCCGGTCGCGAAGACGGCAAGGAGTGGGAACGCAACATGGACATCGCCTACGTCTTCCAGGACGGCCCGCTGAAGAACTTCGGCGTCAAATGGCGCAATGCAACGGTGCGCTCCACCAACTTCGGTAGCGATATCGACGAGAACCGCCTGATCCTCAGCTACGTGCTGCCGCTCTGGTAAGCCCACTGCAAACGAAGAAGCCCACCCATCCGGTGGGCTTCTTTCATTTGAACTTGGGAAACCACGCCCTCAGGACGTGGTCATGAGTCATCGGCTCTGCCTGTGACGATCGAAATGCCTGATTTACAGAATGAAGCCGGATTTTCAGTAGCCCAGATGCAACCGCAAAGCCAGATCACGCTTCACCAATTCACCCTTGGAGCCCGACTGGGCCACGAATGGCGGACATGAAATGCGGTGTCCAACTGGCACCGGACGAACGCGTCAGACGCCGCCCAGGTAATCCATCTTGCCCACGTCCACGCCGTTGTGGCGCAGGATGGCGTAGGTGGTGGTGATGTGGAAATAGAAGTTCGGCAGGGCAAAACCGAGCAGATAGTCACGACCGCTGAAGCTGAGCTCGCCACTGCGCATCTTCAGCACCACAGTGCGGCTTTCGCTGCCTTCCAGCTGGGCAGCGTCTATCCCCTCGATGAATGCCTTGGTCTTGGCGATGCGCGCCTGCAGTTCCTCGAAGGTGGTTTCGCTGTCGGCCCAACTCGGCACCTCGACGTTGGCCAGGCGCGCCGCGCATCCCTTGGCCATATCGCTGGCGATTTGCACCTGACGGGCCAGGGCGTACATATCCGGCGCCAGGCGCGACTCGATGAACACCTTGGGGTCGATGCCACGCGCCAGGGCGTTGGCCTCAGCTTTCTTGAGGATGTTGGACAGGTTGCCGAGCATGCGCGCCAGGACCGGGATGGACGCCTCGTACATAGACAAGGACATGGTGATCGCTCCGTTTTCAGGTGGATGGGAGAGGCTCAGGTATAGCGCTTGGTCGGCCGCCCGGCAATGTGCGCGAAAGTCCCGCCAGACCGGGCAATGGCGCGGTAAAGTCACCTAGCGCGATAGCTCGTCCCACATGCAGGACAAAACCATGCAAGACCTCAACGATCTCTTCTATTTCGCCAAGGTGGTGGAGCACGGCGGCTTCTCGTCTGCCGGTCGCCTGCTCGGCATTCCCAAGTCGCGCCTTTCACGGCGCATTGCCGAACTGGAAACCCGGCTCGGCGCGCGGCTGCTGCAACGCACCACACGCAAGCTGGCGCTTACCGATGTTGGCGAGCGTTTCCTGCGCCATTGCCAGGCCATGCTGCTGGAGGCCGAGCAGGCCGAGGAAGTGGTGGCCAGTCTTACCGTCGAACCCCGGGGCCGCCTCCGGGTGTCCTGCCCGGTCGAGCTGGCGCACTCGATGCTCAAGCATGTGATAGCCGAATTCCTCCAGCACTATCCCCTGGTGCAGCTGGACATGATCCTCACCAACCGCCGGGTGGATCTGCGCGAGGAAGGCGTGGACGTTGCCCTTCGGGTGCGCGAAGAAGGCGACGAAGACCCGACCCTGATCGCTCGTCCCTTGCGACCGGCGCAGGCCTTCCTGGTGGCCGCGCCCAGCCTGCTGGAGGGCAGGAGCATCCATACCCCGGATGACCTCCAGCACTTGCCGGCCCTCGGCGGCCTGGAGGCTGACCGGCGCATCCACCATTACTTGCATGACGGCCACGGCAATCGGCGCGAAGTGGTTCTGGAGGCCCGCCTGGGCATAGAGGACTTCGATGTGCGCAAGCATGCGGTACTGGCGGGCCTGGGTTTCAGCATGCTGCCGCAGATGAACTGCGAAACCGAGTTGCGCGACGGTAGCCTGGTGCGGCTGTTGCCGGAATGGAGCCTGCCGGGTGGCCATCTGCAAGCGGTCTACACCCACCGGCGCGGCATGCTGCCGGCGGTCCGCGCCTGGATCGAACACCTCGTGGAAGCTTTCGCCCACAGCCAGGTTCCCATCATCTGAACCTTGGCCAGCAAGACAACCATTAGCTAGCTTTCTTTGCCGCCGCGAGTCGGGGATGATGGCGACATTCCCCGTCCGCCCCAACCCCAGGTTCTGCCATGAGCACGCCACGGCCGTCCGCGTCCTCCAGCACGCTGCAGATCATCACCGTCGTTTTCTTCACCTTCATCAGCTTCCTCTGTGTCGGGCTGCCAATTGCCGTGCTGCCCGGCTACGTGCATGACGACATGGGCTACGGCTCGGTGATGGCGGGGATCGTCATCAGCGTGCAGTACCTCGCCACCCTCCTCTCCCGCCCCATGTCGGGAAGCCTGGCCGACCGGCTGGGCGCCAAGCGCGCGGTCATGTACGGCATGGCGAGCTGCGGCCTGTCCGGTGTCCTGACGCTGCTCTCCACCTCGCTGGCGCAGTTCCCCCTGTTGAGCCTGGCGCTTCTGCTCGGCGGGCGCGTGATGCTGGGCATTGGCCAGGGCCTGGTGGGCACGGGTTCCATCAGTTGGGGCGTAGGGCTGGTGGGTGCTGAAAACATGGCACGGGTGATTTCCTTCAACGGCATCGCCTCCTATGGCGCGGTGGCCATCGGCGCGCCCCTGGGCGTGGTTCTGGTCGATGGCCTGGGCCTGTGGAGCATCGGTGGGCTGATGGCAGTGCTCTGCGCCATTGCCCTGCTGCTGGCCTGGCCCAAGCCCCCATCGCCCATCGTCCACGGCGAGCGGCTGCCCTTCAGCAACGTCTTCCTGCGCATCGCCCCCAACGGCTCGGCCCTGGCCCTGGGCTCCATCGGCTTCGGCACCCTGGCCACGTTCATCACCCTCTACTACGCCAGCGTGGGTTGGGAAGGTGCCGCTTACTGCCTCACCGCCTTTGGCTGCGCCTTCATCGGTGCCCGGCTGCTGTTCGTCAACAGCATCAAGCACCTGGGCGGTTACCGGGTGGCCATCGTCTGTCTGGTGGTGGAAAGCCTCGGCCTGTTCCTGTTGTGGGCGGCGCCGACGCCCTGGCTGGCGCTGGCCGGCGCGGCGCTGACCGGTTTCGGCCTGTCGCTGGTCTATCCTGCCCTCGGTGTCGAGGCTGTCACACGCATTCCAGCCGCCAGCCGCAGTTCGGCCCTGGGCGCCTACGCGGTATTCTTCGACCTGGCCCTGGGTATCGCCGGGCCGCTGATGGGTGCAATTGCCAGTGGTGCGGACTTCGCCACGATCTTCCTGGTCGCTGCGCTGATGGCCCTGACCGGCATGCTACTGAGCCTGTGGCTGCTACGCAGCGAAACCCGAACCTGAAGGAACAGGAGCACGCATGACCCCAGATCAAGTCGCCGCCTTCTGCTTGCAGCTTCCCGGTGCCCGGGAAGACCTCAAATGGGGCAGCAACCGGGTGTTCTCGATAGCCGGCAACAAGATGTTCGCCATCATCAACTTCCTGGGTGATGGCCTGGCCTTCAAGGTCGATAAGGACCTCTTCCTCGGTTACGTCGACCGCCCCGGCATCATTCCCGCGCCTTACCTGGCGCGGGCCCACTGGATTGCCATGCAAAACCCCTACCCCATGGGCGACGGCGAGTTGCGCGAGCTGATCACCCGCTCCCACCAACTGGTGGTCGCGCGCCTGCCGAAGATCCGCCAGGTGGGGCTGTTACTCGACTGATCCCCCCAACGACAAGGAAGTCCCATGTCCGTTCGCTCGTCTGCCCTGATCGCCCTGTTCTTGTTCGGCGGCTACACCCTCTATGTAATGGCCATCAGCGAACAGCCGCTGCTGGAGTTCGGTGCGCAGCTGATGAGTCGGCCCGACACCGCCCAAGTGGTGGTCGACCTCTATCTGGCCTGCGCCCTGATCGGAATCTGGATGTACCAGGACAATCGCCGCCGGGGCCGCAGCGTGGCCTACTTGCTACCCTTCTACCTACTGACTGCAGTGTTCGCCTCCATCGGGCCACTGCTCTATCTGGTCCTGCGAAAAAACCAGCGCCACGAGGCATGAGCTGATGAGAACCACAGCCCTCTGGACCCACCTCTGGAACAGCCGAGCCCCCACCCATGGCCTGGAAGACTTCCGTCTGGAGGGGCGCCGGGTGGACAGCGGCATGCTGGCCTTTGACGACGATGGCAAGCCGTACCGCTTGAACTACACCCTGGAGTACGAAAAAGGCTGGGAGCCCAGGACCTTCAGCGCCACGGTGCGTGATGGGCGCGGCAGCCGCACCCTGACCCTGCGCCGTGACGGCCTGCACTGGTTCGATGGCCACGGCCAGAAGCTGCCCGAACTGTCGGGTAGCCTCGACCTGGACCTCTGGCCCACCCCCTTCACCAACAGCCCGAGCATCTGGCGGCTGTTCCTCAACCCGGAAGAGCGCCGGGAGATCGAGGTGGTGTTCGTCGAAGCGCCGCAGCTGACCGTGCGGCGTATGCGCCAGGCCTACACCCGCCTCGACCAGAGCCATTACCTCTACCAGAACCTCGACGGCAGCGGTTTCGAAGCCGTGCTGACCCTGGACGATGATGGGCTGGTGAACCGCTATCCGAAGTTCTTTCAGCGGCTGTAACGGGTACCTGTTGCAGGGGTGACTTCATTCGCTCTGTCTGCGATAGCTGTTTCGAGAGATTCACCATCGGGCCCAGAGCCTTGTAGGAGCTGGATTTGCCAGCGAAACGGGGCCATTTGCTGGCAAGCCAGTTCCTACCTTGGCGAATGTATTGGCTATGTCTGCGTTAAGTGTTGCTAGTACGTCCTGAGCCAGGCTGCTTGCCGAGTTCTGCGGATGCTTCTGGTTTCGTCCCCCGGACGAGTCCCTTTCTCAAGCGCCGAAAGGAACCAAAGGGCTTGCCCCTGCATCCGGGTTTGGCTCCGCCAAACTACCCTCCCTCCATCCTTGCTCCAGGGGCACGGCGAGAGGGGCCATCCATG
>NZ_SSOK01000027.1:0-114982 GCF_029871195.1 Pseudomonas sp. BN415
CGGTTCTCGTCGATATCGCTACCGAAGTTGGTGGAGCGCACCGTTGCATTGCGCCATTTGACGCCGAAGTTCTTCAGCGGGCCGTCCTGGAAGACGTAGGCGATGTCCATGTTGCGTTCCCACTCCTTGCCGTCTTCGCGACCGGCACCCAGGTCGATGTTGTCACCGGACAGGTAGCGGGTCATGAAGGTCAGGCCGGGAATGCCGAGGCTGGCGAAGTTGAAGTCGTAACGGGCCTGCCAGGATGTCTCGTCCTTGTTGGCGAAGTCGCCGATCTGCACGTAGTTGACCAGGAAGGGATCGGTGCCGTTGATGTAGGCGAAGCCGGTGTCGCCACTCATGCTCTGGTAGCCGAGGCCAAAGGCGTGGCCGCCAAGGGCGTAGGTGAACATGGCGCCGAAGGCCTTGTTGTCGACGTTGCTGGAGCCTTCGTCGGTGGAGCGGGCGTAGCGCAGGTCGCTCTTCAGCGACTGCTTGTCGCCCAGCGGCAGCAGGTGGACGGCGCTGAAGAAGTGCTGTTTGTAGAACTGGTCCAGTTCGCCATAGTGGTAGCCGGTGGTGAGGCTGTCGGTCCACTTGTAGTTGGCGCCGGCGAAGTTGAACTCGTCGCTGGTGGTGCCTCTGCGGAAGCTGATGGCGCGGGCCGCCCCGCTGGTGATGGTCATGTCCTCGTAATCGGAGGAGTCACGCTGGTTGACCTGCTTGAGCTGGCCGGCATCGAAGGTGAGGCCGTCGAGCTCCATGGCGTTCAGGTGGCCGCCCTGGAAGGTCTGCGGCAGCAGGCGCGAGTCGTTGTACTGGACGACCGGCAGCTTGGGCAGCAGGGTGCCGACCTTGAGCACGCTCTTGGAAACGCGCAGTTTGGCGGTCAGGCCGAGTTCACCGTATTCGTCCTGGGCGCGGCCGGTTTCACGGTCGCGCTTGAGCAGGCCGGTGCCGGCGCGGTCGGGGCTGGAGTCGAGCTTGACGCCGAGCAGGCCGAGGGCATCGACGCCCACGCCGACGGTGCCCTCGGTGTAGCCGGATTCGTAGCGCAGGAGGAAGCCCTGGGCCCATTCCTCGGCCTTGGCCTGGGGGGCGTTTTCCTGGCGGAAGTCGCGGTTGAAGTAGAAGTTACGCAGTTCCAGGCTGGCCTTGCTGTCCTTGATGAACTCGGCCTGGGCAGGGGAGGCGACGCCGATGGCGGTGCCGGTTAGCAGGAGCAGGGAGGAACAGAGACGGCTATGTCGGGACATGTTCTTTCTCTTGTTATTGTGGAAGCGGGTGAGCTGGCGGGCCTCTTGTTGGAGGGTCAGCACAGCCGCGCAACTATTCACGGGCGAGCTGCCCATTGAAATGCGCTGTTCTACCGACCGCCGGTACGTAGAACTACCGAGCCGCTGCTCGGCAGCGCTTTGATGCGAGTGACCATGCAACTCAAATACAAGATCGTGACGCTCAGCGTTCTGCCCCTCATCGTGTCGGTGCTTTTTATTTGCGTCCTGGTGTTCGCCCAGAGCCGCAAGCTGGAGGAGGAACAGGCCAGGCTGGTGGAAAGCAGCATCATGGCTGCCAAGAAGGCCGAGCTGAAAAACTACCTGGAGCTGGCCCTGAGTCTGATCGCTCCGCTGTACCAGAGTGGACGGGACGATGAAGAGGCCCGGCAACAGGCGCTGCACATGCTGTCACGGGCGAACTTCGGCATGGACGGCTACTTCTTCGTCTACGACCGCCAGGGCAAGAATCTGATGCACCCCCGGCAGGCGAACCTGGTGGGCAAGGAGCTCATCGGCATGAAGGACAAGAACGGCCTGCCGGTCATTCAGGCGCTGCTCGACAGTGCCGAGAATGGGGATGGCTACCAGCTCTACACTTGGGAGAAGCCCTCCAACCGACAGGTGACCGAGAAGCTCTCGTACGTGGTGATGCTGGACCGCTGGGGCTGGATGCTGGGCACTGGCATTTACATCGATGATGTCGAGGTGGCGACCCTCAAATCCCGTCAGGAGGTGGCCAAGGGCGTGCTGACGACGGTACTGGCGATTGCGTCCTTCTCGTTGATCGCCGTGCTGGTGGTGTTCACCGGTGGCTTGATGCTGAACTTCACCGAACACCGCCTCGCCGACCGCAAGCTGTCCGCCCTCAACCAGCGCATCGTTCATCTTCAGGAAGAGGAGCGCTCGCGAGTATCCCGCGAGTTGCACGACGGCATCAGCCAGCAACTGGTGTCGATCAAGTTCCAGTTCGAGCTGGCCAGTCTGGAGCTGGAGAGCGGGCAGAGCAGGGGGTTGGAGAACCTGCGGACAGGCACGACACGCCTGGGCGAGGCGATTGGTGAAATCCGCCGCATCTCCCATGACTTGCGCCCGTCATTGCTGGACACCCTCGGCCTGTCGCCCGCCATCGACCAACTGGTGCGTGAATTCGAGCAGCGCACGGCGATCCGCACCCAGTACGAACGCGGGCTGGACGACGCCAGCCTCGATATGGACGTTCGCGTCACGCTGTTCCGCATCATCCAGGAGGCCCTTGGCAACATCGAGCGCCACGCGAAGGCCAGCGCCGCTATAATCTCGCTCTCCGCCAACCGGGACAGCATTGTCCTGCGGGTGGAGGACAACGGGGTGGGATTCGATCCCGGCGTGATGGATAGAAGCCAGGGAATCGGTCTGCGCAACATCAGGGAGCGGGTGGACCACCACCAAGGCGCTTTCAGTCTTTCCTCGATAACCGGCCGCACGGAATTGCAGGTCGAGATTCCCCTGCAAAGAGCTTGACGGCTCTACCCAACCAGAGGCCGTGATGAGCTTTCCCCGCCCCATCAGAATCGCGCTGATCGACGACCACGTGCTGGTGCGCGATGGCGTGAAATCCCTGCTATCGGCCATGCCGCACTTCGAGGTCGTGGCACAGGCCGAGTCCGGCGCCGAAGCGCTGGAGCTGGTGGCCTCCACCGAGCTGGACCTGCTGCTGGTGGACGTCGGCCTCAAGGACATGAACGGCCTGGAACTGACGCGCAAGCTGTGCAGCCTCTATCCGGGCATCAAGATCCTGATCCTCAGCATGTACGACAACCAGGAGTACGTGCGCACCTCCATCAACGCTGGCGCTTTTGGCTACGTGCTGAAAAACGCGCCTTCCACCGAGCTGATCGCCGCCATTGAGGCCATCGTCGCCGGCGGCAGCTTCTACAGCCCGGAAATCGCCCGCAAGCTGGCCACCAACATCCGCGACGAGAACGAGCTCACTCCCCGCGAATTGCAGGTGCTGTCGATGATCGCCAAGGGGCTGAACAACAAGGAAGTGGCGCGCGAGCTGGATATCAGCGTGCGCACGGTGGAAACCTACCGCCTCAGCATTCGCCGCAAGCTGAACATCGACACCCCCGCCGCACTGGTCAAGTACGCCCTGGAGCATGGGCTGATTTCCATCTGAACCTGATCCCGGCAACTTTCGGGCCGCGTTGATGGGTTTCGTTTCATGTTCTACCGGGACAGCGCCGTAGGATGGGTAGAGCCTGCGAAACCCATCGCTCCGTCATCGGGTTGCAGCGCTGTAGGACGGGCAGCCCAACTGCCGACTAGAACAGCACCATCTGCTTGTCGACCAGCGAGGCGAAGTCGTCCCCCACGAAGGGCAGGATGGCATCTGCAATGGGTTGCAGCTGGCGGGTGAGGTAGTGGTCGTAGTCGATGGCCGAGCGGCGCGTTTCCAGTGGCTCGGGACCATTCACGGTAATCAGGTAGCTGATCCAGCCTCCGTTCTGGTACTGGCGCGGTCGGCCCTGGCGGTCGTTGAACTCGTCGGCCATGCGCGCGGCGCGAACGTGCGGCGGCACGTTGCGGGTGTAGTCGTCCAGTTGGCGGCGCAGCCGCTTGCGATAGACCAGTTGTTCATCCAATTGTCCGGCCAGGGTGCGTTGCACGTAGTCGCGCACGTAATCCTGGTAGGGCTGGCGATTGAAGATGCGCTGGTAGAGCTCCTGTTGGAACAGCTGGGCCAGGGGCGACCAGTCGGTGCGCACGGTTTCCAGGCCCTTGAAGACCATCTCGCGGCTGCCGTCCGGACGCGCCACCAAGCCGGCGTAGCGCTTCTTGCTGCCTTCCTCGGCGCCACGGATGGTGGGCATCAGGAAGCGCTGGTAATGGGTTTCGAACTGCAGTTCCAAGGCGCATTCCAGGCCGTACTCCTGCATCAGGTGTTCGCGCCACCACTGGTTGACGTGTTGCACAAGGCTACGACCGATTCGCGTGGCCTCGTCTTCGCCATGGGGGCGCTTGAGCCAGACGAACGTGGAGTCGGTGTCGCCATAGATCACGCTGTAGCCCTGGGCTTCGATCAGCTCACGGGTGCGGCGCATGATCTCGTGACCACGCATGGTGATGGAGGAGGCCAGGCGCGTATCGAAGAAGCGGCATCCGCTGGAGCCGAGCACGCCGTAGAAAGCGTTCATGATGATCTTCAGCGCCTGGGACAGCGGCTTGTTGCCGTCGCGCTTGGCGGCCTCGCGGCCTTGCCAGACCCGTTCCACGATGGCTGGCAGGCTGTGCCGGCTGCGGGAAAAGCGGGCGCCGCGGAATCCCGGCACCGAATGCGCGTCGTCCGGCTGCTTGAGCCCCTCGATCAGGCCCACCGGGTCGATCAGGAAGCTGCGGATGATCGACGGGTAAAGGCTCTTGTAGTCCAGCACCAGTACCGACTCATAAAGGCCGGGACGCGAGTCCATGACAAAGCCGCCGGGACTGGCTTCCGGTTTCTTCTCGCCGAGGTTGGGGGCGACGAAGCCCTGGCGGTGCATCAGCGGCAGGTAGAGATGCGTGAAGGCCGCCACCGAGCCGCCGCTGCGATCGGTGGCCAGGCCGGTAACCGTGGCGCGCTCCAGCAGGAAGTGGAGCAGTTCGGTCTTTTCGAAGATGCGGGTGACCAGCTCGCAGTCCTTGAGGTTGTAGCGCGCCAGGGCGGGCTTGTCCTCGGTGAACATGCGGTTGATCTCGTCCATGCGCTGGTAGGGCGTGTCGATCGCCTTGCCTTCGCCGAGCAAGGTCTGGGCCACGTTTTCCAGGCTGAAGGACGGAAAGCTCCAGGTGGCCGAGCGCAGTGCCTCGATGCCGTCGATGATCAGCCGCCCGGTGGCTTCGGCGAAGTAGTGATTGTTGCCGCTGCCATGCTCGCGCCAGCCCATGGGGTCGCCGTCGCGGCCCAGGCGCAGCGGTACCTTCAGCTGCTCGGCATGGGCTTGCAGCACCCGCAGGTCGAACTGCACCAGGTTCCAGCCGATGATGGCGTCCGGGTCATGCTTGGCGAGCCACTGGTTCAGCGCTTCCAGCAGCTCGGCGCGGCTGTCCCGGTAGTCGAGCTGGAAATCGATGTCGCTGGCGTCGCCGTTGGCTGGGCCGAGCATATAGACCTGCCGTTGGCCGCAGCCTTCCAGCGCGATGGAATAGAGTTCGCCGCGCTCGGTGGTTTCGATATCCAGGGACACCAGCTTGAGCTGTGGGCGGTAGTCGGGAGTCGGTTTGAGCTGGGCATCCAGCAGCCGGCCACTGGCATCCGGGGTGCCGCCGAAGAGCACGGGCGCGGTGATGAAACGCTCCATCAGGTAGCGCTCCGGCGGACGGATATCCGCTTCGAAGACATCCACGCCAGCCTTGCGCAAGGCCTTGTCCAGGCGCATCAGCTGGCGGTACTGCTTGCAGTAGAGGCCGAGCACCGGGCGGTGCTGGAAATCGCAGAGGGCGAGGGGGCGCAGTTCCACGTCTTGTTCGGCCCGCAGCAGGGGCTCAGCACGCTCGCGCTGCTCGGCAGGAATGAAGGCCACCGACGTCTGGACGGGCAGGCGAATCTGTCGCGGGCCGGCGTCAGTGGCCAGCCAGAATTCGACTTCCGTTCCCTCGGGCGTGTCCCGCCAATGCCGGGTCAGGACGAAGCCTTGCTGTAAATCCACGACTGAAACCTCGGAACCTTTCTTCACTGCGGGATTCTACTCGTCATCGTTCCGCTGCGTGCGGCGGACGAGGTGCTGCTCATGGTGTCTGATTGACATGAAGAGAATGAGCTAAGCCATTGAATTGACAGCATACGGTCTGTCTGAGCAAGACTATTTTATCTGGCCAGCAAGGGGGCTTTTCTTTATGCTCCGCGGCCATTTTCATCCGTCCGGGAGACGATCATGCTGGACAATACCCTCGTACAACTCGAACAGCTCGTCGGTGAGCTGCTGCAACAGAACCAGGCCATCGCCGACGACAACGCGCGCATCCGTGCCGAGCTGCGCAAGGTCCGCGAAGAGAATGACAGCCTGCAACTGGCCGCGATGGAGCAGGAAGAGAAGCACAGCGCCACCGCGGAGCGCCTGCAGGCACTGGTTCGCCGCGTCAGTGAGAGCCGCGCCAGCGCATGAACAGAGACGGCATCCGCGTGCTGCGCATCCTCGGGCGCGAGTACAGCATCAAGGCGCCACCCGGTGAGGAGCAGGTGCTGCGGGATGCGGCTGCGATGCTGCAGGCGGAGATCGCCGCCAACAACAAGAAATTCCCCTACGTTACCGGCAGCGAGCTGGTGGTGCTTTCCGCGCTCAACCTATGCGCGCGCCAGTTGAACGCCGGCGACAATCCCCAGGATGAGGCCGACGTTACCCAGCGCCTGGCCGTGCTCAATCGGCGCATTCGCGAGCAACTGGACAACGCTGGCAACTGACCCAAGGGTGGAAATTCACAATGTGGATTTCCACCCACCGGGGGTCACTGGATGACGCGCAGGATATCGGCGCGGTTGATCTCGGTGCGACCGTCTTCGTACCACGCCGGAATGGCATCCTTGAGCAGTTCCTTGTCGCCATCCAGCTTGAACGGCTGGGTGTAGCGCTTCTTGCGGTAGGCATAGATGTAGTAGGTGCCTTCGCGATAGAGGATGCGGTCGAAGGTGTAGAAGCCGATGTGCGAGCCGTTGCAGCGCGCGGTCAGCACCACGTCGCCTTCCTCGTAGGGCAGGGCGCCCTCGGCGCATTCATAGGTGAAGAACTCGCGAACATCGTCCCAGGCCACGCCGTCGCTGCTGGACTTGAGGTGGTTGCGCGCCTCGTCTTCGGATTGCGGCGAGTGGTCGCTGTACCAGATGAACAGCGGGATGCTCTGGTTGATGTCGTCGCCCAGCCAGCCTTCGCTGTCCAGGTACTCGGCGGTGCGCGCCAGGCCGGCCTGCATGCGACGGTGGTTCTGCTTGTAGCTGTCCAGTGCATCTTCGAAGGCCTGCGAATGGCTGCAGGCCATCACGCCGTCGATGGCCTTCAGTGCCTGGACTCGCGTCAGGTAGGCATCGTACAGGGCCGCATCGGTGATCACGGTACAGGTATCGCGCACCAGGCTGACGCCCACCTGGGTCAGGTTGGCGCTGCCGACTATCACCACATCCGGCTCGATCAGGTACAGCTTCCAGTTCACGCTTGCCTGGTAACGGAAGTCCACCGACAGGGCCAGGTCAGGATTGGACTCGTTGAGGCAATGCTCGATGAAGTCGGGGGACGTCAGCGAGTTGATGCTGCCGACGATGATGTCCAGCTGGTTGCCATTCTCGATCATCTGGTCGATCAAGGGTTCGGTGCCGCTGGCGAAGGCCGAAACTATCGTGATCTTCTTTCCGTTCAGTTCGCCCAGATAGGTTTCAAGGCTGTCTTCGTAATCCAGAATTTCCATACAGTCTCCAGCGACATCGACTCTGCAATTTCGTCATTTTCGCACAGGCGATGCCATAAGCCAGCGTCCGAATTGCTCTGCGGACCCGCTGCATGGCTCGGACGTCTGTCGTGCAGCCCGGGGCGCGAGGCTCCGGGGCAGGAATGCGCGGGAAATGGTCGCTTCAATCGTTGCTTTCGGCGAATTCGCGCAGGGCATCGCCGTCCAGCCGGTAGCGCACCCATTCGTCCTGGGGCAGGGCGCCGATGGCGCGATAGAAGTCGATGGCCGGTTGGTTCCAGTCCAGCACGCTCCATTCCAGGCGGCCGCAGTCGTTGGCGCGGGCTTCGCGGCCGATTTCTCGCAGCAGGCGGCGACCGGCGCCGATGCCGCGTTGCTCCGGAGTGATATAGAGGTCTTCCAGGTAGATGCCATTGCGGCCCAGCCAGGTGGAGTAGCTGTAGAAGTACACCGCGTAGCCGATCGGCTGGTCGTCGAGCAGGCACATCAGGGCGCGGGAGGGTGCGTTGTCGGCGAACAGGGTGCGGCGAATGTCTTCGACGCTGGCGATGACCTCGTGGCCGGCACGCTCGTAGACCGCCAACTCGGTGATGAAATCGAGAATCTGTTGCGCGTCTTCAGGCTGGGCGGGGCGGATCGAGAGGGGCACTGTGACTCTCCATGGGCAGTTGAGGCGGCCATGCTAGTGCCTTTGACGGTCCGCATGAAGCGTCTGCCGAATCGCTCGCTAAGCTTGAGGGAGTACCCGGCCTGCGGAGGGCGAGGGCGTGATACTGCTGGCGAGCGTTCTCCTGGCCCTGTTGATGGGCTATGCCGTGCAGCGCGGTGGCACCTGCCTGGTGGCCGCGCTGGAAGAGGCCGTGAACAAGGGCCATTGGGCGCGCTTCCGGGCATTGCTGGAGACTTCGCTCTGGGTGCTCGGCGGCTTCGTCCTGCTGCGCGCTTTCGATCGCCTGCCCATGGTGCCCATGGGCTATTCGTTGCATTGGCATGCTGCGCTGGGCGGGGCCTTGTTGGGTATCGGGGCGTTCCTCAACGGGGGGTGCGCCTTTGGCGTGGTGGCGCGGATCGGCTCCGGGCAATGGGCCTGGTTGGCGACGCCGCCGGGCTTTCTCGCCGGCTTTGCCCTGGCCGGACGCAGCCAGGCAATGACGTCGGCCATGCCGGTGGCCATTCCGGACTGGTTGCAACAGGTTCCCATCGGCCTGGTGCCGCTGATCATCGCGGCGCTGGTGGCACGTCTGGGCTGGCTGGCCTGGAACCGGCACAACGGTTCGGCGAATGCGTCCATCTGGTCGCCGCACCACGCCACTATCGTCCTCGGGGTTGCCTTCTTGCTGCTGTTCGTCTGCGTGGGCGCCTGGGCCTACACCGACATACTTGCCGAACTGGGCACCGGACGTTTCATGGAGCTGGGCCTGCGCGGCGTGCTGCTGCCGGTGATGTTCGCCGGGGCGCTGCTGGGCGGCTGGACGGCTGGCCTTTGGGAGCATCGCTGGCCTACGCCGCGGGCGCTGCTGAAGTGTTTCTGTGGCGGGGTGCTGATGGGCCTTGGCGCCACCCTCGTACCCGGTGGCAATGACAGCCTGATCCTGTTCGGCATGCCGCTGCTCTGGCCGAATGCCTGGCTGGCCTTCGCCAGCATGTGCGTGGTGGTGGTGAGCTCACTCTGGTTGGTGCGGCTGCAGAAAGGGCGTGCGTAATGGAGCAGCGAACATCGCCTGTGCCAGACGAACCCATTCCCGGATTGCATCCGGGCTACGTTTGAGAACGGAGGGTTAGGGATTCGATAAAAAAGCCCGGCGATTGAGGCCGGGCTTCTTCTTTCGACGGTTGCAGACTCAGGCAGCGTGATCGAACGCCTTGCCCTTGGCCTTGCGCTCCACCTGCTTGCGGCAGGCTTCGCCAAAGGCTTCGAAGATCTTCACCGAATCGGGGTTCTTCGCCGCCTGCCATTCCGGGTGCCACTGCACCGCGAAGAGGAAGGGCGACAAGTTCGGCGCGTGGATGGCTTCCACCAGGCCGTCTTCAGCGCGGGCGATCGCCTCGATGCCTTTGCCGAGGGTTTTCAGGCCCTGGCCGTGCAGCGAGTTGACGCGGATTTCATCTGTGCCCAGCACCTTGTGCAGCCAGCTGTTCTGCTGAATGCGCACGCTGTGCGCCGGCGCGTACTGGACGTCTACCGGGTCTTCAGTGTTTTCGCGGTGGTCATTGAAGCCGGGCTCGGCGTAGACCTTCTGGTACATGTCGCCGCCCAGGGCGACGTTGATTTCCTGCATGCCACGGCAGATGCCGAAGATCGGCAGTCCGCGTGCGAGGGCAGCACGAATCAGGGGCAGGTCGAAGAGGTCGCGATCCTTGTCCTGGCCTTTCTCCGGAGTCAGGTTTTCCTGGCCGTAGAGCGCCGGGTCGATGTTGCTGCCGGCACCGGTGAGGTAAACGCCGTCAGCCATATCGAGGTACTGCTCGAGGTCTTCGGTGCCGCAGCATGTGGGCACGAGGACGGGTACACATTCGGAGATTTCTACCAGCGGGACGATGTACTTGTGGGTCATCACCTGGTAGTCGTGGCCCTTGCGTTCCTGGGCGCCCATGGACATCAGGACGACCGGTTTACGAGTGGTCTGTTTCTTATTGCCAATGTTGCTGTTGGACATATTTCACCTTGGGACAGGCTCAGCCTATCGTTGCTGTGCAGGCGCGCCAGTGAGGGTTAGCGCTACCTGAGATCCCGAGCACTGCCGGCTATCGGCGGGGCGATTTCCGGTCGAGACCTGCTATATAGCCTGCCAGAGCCGTTTAATATGTCAAACGATGTCGACGGAAAACGTAAAAAATATTGGCCGATTTTTATCGGTTTTTCATGCATAACTAATTGATTTATAAAGATAAGTTTGCCTGTAAGAAAATATTTTTAGGTTCAGCATCCAGAACGAGTGTTCAGAATGCTGGGCTTTCATGCCGGGTGGGGAAGTCCCGTCCTAGAGCGTCGTCGCCTTGCCCTGGCGGTCCAGCTCAAACACCTTGTTGCGCATCAGCCGCTCCCTGAGCCAGCGCTTGGCCTTGCCGCGCCCCTGCCGGCGCGGCCAGAGCAGGTCCACGCCCACCAGCCAGTCTGTGTGCGGATAGGCTTCCAGTTGCAGTTCGACCAGGTCGCCGTTGGCCAGGTCCCGATGGATCAACTGACGGGGCAGGGTTGCCCAGCCGACGCTCGCGCGCACCATTTCCAGCAGCGCCATATAGCTCTCCGCTTGCCATAGCCGGGTCGCGCGCAGGTATTCGCTGCTGGGCAGTTTGCTGGCATGCGCGCTGAAGGCCAGACGGCGGTGGGCATGAAGGTCGGCGAAGCGGACCCGAGGGAGCTGTGCCAGCGGATGCCCGGGGTGGGTGACGTGGACCATGATCAGCTTGCCCAACTGCTGGAACTCTAGCTCTCGCGGGTATTCCGGTTGGGAAAAGGCGATGCCCATCTCCACCTCACCCTTCTGCACCATGCCAGCCACATCGCCGTGTACCGGGTGACGGACGATCAGGTCCACATAAGGAAAAGCCTGCTCGAACTCGCAGAGCACCGGCATCACGGTGTTGTAGGGCACCTCAATGGCCAGGGTCAGGCTGGGCTCGGTTTCCTCCGTCAGGCTGTCGGCATGACCTTCCAGCGCCAGGCAGCGCTCCAGCACGGCTTCGGCTTCCAACAACAGCTTCTGACCCGCGGCGGTCAATGTCGGGATACGCGTTGAGCGGTCGAACAACTCGACGCCAAGGTCCGTTTCCAGGTTGGCGATGGCGGCACTCACGGTGGACTGCGTGCGCCCCAGCCTGCGCGCAGCTGCAGAGAAGGAGCCTGCCTGCGCAGCGGTTACCAGCACCTGCAGCTGATCCAGTGAAAACCTCATCATGCCTGTCCTTTCATCCATCGATGGAGACGATGGTTATTCATTTGGTCCATCGCTATCAAGTGGGGAGTATGGCGCCCAACCAGCACTGCCTCCTCGAATCGCTGGGCAACCCAAACCTCATAACAAGAACACGTTGCTTCCCAGGAGAATCCCCGATGAGCCATCCCCATCCCGTGGACCAGTTGCTTCCCGTCCGCCAACTCTTCACCTACGGCCTGCAGCACGTGCTGGTGCTCTATGCGGGCGCTGTGGCCGTTCCCCTGATCCTCGGCAGCGCCCTGGGTCTGACGTCTGCCCAGATCGTTCTGCTGATCAATGCCAACCTCCTGACCTCCGGTATCGCCACCCTGATCCAGACCCTCGGTTTCTGGCGTTTCGGCGCGCGTCTGCCGCTGGTGCAGGCCTGCTCCTTCATCGCCCTGGCGCCGATGGTGATGATCGGCAAGTCCTACGGGTTGCAGGAGGTGTTCGGTGCGGTGATCGCCGCCGGGGCCATCACGATTGCCCTGGCGCCGGTGTTCAGCCGTCTGTTGCGCTTCTTCCCGCCGGTGGTGATCGGCAGCCTGATCACCATCATCGGTATCTCGCTGATGCCGGCCGCGGCCATCTGGTTCGGGGGCGGCAACCCCGGCGCGGAGGATTTCGGCAAGCCGGCCAACCTGCTGTTGGGGCTGGCGACTGTAGCCATCACGTTGGTGGTCCACGCTCGGTTTTCCGGCTTCGTCGGTAACCTCAGCGTGCTGATTGGGCTGTTCGCCGGCAGCCTGATCGCTGCCGCATGCGGCATGACCGACTTCAGCCGGGTAGGGGAGGCGGACTGGTTCGAACTGTCCGCGCCGATGGCCTTTGGCGCACCGCAGTTCTCGCTCACGCCCATCCTGATCATGACCCTGGCGATGCTGGTGATCATGGCCGAGACCACCGGCAACTGCCTGGCCATCGGCAAGCTCACCGGTCGCGCCATCACCCCGCGCACCTTGGGCGATGCGTTCCGCGCCGACGGCCTGTCCACCATGATCGGCGGCCTGTTCAACAGCTTCCCCTACAACGCTTTCACCCAGAACACCGGTCTGATCGCGCTCTCCAACATCAAGAGCCGCTTCGTGGTGGCGGCTGCCGGTGGCCTGATGATCCTCATGGGCCTGTTTCCCAAGCTGGGCGCCCTGATCGCCGCGGTCCCCACGCCTGTGCTGGGCGGCTGCGCCATCGTGATGTTCGGCATGACCACGGTAGCCGGCATCCAGGAGCTGTCGCGGGTGCGCTTCGACGGTACTCGCAATGCCCTGGTGGTGGCGGTGTCCGTGAGTGTGGGCGTGCTGCCGATGTCCTTCCCGGCGCTCTTCGAGCACTTCCATGGCGCCCTGCGCCTGGTGCTGGAGAGCGGCATCTTCCTCGGCGCGGTGAGCGCCATCGTCCTCAACCTCCTGCTCAACCGGGAGGAAACCGCCAGCCAGGGCGACACCGCCGAGCTGGCCGACTGATTCGCGCATTCGCGCCTTTACTGCCAAGGAGTCATCGATGACCTTCAGCAATCTCGTTCCCACCGGAACCAGTGACCTCGATCTGGAGTTGCTGCGCCTCTCCATTCGCCTTTCCGAAGAGTCCCGCGAGCGCGGTCGCCACCCATTCGCCGCGTTGGTGGCCGACCGCAACGGCAAGGTGATCGCTCAGGCCGGCAACAACTCCATGCCGCCGGAAGGCGACCCGACCCAACATGCCGAACTGGTCGCTGTCGCCCTGGCGGCCAAGGTGCTGAGTCCCGACGAGCTGGCTCATTGCACCCTCTATACCAGCGCCGAACCCTGCTGCATGTGTGCCGGTGCGGTGTATTGGACCGGCATCGGGCGGGTGGTCTACGCGTTGTCGGAACACGCGCTGCTGGGTTTGACCGGTGCCCATCCGGAGAACCCGACCTTCTCTCTGCCGTGCCGCGAAGTGTTCGCGCGCGGCCAGCGCGAGGTCGAGGTGCTGGGGCCGATGCTGGAGTCCGAGGCCGCCACCGCCCACGACGGCTTCTGGTCGTGAGAGACCGCCTCTCCATTTACCTGGACGGTGTGGCCAGAGGCTGTGTGGCAGAACGCCTGGCGCTCCATTGCCGTCCTTCGTAGGGCGTGTTCGAGCGACGCGAAGCCCAACGTTGCGTGACTCTGATCGGTCACCGACGTTGGGCCGCGCTGCGCTCGGCGCCAACCGACAAGAACCCGCGCTCTTGCCTTGTGCAAACCATTTCCCACAGTGGCTGTCTTTCATGCCATGTTTTCCCGGCATGAACCGCAAGGCAGCCCCTTCATGAGCAAGCTCGTCACACGATTCGTCATCATTGCCACGCTTTTGACCCTGGCCGCGTGCGGCACCCGGGGACCAGAGGAACCGGTACTGCGGCCCGCTGAGGTGCGCGCCAAGGTGGCCAGGTTGATGCCGTCCAGCGTGGCGGATCGCCAGGGTTGGGCTGCCGATATCCAGGCCGCCTTCGCCGCCCAGGACATCCCGCCCACTAACAGCAACCTGTGCGCCGTTCTGGCGGTCACCGAGCAGGAATCCACCTATCAGGTCGACCCGCCGGTGCCAGGGCTGGCAAAGATTGCCCGGCAGGAAATCCAGCGCCGCGCCAGCCGCGTGCATGTGCCGGCGTTCCTGGTGAGTTCTGCGCTGAAACTCGATTCACCCAATGGCAAGACCTATGAGCAGCGTCTCAACCGTGTGCGCACGGAAAAGGAACTGAGTGTGATTTTCGACGACTTCATCGGCATGGTGCCCTTGGGTCAGAAGCTGTTCGGCAACTTCAACCCGGTGCATACCGGCGGCCCGATGCAGGTGAGCATCGCCTTTGCCGAAGCCAATGCGCAGGGCTATCCCTATCCGGTCAAGGGCTCCATCCGCCAGGAGGTGTTCACCCGGCGCGGCGGTATGTACTTCGGTATCGCCCACCTGCTGGGCTATCCGACCCATTACCCGAAGCCGCTGTACCGCTTCGCCGACTTCAACGCCGGCTGGTACGCCAGCCGCAATGCGGCCTTCCAGAATGCCGTGAGCCTCGCCTCGGGAATTCCCCTGGCACTGGACGGCGACCTGGTCATCCACGGCTCGAGCAAGGCGGGCTCCACTGAACTGGCGGTACGCGCCTTGCGGAAGTCGCTGGACCTCAGCGACTCCGCGATTCGCCGCGCGCTGCTCAAGGGCGACAGCCTGGCGTTCGAGGAAACCGACCTTTATGAGCGGGTCTTTGCCTTGGCCGACAAGGTCGAGCGACGCAAGCTGCCGCGAGAAGTGATGCCGGGCATCGACCTGAAGAGCCCGAAGATCACCCGCAAGCTCACCACCGAGTGGTTCGCCAAACGGGTGGATGAGCGTTATCAACGTTGCATGAAGCGCGCCTCGGCGACGTGAGGCCGCGCTTCAGCGCCAGGCGCATGGGGGCCGAGCGGCACCGGCGCTGAGTACATAGACGATTCGGGTTGGGAATGCCGTCGGTAGTTCCCGCCTTCGCCGTCGAGTGCGCGTGGCTCAGTACTTGATATCCCGAGCTCTCTCCCGCCCTTGCTGTTTGGTCTGCCGCTTATCTTGCCTGCACTGGGGGTTGCTTTGCTGATCGGCTGCGCGACAGTCCTGCTTTATCTGTCGTGCATCCTGACGGGTTTCCTGCCTGACATCTCGCGCGGCACGACGTTGTTGACCCTGCTCTGTAGCCCAGGATGTTCCTGCCACGGTCATCAGGAATATCGCGGCTACCAAGGCAGGTAGGCGAAGAATAGGCATGAGATGACCTCCTGTAGCCGAGGTGGCTTAACTACAAGTACAGCTGATTTCCCATTCGTTTGCCGCTGGGCCGAGAAACGGAGCGTGCAAGCGGGCGTCCCGCCTCAACGCTCCATCACATAGGTTCCGGGCGCGGGGCAGAGCGGAGGGTACTTGCGTGAGCCCAGCTTCTTCGGCGCTGGCAGGCTGTCGCCTGAGCGTTGTTGAATCCACTCCCGCCAATGGGGCCACCAACTGCCTTGCTGGCGTTCGCCGGCGTTCTGCAGCCAGGTTTCCGGATCGTCGGCAGCAGCAGGCGCCGCATAGAAGAACGACTTGGGATTGCCCGGCGGGTTGACCAGGCTCTGCAGGTGGCCGGCGTTGGACAGTACGTAGGTGGCGTCCGCGCCGAACAGGCGGGCCGTGCCATAGCAGCCTTGCCAGGGCGTGATGTGGTCGGTGGTGCCGCCAATCACATAGGCGCCGACCTCCACTTGGGTCATGTCGATCGATTCGCCGGCAATCTCCAGGGTGCCCGGGTTGCTGTAGGGGTTGAGTTGCACCAGGTCGAGGTAGTCCGCGTGCAACTGTGCCGGTAGCCGCGTGGTGTCGTTGTTCCAGGCGAGGATGTCGAAGGCCGGCGGCTTGTTGCCCAACAGGTAGTTGTTGACCCAATAGTTCCAGATCAGGTCGTTGGGGCGCATCCAGGCGAACATGCGTGCCATGTCCTGGCCGCTCAGCACGCCCTTGCGCCGCGAGCTGGCCTTGGCCGCGCGCAGGGCAGCCGGGGTGGTGAAGAGGCCGAGCGTGGTGTCGTCCAGTGCCGAGGGCATGTCGAGCACGCACACAGCCCAGCTGGTGTTGGCCACCTTGTGACCTTCACCACGGGCTGCCAGCCAGCCGAGGTAGGCCGCCAGGGTGATGCCGCCGGAGCAGGAGCCCCACATGTTCACGTCCGCGCTGCCGGTTACCTGGCGCGCCACGTCCACGGCCTGGTCGAGGCACAGGGCGTAGTCGGACAGGCCCCAATCGCGGTGTTCGCTGGTGGGGTTGCGCCAGCTGATGACGAACAGGTTCACGCCGCTGTCCTGGATCCACTTGATCAGGCTCTTTTCCGGCGCCAGGTCGATGGCGTAGTACTTGTTGATCTGCGGCGGTGACATCACCAATGGCCGCGCGTAGGTGTTCGCGGTGGTCGGCGCGAACTGCAGCAGCTCGAACATCTCGTTGCGGAACACCACCTCGCCTTTGGCTGTGGCGATGTTCTCTCCCACCTTGAATGGCGTGCTGTCGACCTGTGCCGGGAGTCCCCGGTTGTTCAGCAGGTCCTGGGTGAACTGTCGAACGCCCTTGGCCAGGCTCATGCCTCCCGTATCGACCAACTTGCGCAGGGCGGCGGGATTGGTCAGGGGCGAATTGCTCGGCGACAGGGCATCGGCCAGCAGCGACGCGACGAACTGGGCCCGGCTTTTCTCCATGGGAGCAAGATCGGTGGACTCGATGAAGCGAGTGAACTCGCTCTGGCCGGCCAGATAGCTTTGCAGCAGGGCACGCAAGAGAAAATTGGATTGCCAGGCCGGATCGGCGAAGCGCTTGTCCCTGGGGTCTGGCGCAACGCTCGACGTACCCCCGACGATGGCGCGCAACTCCTTCAGGTAACCCCCGAGGTGGTAGCCGGCCTTGAGCGGCGATTTGCCCAGGGCCTTGAGCAGGTAGCCGGTAGAGCTGGCCAGGTCCGCTGCGCGTACGCTGACCAACGGGTTGCCTGCCAGAGTCTGGTTCGCTGCCGTGCCGATCAGCTCGTGCTGCTCGGTGTTCTGCGGGAGGTCGGCGTCCTTGCGGGTGCGGCGGGTTCGGCCTGCTGCTGGAAGTCGCTTGGCGGTTGTTGCGGTCTGGCTCGATCGAGGGGATTTGCTCATTACGACTCTCATGTTCCCGGGCAAGGAACCCTGCTTGCGTTGAAGAGCATCGACTCTAGGCGGCGCGCCGACCGGAAGCCTTGCATCGCACGACAGCGGTTTTTCATTTCATGACATCGGCAGCGTTGGCCGACGGGTTGTGGGGGTAGCCCCCGACGGCAAATCGTCGAGGCTATTTCAATCAAGGGGCCGGGAGGGATGGAGGGAGGGAGCAGGATGCAGGATGCAGTTAAGCGAAGCGGTACCCGTCAACGGTGGTCGACGGGACCACCCGTCTTAACCGCGGCGTGCAAATATTTGCGTCGCTCCCTGCACCTTGTTGGTGTACCAGATCACCCGGCTTACGCCCCGCGTAATGGCCACATAGGCCAGGCGCAGGCTCTCGTCCTGCATCGCCTGGTCGTAGCTGTTGCGGAAGAAGCCCGAGTAGGCGTAGAGCGCATTGCGCAGCGGGTGTTTCTCCGGGGGCATGCAGTCGTCGACGATGATTGCCACCTCCGCCTGCAAGCCCTTGGCGCGGTGAATGCTGTAGGCCCGTACCGGCAGCGTCGAATCCAGTTGCGCCTGGATTTGCCGCAACGGTTCATTGCGCCGGCTCAGTACCAGCACGGCATTGCGGTCGGCACTGGCGCGGCTGGCGACGTGTGTGCACTGCGCCTGGATCTCCTTCACCAGTTCCGGCAGGCGCGCCTTGAGGTCGAAGCGGGTCACCAGCTTCACCCCATGGTCACCCGGTTGCATGGCCTTGAACGCCTTGCTCGCTTTGGTTTGCTTGAAGGCCACGCCGTCCAGCACCGCCTCGCCGTCGCGCAGCACCGGCTCGATGGAGCGGTAGTTGGTTTCCAGCATCAGCACGGTGCTTTTCTTCGTCTTGCCCTTGCTGGGGAAGTGTTTGTCGAAGTCCATGAACAGCTCCGGCGAGCTGCCGCGCCAGCCGTAGATGGACTGCCAGTCGTCGCCGATGGCCATCAGGCTGACTGCCTC
Organism: Pseudomonas sp. BN415; assembly: GCF_029871195.1. NCBI lineage: Bacteria > Pseudomonadati > Pseudomonadota > Gammaproteobacteria > Pseudomonadales > Pseudomonadaceae > Pseudomonas > Pseudomonas sp. BN415. The sequence goes on from NZ_SSOK01000027.1 coordinate 18,208, forward strand.
GCCGCGGCGCGCCAGGCTGCGATGCAAGGCCTGCAGCCACTGGACGATCTGCGGCGAGATGTCCTGAAACTCGTCGATCAGCAAATGGCAGAAGGGCATCAGGGCCTCGTTGGGCACGCTGTCGCCCTTGGCCAGGACTTCACCCAGGCGCTGGAAAGCGGCGTTGAAGGTCATCAACCCCTGCTCCCTGAGCCGCTCGTCGAAGTACTTCCAGAACTGCACCTGGGCTTCGACGAAGGTGCGCTCACGTGGGGAGCAACTGAGCTCGTGTGGTTTCAGCTGGTCGAGGCGTATGCCGATGCTCTCCATGAACCCGGCCTGCGCATGGAAGGCTTCGAACAGCGGTAGCGAGGTGAACTCGCCGGCCAGTTTGAAGCCTTCCAGCGGCGCCTTGGGAATTTGCGGCGGCTGCCCTTCGGCGGGGGCGGGCAGGGGCGGCAGGTCCAGCAGGCTGTGTACCCGCTCGCGGAAGGTGGCGTCCGCCGTGTAGCACGCCTGATAGGCCTGTTGCAGCAGGCGCTGCTGGGCAGGGCGCAGGCGACCGGCGAGCAGCGGGTTGTCCAGCTCGCCCGCCGTGGCTTCATCCAATTGCTCGAACCAGCGCGGGTTACCCAGCAGCTCCTTGGCCAGGGTGCCCATTGCCGAGTGGAAGGTGCGTACGCACTGGCGCGCCTGGGCCGCGTCGAAGGGGAATTGCCAGAAGGCCAGGACCTTCAGCAGTTGCTCGCGCAACTGGGCGCAGGAGGCGTTGGTAAAGGAAATGACGGTCAGCTTCTCCGGCGCCACGCCCATATGGCAAAGCATGAACACCACCCGCAGCACCAGGGTGGTGGACTTGCCGGAACCCGCTCCGGCGAAGATGCGGGTGAGCGGGGCGCGGCCAAGGATCATCGCCCATTGCTCGTCTGAGGGCGCGCTCACCACGCCGACGGCCACCGCCTGGGCAACCCGTGCGCGCATGGCCTCTGCCTGCGCATCCGTCACCTTCATTCTGGCGCCGCTGTAAATACCGTCGTCATTGGCTGGGCGCGGTTTGGCGGGGCCGTCGCCAGCAGCGGTCTTACGGGTGCCACCGGCCTTGGCTTTAGCGGCGGTGGCGGGTTTCTTTGCCCGGGGTTTCGGCTTTCTGAGCTGGGCGGCCGCTTCGTTCTCGGCGCGCAGGTATTCAGTGGTTCGTGGGAAGTAACGCGCCAAGGCCCCCGACAGCAGCGACTTGTAGCGTTTCACAGCAGACAGCATGGGTTGATCCCTGTAACCACGACAAAGCGCGGAATCATAAGCGCTTTTGCGCGAAGACTGGATGATGGCGGATTGCTGTCGACCAAGCCGGGGCGGCTGGGACTCTCGCACAGGGATGGCTCGTCCCTGTCAAATTCGCTCACCCAGGTTGATGCCTTTCGACATTGCCGCCACCGGCCCCCGGCGCGACCATCCCGGCACTCCAACAAAAACAACCTGGGAGGCCACCCGATGCGCGATTACTTCACCGCTGCCCGCGAATTCGATTACGCCAGCGCCGCTTCCAACGCCCTGGCCGGGGAGCTCGACGCGCTCAACGCCTGTGTCGAATGCTGCGATCGCCATGCCGATTCGGGGCGCGTCGCCCTGGTCTGGGAAGGGCGCAACGGTGAACGGGCCACCTGGACCTTCGCCCAGCTCAAGGACGCCGCCGCGCGCTTCGCCAATTTCCTGCAGGCCCGTGGCGTGCGCCCCGGGGACTGCGTTTCGGGCTTGCTGCCACGTACCCCGGAGCTCCTGATCACCATTCTCGGCACCTGGCGTGCCGGTGCCGTCTACCAGCCCCTTTTCACCGCCTTCGGGCCCAAGGCCATCGAGCACCGCGTCCAGGGTGCTGGCTCGAAGCTGGTGGTGACTGACCTGGCCAACCGTTCCAAGCTGGACGAGGTAGGGGGGGCACCGCCGGTTCTGACCGTCGGCGAGGATTTCTGGCGCGAGCTGGAGCTTCAGCCGGACAGCTTCGAGCCGGTGTTGCGCAAGGCGTCCGATCCGTTCCTGCTGATGTTCACATCCGGCACCACCGGCCTGGCAAAGCCGCTGTCCGTGCCGCTCAAGGCCATCGTCGCCTTCGTCAGCTACATGCGTGACGCGGTGGACCTGCGCCCCGAGGACCGATTCTGGAACCTTGCCGATCCGGGCTGGGCCTACGGCCTCTACTACGCGGTGACCGGTCCGCTCGCCATGGGCCATGCCACCACCTTCTACGAAGGCGGGTTCACCGTTGAAAGCACCTGCCGCATCATCCGCGAGTACGGCATCACCAACCTGGCCGGCTCGCCGACCGCCTACCGCCTGCTGCTGGCTGCACGCGACGAGGTAGAGGGCGCCATCAAGGGCAGCCTGCGCGCCGTCAGCAGTGCCGGCGAGCCCCTCACGCCAGAAGTGATCCGCTGGTTCGCCGAAGGCCTGGGTTGCACCATCCATGACCACTACGGGCAGACCGAACTGGGCATGGTGCTGTGCAACCACCATGCGCTGGAGCACCCGGTGCGCCTGGGGGCAGCCGGCTTCGCCATGCCCGGTCACCGCGTGGTGGTGCTGGACGAGCAGCACCGCGAGCTGCCCTGCGGCCAGCCCGGCATCCTGGCCCTGGACATGTCGCGTTCGCCGCTGTTCTGGTTCCCCGGCTATCAGGGCATGGCCACCAAGGCGTTCGTCGGTGACTACTATCTGAGTGGTGACACCGTGGAGCTGAACGAGGACGGCAGCATCAGCTTCGTCGGCCGTTCCGACGACGTGATTACCACGTCCGGCTATCGGGTCGGCCCCTTCGATGTGGAGAGCGCGCTGATCGAGCATCCGGCCGTGATCGAGGCCGCGGTGATCGGCAAACCCGATCCGGAGCGCACCGAACTGGTCAAGGCCTTCGTCGTGCTGCACGCCGGCTACACTGCCGACGCCACCCTGTCCGAGGCACTGCAGCAATACGTTCGCAAGCGCCTGTCCGCCCATTCCTATCCGCGCGAAATCGAGTTCGTCGCGGAATTGCCCAAGACCCCGAGCGGCAAGATCCAGCGCTTCCTCCTGCGTAACCAGGAGATCGCCAAGGCCCAAGCAGCCGCCGCTCACTGATCCGAAGGAGTCGTAAACGTGCGTATCGAGAATTCCGTTTTCCTGGTGACCGGCGGCAGCTCCGGCCTTGGCCTGGCCACCGCCCGCGAGCTGGTGGGGCAGGGCGGCAAGGTGGTGCTGGTGGACATCAACGCCGATGCCGGCGCCGCCCGTGCCGAAGAACTGGGTGCCAACGCCCGCTTCGTCAAGGCAGACATTACCCGTGATGAGGACGCCCGCGCGGCCGTGACCGCCGCCGTCGAGGCCTTTGGTGGCCTGCACGGGCTGGTCAATTGCGCGGGTGTCGCCCCGGCCGAGAAGGTCATCGGCCGCAACGGCGCGCATGCCCTGGACAGCTTCGCCCGGACGATCAGCATCAACCTGGTGGGCAGCTTCAACATGCTGCGCCTGGCCGCAGAAGCCATGGCCCAGGGCGAGCCGAATCAGGAAGGTGAGCGCGGCGTGATCATCAACACCGCCTCGGTCGCGGCCTTCGACGGGCAGATCGGCCAGGCGGCCTATTCCGCGTCGAAGAGCGGTGTGGTCGGCATGACCCTGCCGATCGCCCGCGAACTGGCGCGCCACGGTATTCGCGTGATGTGCATCGCGCCCGGCATCTTCGAAACCCCGATGATGGCCGGCATGCCCCAGGAAGTCCGGGATTCCCTCGGCGCAGCAGTGCCGTTCCCGCCGCGCCTGGGTCGCCCTTCCGAGTACGCCGCGCTGGTCCGTCATATCGTCGAGAACACCATGCTCAACGGTGAAGTCATCCGCCTCGACGGCGCCATTCGCATGGCTGCCAAGTAAGGAGAACGCCATGACCCAGAGAACCGATCCGATCGTTATCGTCAGTGCCGTGCGCACGCCCATGGGCGGCTTCCTCGGCGACTTCAAGGACATGACTGCGGCGCAACTGGGCGCTGCCGCCAACCGCGCCGCATTGGAACGCGCCGGCGTGCAAGGCGACGCCGTGGACGAAGTCATCATGGGCTGCGTGCTGCAGGCCGGCCAGGGCCAGGCCCCCGCACGGCAATCCGCGCTTGGTGCGGGCCTGCCCCAGAGCGTGGTCTGCTCCACGGTGAACAAGATGTGCGGCTCGGGCATGAAGTCCGTGATGCTGGCCCATGACCTGCTGCTCGCCGGCAGCGCCGACGTGGTGCTGGCCGGTGGAATGGAGAGCATGTCCAATGCGCCCTACCTGCTAGAACGCGCCCGCTCCGGCTACCGCATGGGCCACGGCAAGGTGCTGGATCACATGTTCCTCGATGGCCTGGAAGACGCCTACGACAAGGGCCGCCTGATGGGCACCTTCGCCGAGGACTGCGCCCAGGCGTACGGCTTCACCCGCGAACAGCAGGATGCCTTTGCCATCACCTCACTGACCCGCGCCCAGAAGGCCATGGCCGACGGCCGCTTCACTGCCGAGATCGTGCCGGTGGAAGCCACGTCCGGCCGTGAACGGGTGACCATCAGCCAGGACGAACAACCGCCCAAGGCGCGCCTGGACAAGATCCCCACCCTGAAGCCGGCTTTCCGCGAGGGCGGCACCGTCACCGCGGCCAACGCCAGCTCCATTTCCGATGGTGCCGCGTCGCTGCTGCTCATGCGCCTGTCCGAGGCGGAAAAGCGCGGCCTGACCCCGCTGGCGCGTATCGCTGGCCATGCCTCCTTTGCCCATGCGCCGAACCTCTTCACCACGGCGCCGGTGGGTTCCATCCAGCGCGTTCTGGCCCGCACCGGCTGGGGTCTGAATGAGGTGGACCTGTTCGAAGTGAACGAGGCCTTTGCCGTGGTGCCCATGGTCGCCATGCGTGACCTGGATATCCCCCACGACAAGCTCAACGTCCACGGCGGCGCCTGCGCCCTGGGCCACCCCATTGGCGCCTCCGGCGCCCGTGTGCTGGTGACCCTGCTCAACGCCCTGACCCAGTACGACCTGAAGCGTGGCGTGGCGTCGCTGTGCATCGGTGGTGGTGAGGCGACTGCAGTCGCCATCGAGCGCATGAGCTGAGGAACGCGCAATGATCCCGAACGAAGACGAAATCCAGATCCGCGACATGGCCCGGCAGTTTGCCCAGGAACGCCTGAAACCCTTCGCCGCCGACTGGGACCGTGAGCACCGCTTCCCGGCCGAGGCCATCCGCGAAATGGCCCAGTTGGGCTTTCTCGGCATGCTGGTGCCGGAGGCGTGGGGCGGCGCGGCCACCGGCCACCTGGCCTACGCCATGGCCCTGGAGGAGATCGCTGCTGGTGATGGCGCCTGCTCCACCATCATGAGCGTGCACAACTCGGTGGGCTGCATGCCCATCCTCAAATACGGAAGCCAGGAGCAGAAGGAACGCTTCCTGCGCCCGCTGGCCACGGGCGAGATGATCGGCGCCTTCGCCCTCACCGAGCCCCAGGCGGGTTCCGATGCCAGCGACCTTCGCACCCGTGCCCGCCGCGACGGCGACCACTACGTGCTGAACGGCGCCAAGCAGTTCATTACCTCGGGCAGCCATGCGGGGATGGTGATCGTATTCGCCGTGACCGATCCGCAGGCCGGCAAGAAGGGCATCAGCGCATTCATCGTGCCCACCGACACGCCCGGTTATCAGGTCGTTCGGGTCGAGGAAAAACTCGGCCAGCACGCGTCGGACACCTGCCAGATCCAGCTGGACGAGGTGCGCATTCCGGCGTCCCTGCGCTTGGGCGAGGAGGGTGAGGGCTACCGCATCGCCCTGTCCAACCTGGAAGGCGGGCGCATCGGCATTGCCGCGCAGTCCGTCGGCATGGCCCGCGCGGCCTTCGAGGCGGCGCGGGACTACGCCCACGAGCGCAAGACCTTCGGCAAGGCGATCATCGAGCACCAGGCGGTGGCCTTCCGCCTGGCCGATATGGCCACCCAGATCGCCGTCGCGCGGCAGATGGTGCACCACGCTGCCAGCCTGCGCGAAGCCGGCATGCCCTGCCTGACCGAAGCCTCCATGGCCAAGCTGTTCGCCTCGGAAATGGCCGAGAAGGTGTGTTCGGCTGCCATCCAGACCCTGGGCGGTTACGGCTACCTGAAGGACTTCCCGGTGGAGCGGATCTACCGCGACGTGCGCGTGTGCCAGATATACGAAGGCACCTCCGACGTGCAGCGCATGGTGATCGCCCGCAGTCTTTGATCCCTGGGGCAGCTGCGCTGCCCTTAGCGAATGAGTTCCCCCCATAAGGCCTGTACCGAAGCACTGTGGGGGCGATTTCAATCGCTATGCAGGCCGCAGGCCTGCCCATTTTTCATGAAGGAACTTCCTATGACCTACCAGACCCTGCTGGTGGAGCAGGCCGGCGCTGTCGGCCTGGTCACCCTCAATCGCCCCGAGGCGCTGAACGCCATCAACACCCAGCTCATCGACGAGCTGAACCGGGTGCTCGACGGATTCGAACGGGATGCATCCATCGGCTGCGTGCTTATCACCGGTTCCGCCAAGGCCTTCGCGGCGGGGGCGGACGTCAAGGAAATGGCCGAGCTGTGCTTTCCCGGCACTTACCTCGACGACTTCCTCGGCCGCTGGGATCGCGTGGCCCAACGGCGCAAGCCGATCATTGCCGCCGTGGCCGGCCACGCACTGGGTGGCGGATTCGAACTGGCGCTGATGTGCGATTTCATCATCGCCGCAGACACCGCGCGATTCGGATTGCCGGAAGTGAAACTGGGGGTGATTCCGGGTGCCGGCGGTATCCAGCGCCTGACCCGCCTGGTAGGTCGCGCCAAGGCTATGGAGCTGCTGCTGAGCGGTCGCAGCATGGATGCCATCGAAGCCGAACGCAGTGGCGTGGTGGCACGGGTGGTGCCCGCGGCCGAACTGCTGGAAGAAGCCATGGACAGTGCCAGCCGCATCGCCGCGCAATCGCGCACCGCGGTGATGATGCTCAAGGAGTGCGTCAACCGCGTGGACGAAGGCTCGCTGGCGGAGGGGCTGCGCTTCGAGCGGCGGCTGTTCCAGGCAGTGTTCGCCACGCCGGACCAGAAGGAAGGCATGGGCGCCTTCATCGAGAAGCGCAAGCCGGAGTTCGGTCGTTAGCCCCGTCCTCTAGGGGGCATTGTGGGGGCGAATTCATTCGCTGAGGGGAGCGCAGCAGCCCCCCGCGGTATTGCAGGGCAGGTCTTCGACCTGCTTAGCGATTGAAATCGCCCCCACAGTGTTCGTGCCCAGATATCACGCCCGTTCCTTCTGCTCCTGCGCCGTCACCTGCTGGCAGATTTCGATGATCTGCTCGCGCATCCAGCGGTTGGCCGGGTCCTGATCGGTGCTTTCGTGCCAGTAGAGGTGGGTTTCCAGGGACGGCACGTCATGCACCGGGAGGTCCACGTAGTGCAGGTCCTGGCGGCGGGCGAAGCGCTCCGGGACGGTGATGGCCAGGTCGGTGCCGTGCAGCACGGTCGAGGCCATCAGGTAGTGCTGCGAACGCAGGGTCACCTTGCGCTGGATACCCATCTTGCCCAGTGACAGGTCCACGTAGCCCAGGCCGCTGCGACGGCTGGAAATGTGGATGTGGGACAGCGACAGGTACTCGTCCAGGGTGATCTTTTCCTTGGCCAGAGGATGACCGCGGCGCATGGCGCAGACGTAGCGGTCTTCCATCAGTTTCACGTGGCGCACTTGCGGGTCGGTGTTGAGCGGGGCGTCCACGGCGAAGTCCAGGCGGCCGGCGGCCAGTTCCTTGGTGGTTTCGCGGCGCTTGGCCAGGAAGCTCTCGATCTGCACGGTTGGCGCCAGGCGGCGCAGGCGCTGGAACAGCGGCGGCAGGATCACCGTTTCGGTGAGGTCGGTCATGCTGATGCGGTAGGTCTTGTTCGCCTGGGCCGGGTTGAAGGTGCGGCTTTCCTGCACCGATACCCGCAGCAGCTGCAGGGCATTGCGCACCGGGCCGATGATGTTCTGCGCCATGGGCGTGGGCACCATGCCTTGGGCGGTGCGCACAAAAAGGGGATCGTTGAAGGTTTCCCGCAGGCGGGCGAGGGCGTTGGAGACGGCGGGCTGGGTGATGCCGACGATCTGGCCGGCGCGGGTCAGGTTGGCCTCGGTATAGATGGCGTCGAAGACGATGAAGAGGTTGAGGTCTACCTTGTTCAGATTCATGCCGGGCGTGCTCCTCGAAGTTGTTTTTATCAGCGGATCATATATCGGTGATGAATGTTCATAGATGCCGAAAATAGACTAGGGAAATCTTACGCCCTGTTCTAGCATCCTTACCAGACCTCACCAAACAGCCCGTAAAAGGTAGCCCCGCATGGATTTCGCCTATTCCCCGAAGGTCCAGGAACTGCGTGAACGCGTCACCGCATTCATGGACGCCTATGTCTATCCGGCCGAGCCGGTATTCGAGCAGCAGGTTGCCGAAGGCGACCGTTGGCAGCCCACCGCGATCATGGAAGAGCTGAAAGCCAAGGCAAAGGCGGAAGGACTGTGGAACCTGTTCCTGCCGGAATCCGAGTACGGCGCTGGCCTCACCAACATGGAGTACGCGCCCCTGGCCGAGATCATGGGCCGCTCCCTGCTGGGCCCGGAGCCGTTCAACTGCTCCGCGCCGGATACCGGCAACATGGAAGTGCTGGTGCGCTACGCCAATGAAGAACAGAAGCGTCAATGGCTGGAGCCTCTGCTGCGTGGCGAGATCCGTTCGGCCTTCGCCATGACCGAGCCGGGCGTGGCTTCGTCCGATGCCACCAACATGGAAGCCCGCGCGGTGCGCCAGGGTGACGAGTGGGTCATCAACGGCCGCAAATGGTGGACGTCGGGCGCTTGCGATCCGCGCTGCAAGATCCTCATCTTCATGGGCTTGTCCAACCCGGACGCGCCGCGCCACCAGCAGCACTCGATGATTCTGGTTCCCATGGACACCCCCGGCGTGAAGGTCCTGCGCCCGCTGCCGGTGTTCGGTTACGACGACGCACCTCACGGCCATGCCGAGGTGCTTTTCGAAGACGTGCGCGTGCCCTACGAGAACGTGCTGCTGGGCGAGGGTCGCGGCTTCGAGATTGCCCAGGGTCGTCTCGGTCCGGGCCGCATCCACCACTGCATGCGCTCCATCGGCATGGCTGAACGCGCCCTGGAACTGATGTGCAAACGCGCCGTCAGCCGCACTGCCTTCGGTCGCCCGCTGGCGCGTCTGGGTGGCAACATCGACAAGATCGCCGACTCGCGGATGGAAATCGACATGGCCCGCCTGCTGACCCTGAAGGCGGCCTACATGATGGACACCGTGGGTAACAAGGTAGCCAAGAGCGAAATCGCGCAGATCAAGGTCGTGGCGCCCAACGTCGCCTTGCGCGTGATCGACCGCGCCATCCAGATCCACGGTGGTGCCGGTGTTTCCAATGACTTCCCGCTGGCCTACATGTACGCCATGCAGCGCACCCTACGCCTGGCCGATGGCCCGGATGAAGTGCACCGCGCGGCGATCGGCAAGTATGAAGTCGGCAAATACGTACCCAAGGAAATGCTGCGCAGCGGTCAGTGATCGCCCGCAACGAAGAAGGCCCGCATTGCGCGGGCCTTTTTCGTTTCTCTGTTTCGTAGTTCGGGCTACGGGCTATTCCTTCTTGGGAGCATCCCCCTCGCGCAGCCAACCCATCCGCAGGTGCAACTGTGCCGCGAAGGTGCGCGCGGCCAGTTCCTCCTGAAAGGTCAGGCCGCGTTGCCCCAGGCGTACCCGCCAGTAGGTCCGGCCGCCTTTCTCGAAGGGCTCAATATGCACTTCATCCATGTTTCTCCAGGTCTCCCGTGCGCTGGGCCGGGCGGTCGCGGGTTTTCAACAGGGACAGGAGCACGCCGCCGGCAAGGAGGCCGAAGGTTACGCCAAGGGACAGCAGCGGGGGAATCTTGCCGATGAAGCCGTGCAGGAAAATCTTGCCGCCGATGAAGATCAGCACCAGGGCCAGGGCGTACTTCAGGTAGACGAAACGGTGCATCAGTGCCGCCAGGGCGAAGTAGAGGGCGCGCAGGCCGAGAATGGCGAAGATGTTCGAGGTGTAGACGATGAACGGGTCCTGGGTGATCGCGAAGATCGCCGGGACGCTGTCCACCGCGAACACCAGGTCGGCCAGTTCGATCAGCACCAGGGCCAGGAACAGCGGGGTAGCGTAGAGCAGGGCCTTGCTCTCGCCGGCTTTCTTCAGGCGTACGAAGAAGTGCGCGCCGTGCAGGTCGTCGGTAACGCGGATATGACGGCGGACAAATTTGAGCACCGGATTGTTGGCCAGATCCGGATGGGCTTCCTGGCGGGCGAAGAGCATCTTCACGCCGGTAAACAGCAGGAAGGCGCCGAACACGTAGAGGATCCAGTCGAATTCCTTCACCAGGGCGCTACCCAGGCCGATCATGATCGCGCGCAGCACCACCACGCCGAGGATGCCCCAGAACAGCACGCGGTGCTGGTAGCGGCGGGGGATGGCGAAGAAGCCGAAGATCATCGCCATGACGAAGACGTTGTCCATGGACAGCGATTGTTCGACCAAAAAGCCGGTGTAGAACTCCAGCGCACTCTGCGCACCCAGCTCGAACCAGACCCAGACACCGAACAGCACGCCGACGCTGAAGTAGCCGCCGTAGAGCAGCAGGCTTTCGCGCATCTCGATTTCGTGTTGGTCGCGGTGAAGCACCCCGAGGTCGAAGACCAGCAAGGCAAGGACTATTGCGAGGAAGACGAGCCACAACCAGGTGGCGGTGCCGAGGAAGTCGGCGGTGAGAAATGCATGTAGAGCTGCCATGAGCCCCTCCTTCTGTCGTAGTTGAAGAAGTGACTCCGACATGGCGGCTGGCAAGCCGTCAGAGGGGCCCGGCGTCACAAAAGGAAGCCTAACCGTTGGTCGGGCAAGGTAGATACGGGGGCGCTGTAACAAATCTTTGCCCTGTCTTTGCCTGAAATCTCCCTATGAGCATCCAAAGAATTCTGATTTGCATTTGGTAATGATTATTATTAGATGATAATTTCTGCATCCGCCGTCAGATGCGCTTCCGCCTGCACGGCCGCCAGGCGCCAGCCAAGGGCGCCGCACACAGCAGAAAAATAGAAAGCCAGTGGTTAGCCGGCTAACCAAGCAGACAGACCATTCAAGGGGTTTGAGAGTGCAACAGCAAAATGCGTTCAACGCGGTGAATACGGCTGGGGATGCCGTTGCCGCACGGCTCAAGCGTCACCCGTTGTCCGTGGCGATCCTGGGGGTGACCCTGGCATTGCAGGCCGGTGGGGCGCTTGCCGAAGAGCAGCAGAACGGCAATGGATCGCTGGAACTGGTGGCGACTTCCATCACCGACAACCGTCTGGGTGAAGCCACTGAAGGCACGGGTTCCTACACCACCGGTTCGACACGCACCGCCACCAAGCTGTCGCTGTCGCCTCGCGAGACCCCGCAATCGGTCAGCGTCATCACTCGCCAGCAGATGGATGACCAGGGCCTGACCAGCATCGGTGATGTGCTTTCGAAAACACCGGGTATCACCGTCAACAAGCTGGATAGCAGCCGCGCCAGCTTCAAATCCCGCGGCTTCGAGATCGACAACTTCCAGATCGATGGCATCCCGGCGGCCTTCCGCTTCGGCAATGGCATCGACCAGGCCGACATGGTCATCTACGACCGCGTGGAAGTGCTGAAGGGCTCTACCGGCCTGCTCAGCGGCTTCGGCAGCCCTTCTGCCACCGTCAACCTGGTGCGCAAGCGCCCGACCAAGGAACTCTCCGGCTACGTTTCCGCCGGTGCTGGCAGCTGGGACACCTACCGCACCGAGTTCGACATCGGCGGTTCGCTGACTCCCCAGGGCAGTGTGCGTGGCCGCTTCGTTACCGCCTATGAAGACGGCCAGTCCTTCATGGACCACCTGTCCGAAACGAAGCAGGTCTTCTACGGCATCCTTGAAACCGACATCACTGAAGACACCTTGCTGAGCGCCGGCCTGAGTCGCCAGACCAACCGCCCGGAAGGCTCCTCCTGGGGCTCTTCGACCCCGCTGGTGGACAGCAACGGCAACGAGTTCACCCTGTCCCGTTCGTTCAATCCAGGCACCAAGTGGAGCCAGTGGGACAACACCGCCGACAACGCCTTCGTGACCCTGGAGCAGCGCCTCGCCCACGACTGGATCGTGAAGGCTTCCATCAGCCGCACCGAGACCGATGCACCCATCACCCTGGGCTCCGCCGCCAGCGGCAACCCGAACCCGGTGGATGGCAGCGGCATGTTCATCTGGCGCGGCAAGTACCGCTACGAAACCGCCCAGAATGCATACGACCTCTACGCCAGCGGCCCCTTCCAGCTGCTCGGCCGCGAGCATGAGCTGGTGGTCGGCCTGTCGCACCGCGATATCGAATCCAAGTCCACCAACTGGCCCTTCTTCTTCGACAGCGTGCCGACCATCAATGGCTGGACCGGTGACTTCCCTGAGCCGGCCTGGGGCAATCCGACCTCCAGGCAGGATGACGAGCTGAAAGAGTCCGCCGCCTACCTGACCGGACGCTTCAAGCCCACCGACGATCTGTCGATCATCCTGGGCAGCCGCGTCTCCAACTGGGAGCTGGACAGCACCGGTACCGACCTAAGCACCGGCCAGAGCGCCAAGCTGCAGGATCTGCAGGAAAACGGCGTGGTGGTGCCCTATGCCGGCGTGGTCTACGACCTGAACGACACGTACTCGGTCTATGCCAGCTACACCAGCATCTTCAAGCCCCACGAGAGCGAGCAGGATGCCAGTGGCACGGCCATCGAGCCGGAAGAGGGTGATGCCTACGAGTTGGGCCTGAAGGCAGAGTTCTTCGATGGTCGCCTGAACGCCAGCGCAGCCGTGTTCGAGGTCAAGCAGGACAACCTGCCGGAGCAGATCGGTTTCGACGCGGTCAACAACAAGTCCATCTACCGTGCTGTGCAGGGCGCCAAGACCAAGGGCTTCGAGCTCGAGGTCGCTGGCGAGCTGATGCCGGACTGGCAGGTGCAGGGTGGCTACACCCACCGCATTACCCGTGACGGTGATCACGACAAGATCTCCACCACCGAACCGGAAGACATGTTCCGCCTGTCCACCAGCTACCGCCTGCCGGGCCAGTTCAACAAGCTGACCATCGGTGGCTCCGCCAGCTGGCAGAGCAAAATCTGGAAGGACGTGTGGAACCCGGCGACCAATGCCAGCGACTTCGAGTACACCCAGGAGAGCTACTGGCTGCTGGATGCGATGGCGAAGTACCAGGTTACCGAGCAGGTGTCGGTCACTCTCAACGCCAATAACCTCACCGACGAGAAGTACTTCAGCAACCTGGGCTTCTACGAAGGTGGTTTCTACGGCGATCCGCGCAACTACATGCTGACCACCCGCTTCGACTTCTGATGCGGCAAGGCCCTGCTCCCGAAAAGGGGCGGGGCCTCCCATCTTCCGTAGGATGGGTTGAGGTACGAAACCCATCGGCGGGGCTATCCGCCGGCTCAATACACCCAGACTTCCACCCGACGGTTGCGAATCCGTCCTTCCTCGGCCGTGTTGGCCGCCACCGGCAACTCGTCTCCGAGCCCGGTCACGTCCCGCAGGCTCACGCCACCCTTGGCCAACTCCCGGCGCACCGCCATGGCCCGCAGCTTGGACAGCAGTTCGGCACGTTGCGGGTCGGCCTTGGGATCGCCAAAGCCCACCAGTACCGCCTTCTGTTCCACCTTGTTGGACTGTTTCAGGTAATCCAGCACCCGCTCCACGTCGCGCAGGGCCTTGTTGTCGAGGTTGGCGCTGCCTTCCTGGAAACGGAAGTTCACCGACAAGCGCTGGGCATGGGTGGCCAGGTCGCGGTAACGCTCGGGCATATCCTGCAGCGCCTGGACCTTGATTGCCTGGACCTGCTGGGCGACGAAACCGGTCTGATCGACGATCGCCTGGCCGCGTGGGCTCTGGGCGAAATGCACCAGGGCCTGGGCCCAGCGATTCTGCTCACCCGGCTTGATATAGATGAACAACCGACGCGACAGCGGATAATCCTCGGTGGCGATCAGCTCTGTGCTGGGCGGCATCGCCTGGGAGTTGCCGTCGGCAATCGCCAGTGCACGGGCCTGATTGATCGAGGCCAGGCCGACGAAGCCGATCCCCAGCGGATCGCCACTGACAGCGGCAGACAGCTTGTCATTCGATTCGAAGCGCTGGGCGGTGCCGGACAGGCTCTTGCCCTGGCGGGCCAGTACCAGTTCCTTGAAGGTGTCGTAGGTGCCGGACTGGTCATCGCGGGCATAGAGGTGAATGGCACCGCCCTTGCCGCCGAGTTCGTCCCAGGTCTTCGTTTCGCCAGCGAACACAGCGGCCAGCTGTGCGGTGGTGAGGGCGCGCAACGGGTTGTCCGGGTGCAGGATGATGGCCAGGCCGTCGATGGCGATCACCTGTTCGGCGTAATGGCTGCGCAAGTCACCGAAGGTGGAAAGGTCCTTGGCTTCGGCGTCCTTGATCGGGCGCGAAGACGCGGCCAGGTCAGCGCTGCCCTCCTTGAGTGCGGTGAAACCGGTGGACGAGCCATGGGCGGCCAGTTCCACGCGGATTTCCCTGCCCTGGGCATCGTGGCCGAGGATGTGCACCTCGTTTTCCCGATCCCCTGGCGTCTGGTGAATCGCGCGCATCCCTTCTTCTTCCAGCATCCCCTTGATCAGCGCCGGCCCCAACTTGGCGCCGATGGTGTTGGAGCCCTGGATACGCAGGACAGTCTCGGGCTGGGCGGCAAAAACCGACCAGGGAAAGGCATAGCAGACGAAACCGAGCAGCAACATGCTGAGGGCACGGCCCCACAGGTCCTTGTCGCTGGCGGTCATGGCGCGCGGCATGGGCAAACACCTTGTTACTAGGGAGTGGAAGGAGCCGCGAGATTAAGTCAGCCGGGTGACGGAGATATGACAGGACGGCTCTGGCATGGGGCTTTGCTGTATACGGCGAAATTTCGCCTGAAGCGACGTGGCCGCTCCTACAGCTCAATAAGCCCGGTCCTGCTAGCCGGAAAAATGCAAAGGGGTAGGGTAGCCCGCTGCTTGAAATGCCCCGCGGGGTGTTTCAAGCCGGCGCTTACGCGCATCCCCTAATTGTTCGAGGAGTGTTGTGATGAGTGGTTGGTTCGAGCTGCGCAAGAATACGGGTGGCACTTGGCGCCTGCGTTTGAAGGCAGCCGATGCGCAGACCCTGCTGGATACCGGTGTCTATGAGGACCGTGGCGTCGCGGAGGCGGCCATGGCCCTGTTTCGCGAGAACTGCGTGCATGAGGAGCGCTTCGTACGGCGCATCGATTCCAGCGGCAAGAACTACTTCAAGCTGCGCGCGGCCAACAAGGACATCATCGCCCGGAGCCACCTCTATGACTCCGAGCACGCCCTGCAGCGCGCTATCGAGACCATCATGCGAGTGGGTGCGACCCAGATGGTGAAAGAGGCCTGAGCGAACAGGCGATGAAAGAAGAAAGGCCCATCAATGATCGATGGGCCTTTTTCGTGCTTGTGGCTGAGCAGTGCGAAGCCCAACTCGCAGTTCATGCACACCGATTCTCAACTGAACCTTGCCGCTATGTTCCCGGGCTTCTCCCTTCCTTTCCAACGCCGCGCCTAAGTGCCCCGGCGGAGGTTCGAACCTCCGCCGGGGGCCTTGTGTCGTGTCTTTTCTGCGTCCTCCAGGTATCGCGATTGCCGATAGGTCGCATCCCAACAAGCGATTAGTCAGAGCCAGCCCCTCACGTCAACCTTTGCCCGTCGCCCGGTCATTCCCGCCTGGCGATGCCACTCCGGCATTTCTGGCCCTACCGGCCCGGTCTGCCTTGATCCGGCCGGTCGTGGCTCACGAGAAGTTCGCCAACAAGAACAATAAGAGGGTTCGTTCGATGGCTATTCGCAATATCGCCGCTGCGCGGCGTGCGCCCTTCACCCTGACGCTCGCCGCGGCCCTGGTGTATGGCCTTCCCTCCGCCCAAGCGTTCGAGATTCAGACCGGCAACCCCGACCTGAGTCTGCGCTGGGACAACACGCTCAAGTACAGCGCCGCCTGGCGCCTGAAGGACCCGAGCAGCACGCTCACCGAAGGACAGGTCGCCCGCAACCAGGACGACGGTGATCGCGCCTTCGACAAGGGGCTGATTTCCAACCGGCTCGACATCCTCTCCGAATTGGACATCGGCTACCGCGACTTCGGTGCTCGCGTCAGTGGTGCCGGCTGGTTTGACACCGAATACCAGAAGGACAACGACAACGACGACCCCACCCGCGCCAACCAGCGTTCGGTCGCCTTCGACGAGTTCACCGACGACACTCGCCACCTGCATGGTGGTGACGCCGAGCTGCTGGATGCCTTTGTGTACTGGAACGGCGCCCTGGCCGACAAGGCGACCTCCGTGCGCGTCGGCCGCCATGGCCTGATCTGGGGTGAAAGCCTGTTCTTCGGTGCCAACGGCATCGCCGGCGGCATGGCGCCGGTGGACGTGGTCAAGGCGGTGTCGGTGCCCAACACCCAGTTCAAGGAAATCACCCGCCCGGTCAACCAGCTCTCCACCACCTTCCAGATGACCGACGACCTGTCCCTCGGCGCGTTCTACCAGTTCGAATGGGAAGAAACCCGTCTGCCCGGTGCCGGCAGTTACTTCTCGGTCAGCGACACCATCGGCGAAGGCAACGAGCGACTGGTCGTAGGGGCGCCGTTCCCGACCTTCCTGGGTGGCAACCCGTCCAGCCCGGCGGCCTTCTTCCATGGCAACGACAAGGAAGCCAAGAGCTCGGGGCAGGGCGGCCTGCAGCTGCGCTACACCGCCGACACCACCGAATACGGTCTTTACGCCATCCAGTACCACGACAAGTCGCCGAAGCTGTACCTCAAGCCCAGCGCTACCGGTCCGAACTTCGCCACCGGCAAGATCGGCGAGTACTACTGGGTCTATCCGGAGAACATCCGCGCCCTGGGCGCGAGCTTCGCCACCACGGTGGAAGAGTTCAGCTTCGCCGGTGAAGCCTCCATGCGCTGGAACATGCCGCTGGTTTCCAATGGTCAGACCGTGCTGCCTGGCGTGGTTGCCGACAACGATGACGATCCGCTCTACGCCGTGGGGCGCACCGCGCACGTCAACCTGAACATGCTGGCGTCTCTCGGCCCGTCGTTCATCTCAAACGAGGCCAGCCTGGTGGGCGAGATCGCCTGGAACCGGCTGCTCAGTGTGACCAAGAACCGCGCCGCGCTGGACCCGGGGGCCACCGACGATGGCGTGGGCATCAAGCTGGTCTACAGCCCGACCTATCGCCAGGTGTTCCCCGGCATCGACCTCAGCGTGCCGTTGGGCATCAGCTACTTCCCCATGGGCAAGTCGGCGGTGATCAGCAGCTTCGGGCCTGACAACGGCGGCGACTTCAACATCGGCGTCAGCGCCACCTACCTCGACCGGGTGACCTTCGGCCTCACCTACACCCACTACTACGGGGCGGAAGACACCAACCTCGACGCGCTCAACCACTTCACCTTCAAGCAGTCGCTGAAGGACCGGGATTACCTGGCCTTCTCCGTGAAATCCACCTTCTGAGGGACTTGCGCATGACCATCCCGTTCACTCTCAAGACCTTCTGCCTGGCCCTGGTCGGCGCAGCCGCCCTGAGCCTGCAACCGGCGCTCGCCAGCAGCGCCGCCGACCTCGGCAAAAGCCTGACCCCGCTGGGCGCCGAACGCGCCGGCAACGCCGACGGCAGCATCCCGGCCTGGGACGGCGGCTACACCCGGGTGGATGCCGGCTTCAAGGAAGGCGGCAAGCGTAGCGATCCGTTCGCCGCCGACAAGCCGCTGTTCAGCATCACCGCGAAGAATATGGACCAGTACGCCGACAAGCTCAGCGATGGCGTCAAGGCCATGTTCAAGCGCTACCCCGAGACCTACCGCCTCGACATCTACCCGACCCGCCGTACGGCCGCAGCGCCGCAGTGGGTGTACGACAACACGCTGAAGAACGCGCATAGCGCCAAGCTGGTAGAGAGCAGCGCCGGCCCGGTGCCGGAAGGGGCCTACGGCGGCATTCCATTCCCGGTGCCGAAGAACGGCACCGAGGCCATGTGGAACCATGTGTTGAACTGGCGCGGCACTTCGGTGGCCATGGATTTCCGCCATTACCTGATGACCGCAGACGGCGCCCAGGTGCTGACAACCGACGGCAAGGCCGTACAGGAGATGCCCTACTACTACCCCGATGGCTCGGCCGCGACGTTCGAAGGCGATTACTGGCTGTTCCGCCTGCTCAACGTAGGGCCGCCGCTGCGGGCCGGTGAGCAGATCATGGGGCGCACCAACCTCAACGGCGACAAGTCCCAGGCACACGTCTACCTGACTGGCCAGCGTCGCGTGCGCAAGCTGCCCAACGCCTGCTGCGACACCCCGACGCCCGCAACTGCCGGAGTCATGTCGTTCGATGAACTCAGTGTGTTCCAGGGTCGTCTGGATCGTTTCAACTGGAAGTTGGTGGGCAAGCAGGAGATTTACATCCCCTACAACGCCAACAAGGTGCAGGCGGCGGCCAAGCCCGAGGACCTGTTCGCCAAGCACCACATGAATCCGGACTACGTGCGCTGGGAGCTGCACCGCGTCTGGGTGGTGGAGGCGGACCTTGCACCGGGCAAGCGCCACCAGTTGCCCAAGGGGCGCTACTACCTCGACGAAGACACCTGGCAGGCCATGCTCGGTGACCGCTGGGACGCCAACGGCCAACTGGCCAAGACCCTTTGGTCACTGCCGGCAGTCATGCCTGACCTGCCTGCCGTGGCTCAGCTGTCCTCCGGGTTCTACGACCTGATCTCCGGCACCTGGTTCATCCAGAACCTTTACGCCGGCAAGGACCAGCAATACGCGGTGGTCGATCGCTACAAGGCGGCGGAGTTCTCCCCGGCGGCGATGGCCGGGCGTGGCGTGCGCTGAAGCCTTACCGGGAGGACGCGCGCCGTCCTCCCGCTTGCGTAACGAGATCGAGGTAGAACATGAACAGATTGCGTCAGGTGGGCGGCCTGTTGTTGGCCCTCGCCCTGCCGATCACCCCCGTGTGCTTCGCCGCTGGCCAGGCCGCCGGGGATGTGCTGGAAAGTCCGGCCATGCGTGTGTCCAATCCTGAGCGTGCGGTCTTCATCGACCTGGCCCGCGCGGGCGACCGCCTGGTGGCCGTGGGTGAACGCGGGCTGGTGCTCCTGTCCGATGACAACGGCCAGCATTGGCGCCAGGCACAAGTGCCGGTGTCGGTGGGGCTGACCGCTGTGCAGTTCGTCGATGCCCAACAGGGCTGGGCGGTGGGGCACGCTGGTGTGATCCTGGCCAGCCGTGACGGCGGGGACACCTGGCAGTTGCAGCTCGACGGCCGCCGCGCCGCGCAGCTGGAACTGGATGCCGCGCGCCATGAGATGCCGGCGTCGGCCGATGCCGAGGCTGCAGAGGCACGCGTGCAGACGGCCGAACGTATGGTGGAGGAGGGGGCCGACAAACCGTTCCTCGCCCTGGCCTTCACCGACGCTCAGCATGGCCTGGTGGTGGGTGCCTACGG
Organism: Pseudomonas sp. BN415; assembly: GCF_029871195.1. NCBI lineage: Bacteria > Pseudomonadati > Pseudomonadota > Gammaproteobacteria > Pseudomonadales > Pseudomonadaceae > Pseudomonas > Pseudomonas sp. BN415. The sequence goes on from NZ_SSOK01000027.1 coordinate 37,786, forward strand.
CCTTGCCTTCCGTACCGAGGACGGCGGCGCCACCTGGCGTTCTGTCGTCGGCGCCATCGACAACCCGATGGGCTTGCACCTGTACGCCGTGGCACGGCAGGGCGAGCGCTGGTTTCTCGCTGGCGAGCAGGGCTACCTGGCCCGTGCTGACGACGGCCAGCATTTCCTGCCACTGGACACGCCCTACAGCGGCACCCTGTTCACCCTGGCGAGCCGCGCCGATGGTGCTCTGCTGATCGGCGGCCTGAAAGGACATGCCTTCCTCCTGGCGCCGGGTGCCGATAGCGCTGAAGCGCTACCGGTGATGGCGCCGGTGTCCTTCAGCGATGCCATCCGCCTGGCCGATGACCGCGTGCTGCTAGCCAATCAGGCAGGCGGCCTGTTCACCAGTGTGACGGGCACCATTGCCCCCGCCGCCAAACCCCAGGGCAGACCGGTGTCGGGTGTGATCCAGGCCGCCGACGGCAGCCTGGTCGTCGCCGGCTTCACCGGCTTGTCCCGCCTGGCGTTGCCCGCCGTTTCCGCCTCGGAGTGAGTTCATGAATTCCGCTCGCCAACCCTCGCTGCCCGAGCCGGGCGACTTCGATCCGCGCTCCGGTTCGCTGGTCGAACGCGCCCTGTTCAACCACCGCCATTGGGTGCTGCTGCTGTGCCTGCTGACCACCGTGCTGCTCGGCTGGCAGTCCAGTCGTATCGAACTGAACGCCAGCTTCGAGAAGATGATCCCCACCGGGCATCCGTACATCGCCAACTACCTGGACAACCAGAAGGAACTGTCGGGCCTGGGTAACGCCCTGCGCATCGCCGTGGCCAACCGCAAAGGCGACATCTATGACGCCGACTACCTGAAGACCCTGCAGGCCCTGAGCGATCGGATCTACCTGCTGCCGGGGGTCGACCGCGCCTATATGAAGTCGCTGTGGACGCCGGCCACGCGGTGGGTTTCGGTGACCGAAGAGGGCCTGGATGGCGGGCCGGTGATCCCTGACGAGTACGACGGCAGCGCGACGTCCCTGGCGGAGCTGCGGCGCAATGTGCAGCTGTCCAACGAAATCGGTCAGCTGGTGGCCTTCGACCAGCGCTCCAGCATCATCTACGTGCCGCTGTTGTCGCGTACGCCGGATGGCCAGCCGCTCGACTACGCCACCCTGTCCGAGCAACTCGACGCCCTGCGGGCGGAGTTCCAAAGCGACAACCTCGACATCCACATCACCGGCTTCGCCAAGAAGGTCGGCGATCTGATCGAGGGCCTCGAGCAGATCCTGCTGTTCTTCGCCGTCGCCATCCTCATCACCACCGCCGTGCTTTACGGCTACACCCGTTGCGTGCGCAGCACCGTGCTGGTGGTGCTGTGCTCCCTGGTGGCTGTGGTCTGGCAGCTCGGCTTGCTGCCGCTGCTGGGCTACGAGCTGGACCCGTACTCGGTGCTGGTGCCCTTCCTGGTGTTCGCCATCGGCATGAGCCACGGCGCGCAGAAGATGAACGGCATCATGCAGGACATCGGCCGCGGCATGCACCGCGTGGTGGCCGCGCGCTTCACCTTCCGCCGCCTGTTCCTCGCCGGCCTCACCGCGCTGTTGTGCGATGCGGTCGGCTTCGCCGTGCTGATGATCATCCAGATCCAGGTGATCCAGGACCTGGCGATCATCGCCAGCATCGGCGTCGCCGTGCTGATCTTCACCAACCTGATCCTGCTGCCGGTGCTGCTCTCCTACGTCGGCGTGAGTCCGCGCGCCGCGGAGCTGAGCCTCAAGAGCGAGCGCGCGGAGGAGGGCGGTCAGGCCCGTCATCCGTTCTGGCGCTTCCTCGACCTGTTCACCCGCAAGCCCTGGGCCGCCCTTTGCGTCGGCATCAGCCTGGTGATGGCGGTGTTCGGATTCATGGTCAGCCTGCACCTGGCCATCGGCGACCTCGATGCGGGCGCCCCCGAACTGCGGCCCGACTCGCGCTACAACCAGGACGACGCGTTCATGACCCGCAGCTTTGGTGCCAGCAGCGACCTCTTCGCGATCATGGTGCGCACCCCGGACAACGCCTGCGCACGCTACGACATCCTGCGCAAGGTGGACGAACTGGACTGGCAACTGCGCAGCCTGCCGGGGGTGGATTCGACCAATTCGCTGGCGCTGCTCAACCGCCGCATGCTGGTGGGCCTCTCCGAAGGCAGCCCGAAGTGGTACGAGCTGCAGAACAACCAGGCGATGCTCAACATGATCACCGCCAGCGCGCCGCGCGGGCTCTACAACGAGTCCTGCAACCTGCTGACGCTCTACGTCTACCTCACCGACCACAAGGCCGAGACCTTGACCCGCCTGGTCGAGCACGTCGAAGCCTTCGCCGCCGCCAACGACACGGCCGACGTGAAGTTCCAGCTCGCCGCCGGCAACGCCGGGATCGAGGCCGCTACCAACATCGTGGTCAAGGAAGCCAACCGCGAGATGCTGTTCTGGGTCTACGGCGCGGTGATCCTGCTGTGCCTGGTCACCTTCCGCTCCTGGCGCGCCACCCTCTGCGCGGTGATTCCGCTGATGCTCACCTCGATCCTCTGCGAGGCGCTGATGGTCTGGCTCGGTATCGGCGTCAAGGTCGCCACCCTGCCGGTGATCGCGCTGGGCGTGGGCATCGGCGTCGACTACGCGCTGTACGTGATGAGCATCATGCTCGGCCATCTGCGCCAGGGCAGCAGCCTCTCCGAGGCCTATTACCGTGCGCTGGTCTCCACCGGCAAGGTGGTGATGCTCACTGGCGTCACCCTGGCGATCGGCGTGGGCACCTGGATCTTCTCACCCATCAAGTTCCAGGCCGATATGGGCGTGCTGCTGGCCTTCATGTTCGTCTGGAACATGGTCGGCGCCCTGGTCCTGCTGCCGGCGCTGGCCTACTTCCTGCTGCCCGCCACCCGGCGCCGCGACGCCGCCTCCGACGAGGCGGCTGTGCCGGCGAAACGGAATGCGACCGCCAGCAGCCCACTGCTGCTGGACGCCATCAATCCCTGAACCGCCACTACAACAACAAGAGCACATCGGCATGACACGACTGATCGAGACCTTGCAAGCCCTCTGGAATGGCTTGCCCGACGCTGTCGGGCACTACGCAGAGGGCGCCTACGGGCTGTTGCCGGAGGTGCGCCGTGACCTCCATTGAACGCCAGGCCGGACTGCCGCAATCCCTGCTGCTGCTGCTCGGCAGTTGCCTGCCGGTACTGGGTGCCGTGCTCCTGGCACCGGTACTGCCGCGCATGCAGGCGCACTTTGCCGACACGCCGGGCGCCGAGGTGCTGGTGCCCATCAGCCTGACCATCCCGGCCCTGGTAATCGCACTGCTCGCGCCCTTTGCCGGAGTGATCGCCGACCGCCTCGGGCGCAAGCCGCTGCTGCTGGCCTCGATGCTGCTGTACGCCGCCTGCGGGTTGCTGCCGCTGTGGCTGGATTCGCTGGCCGGCATCGTCGCCAGCCGTGCCGGACTGGGGCTGGCGGAGGCCGGCATCATGACCTGCTGCACCACCCTGATGGGGGACTACTACCAGGGCGCGCGCCGCGAGCGGCTGTTCGCCCTGCAGATGGTCGCCACCTCGCTGTCGGCAGCGGTGTTCATCGCCCTGGGCGGCGCCCTCGGGCAGGACGATTGGCGCGTACCCTTCGTGCTCTACGCGTCCGGCTTGTTGTTCCTGCCGCTGATGGCGGCGCTGCTCTGGGAGCCGCAGGTGGGTTCGGTCGACGTGCAGCCTTCGAGCACCGAGCGCTTTCCCTGGAGCGCGCTACTGCCGCTCTACGGGCTCACGGCGCTGGCGGGCATCAGCCTGTTCATCGTGCCGGTGCAGGCGGGCTTCTTGCTCACCCTGTTGCACGTGGATTCGCCGCAGCAGATCGGCATGACCATGGGGGCCAACCAGCTCGGTGTGCTAGCCGGCGCCTTGAGCTTCCGCCTGCTGGGCGGCCTGCGACGGCAGAGCCTGCTGCTCATCGCCTTCGCCACGGCGGGGGCTGGCGGGCTGCTGATGGCCGAGGCCGGCAACCACGCCCTCGTCATCATCGCCGTGCTGGTCAACGGCCTGGGCATTGGCCTGATGCTGCCGACGCTGATTACCTGGGTGATGAGCCAAGTCAGCTTCGCCCAGCGCGGTCGTGCGACGGGCGGCTTCACCGCCGCGCTGTTCGCCGGCGAATTCATCAGTCCGCTGGTGGTGCTGGGCCTCAGCGGCGGCGCCGTGAGCGAGCTGCCGGCTGCCCTGGCACTGGTGGCCATCGCGCAACTCGTGCTGGCGGTCGCGTGCCTGGCACTGCCCTGGCTGTTCCGCCCGCTGGCCAGCACTGCGCCGTCCATTTCCTGATTCCATCTGGAGCATTCCATGGCCCATCCCCTGGATTCCGCCGCGCTCGACCAGTTGTTCCTGAAAGCGCGCTCGCACAACCTCTGGCAGGACCGCGACGTACCCGACGCGCTGCTGCACCAGCTCTATCAGACCCTGCGCCAGGGTCCGACCAGCAACAACTGCTGCCCGGCGCGCTTCGTCTTCGTGCGCAGTGCCGAGGCCAAGCAGAAACTGCTGCCGGCCCTCAAGGGCCACAATGGCGACAAGATGCTGCAGGCGCCGGTGACGGCCATCGTTGCCTGGGACAGCCGCTTCTTCGAGTTTCTGCCCGAGCTGTTCCCCATCTATGACGCGGGCGCGGCCTACCGCGACAACCCGCAGGCGGCCTCCAGCGTGGCACTGCGTAACAGCAGCCTGCAGGGCGCCTACCTGATGCTTGCCGCCCGCGCCCTCGGGCTTGATTGCGGCCCCATGTCCGGCTTCGACAACGCCCAAGTGGACGCAGCGTTCTTCCCTGATGGCAGATGGCGCAGCAACTTCCTCTGTTGCCTGGGTTACGGCGAGCCCACCGGCCTGCGCCCGGCCGGTCCGCGCCTGTCCTTCGAACAGGGCTGCCGCATCCTATGAGCAGCCCCTTGTTCTCATTGGCGGGCCAGGTCGCCCTGATCACCGGTGCCACCCGTGGCATCGGCCTGGCCATCGCCCGCGAATATGGTCGTGCCGGCGCGCGGCTGGTGATCAGCAGCGAGAGTGCCGATGACTGCCAGCGCGTGGCGGCGCAGCTGCGTGGCGAAGGTTTCGAGGCTGAAGGCCTCTCCGCCGACCTTGGTTGCGAGCGCGAAGTCCGCCAACTCGCCAGCCTTGCCCTGGCACTGCATGGCCGGATCGACGTGCTGGTGTGCAATGCCGGTGTCGCCCCGCACCTGGGGCCGCTGGCCAGCGCCGATGCTGCGCAGTGGCGGCTGACCCTGACAGTGAATCTGGAAAGCGCGGCCTGGCTCACCGGCGCGCTGCTGCCGGCCATGGCGGAGCAGGGTGGGGGCAGCGTGGTGCTGATGGCCAGCATCGCCGGCGTGCGCGGCAACAAGGGCTTGGGGCTCTACGGCCTGTCCAAGGCTGCGCTGGCGCAACTTGCGCGGAACCTCGCGGTGGAGTGGGGGCCCATGAATATCCGCGTCAACGCCATCAGCCCCGGCGTGATCCAGACCGAATTCGCCCGACCACTCACCGACAACCCCGAGGTCATGCAGCGGCGTCTTGCGCTCACCCCGTTGCGCCGTGTTGGCCGGCCGGAAGAGGTGGCGGCCCTGGCGCTGCTGCTGGCCGCACCCGGCGGCGCTTTCATCAGCGGTCAGAACATCATCGTCGACGGTGGCACCACCATCGGCGACGGCAATTGAAAGGAGTTCCCATGCAAGCACTTCCCCCCTTCAAACGCGTGGTCACCGGCCACGACGCCGCTGGCCAGGCCGTGGTCGCCGAGGCTGGCCCGACGCCGAACATCTTTCCTCTGAAAGCGGTGCCCGGCACCCTGTTCCACGAGGTTTGGAACAGCGCGACCTGCCCGGCAGCGCTGGACAATGGCGGTGACCCCACCGACAAACCGCTGCAACTCAGCCCCGGTTCGCTGGGCAGCGTCATCCGCGTGGTCGATATCCCGCCGGACAGCCTGCAGAACCAGGTCAGCGCCGAGGATGCCGCCGCCTGCTTCGCGGAAATCGGCGAGGCCCATGCTGGAACAGGCAAGGCCGACTCCAGGCACAAACTGATGCACCGCACCGAAACCCTGGATTACGGCATCGTCACCGAAGGTGAGGTCTGGCTGGTTCTGGATGGCGAGGACGTCCACCTCAAGCGTGGCGACATCGTGGTGCAGCGCGGCACCAATCATGCCTGGAGCAATCGCACCGAACAGATGGCGCGGATGGTCTTCATCCTGCTGGACGGGCGCTATGCACCGGAGCTGGCGGAGGTGCTGAAATGAAGCTTGCCACCCTCGCCGATGGCAGCCGTGACGGCCGCCTGCTGCTGGTCTCCCGTGATCTGACCCTCGCCGTGGACGCCAGCGACATCGTACCGACCCTGCAAGCCGCCGTGGATCAGTGGCAGCGCGTGGAGGCCGGGTTGCTCAGTCGCTACGACGCCCTCAACCGGGGCGAGGCCGTCGGTGCTTTCGAATTCGACCCGAGCCGGGTCATGGCGCCGCTGCCGCGTGCCTGGCAGTGGCTCGACGGCTCCTGCTTCCTCAGCCATGGCGAACTGATGCAGCGCGCCTTTCACCTCGATCCCATCGAGGGCGTCGAAACCACGCCGCTGATGTACCAGGGCGCCGGTGACGACTTCCTCGGTGCGCGCCAGGACATTCCGTTGCCCAGCGAGGCTCACGGCATCGACTTCGAAGGTGAGTTTGCCGTGCTGGTGGACGAGGTGCCCATGGGCTGCACGGCCGACCAGGCGCTTGCGCACATCCGCCTGGTACTGCAGGTCAACGATGTCAGCCTGCGCGCCCTGGCGCCGCGGGAAATGAAGACCGGCTTCGGCTTCGTCCAGGCCAAGTCCTCCTCCAGCTTCGCCCCGGTGGCCGTGACCCCGGACGAACTGGGCGATGCCTGGCAAGGTGGGCGCGTGCACCTGCCGCTTAACGTGGAGTGGAACGGCAACTGGTTCGGTCACCCCCACGGTAGCGCCATGCATTTCGGTTTCCACCAGTTGATCGCCCATGCCGCGCTGACCCGTCGTCTCGGCGCTGGCAGCATCCTGGGCTCCGGCACCGTTTCCAACGCCGACCGCAGTGTGGGCTCCGCCTGCATCGCCGAGCGCCGTGCCATCGAGATGATCGAGCACGGCGCGCCGCGCACCGGTTTCATGCGCTTCGGTGATCGCGTGCGCATGGAAGCGCGCAATGCCGATGGCTCGCCGCTGTTCGGCGCCATCGACCAGTGCGTGGTCCGGGGAGGTGCGCCATGCGTGTGATGGTGACCGGTGCCGGTGGTTTTCTCGGCCGGCTGCTGGTCCAGCGTCTGCTGGCGCGGGGCACTCTGCGCGGCCAGCCGCTGGATACCTTGGTGCTGCTGGACCAGAAGCTCGATGGATTTGCGCAGGACCCGCGCCTGCGCCTGCTCGCCGGCAGCATCACCGATCCGGCGCTGCAGCGTCGCGCCCTCGCCGACGGCGCTGACGTGGTGTTTCACTTGGTGAGCATCCCCGGTGGCGCTGCCGAACAGCAGTACGGCCTGGGCCATCAGGTCAACCTGTTGGCGAGCCTCGAATTGCTCGACCAGTTGCGCCGCTGCGCCCGGCCGCCGGTGTTGGTCTACGCCAGCAGCGTGGCCGTCTACGGTGCCGAGCTGCCGGCGCGCATGGACGAGCAACTGGCACCCCGTCCGGTGCTCTCCTACGGCGCCCACAAACTGATGGTGGAGACCCAGCTGAGCGACCTGGCCCGGCGGGGCGAGGTGGATGGCCGTGCCCTGCGCCTGCCCGGCATCGTCGCCCGGCCACGGGAGCCCAACGGCTTGCGCTCGGCCTTCATGAGCGACCTGATGCACGCGCTCGCCGCTGGCCAGGCATACGAATGCCCGGTGTCATCGCAAGCCAGCGCCTGGTGGATGTCCGCCCACTGCTGCCTGGATAACCTGCTGCACGCTGCCGAACTGGACGACCCCGGCGACTCGCGTGTCTGGCAACTCCCGGTGCTGCACCTGTCCATCGGCCAGGTGGTAGACGCTCTGGCCGACGTATTCGGCGAAGACCGGCGCGCCCTGGTCAACTACCGGCCCGATGCCGAGCTGGAGCGCCTGTTCGGTCGCTATCCGTCACTGCGAACCCCCCAGGCCCGTGCGCTGGGCTTCCGCCACGACGGCTCCGCCCTCACCCTGGTACGCAATGCCCTGAACCCCAATCAACGGCCGCGCCGCCTGCGCGCTGCGCCGCAAACCGCCTGAGATCGCCCGTCATGACCCTTGCTCGCAAACGCCGCCTCATCGACCTGTCGGTAACGCTCGACAACAATCCGTACACGGACCCACCGCCGCTGCTGCCGAAAATCGACTACATGGACCACCAACAGGGCTGGCCGGAGATGGCGGCCATGTTCCCCGGCCTGTCCATCGACCAGATGCCGGGTCAGGAGTCCTGGGCCGCCGAGCGCCTGTCGATCACCACCCACAGTGGCACCCACATGGACGCGCCCTGGCATTACGCATCGACCACCGACGGTGGCAAGCCGGCCTTCGGTATCGACGAATTGCCGCTGGAGTGGTGCCTGCAGCCCGGCGTGAAGCTGGACTTGCGCCACCTGCCGGACGGCCACGTGGTGACGGCCGCCGAGGTGGAGGCAGAGTTGGCGCGCATCGGCCATGAACTGCAGCCGCTGGACATCGTGCTGGTGAACACCCGCGCCGGCAGCCTGTTCGGCCAGCCGGGCTATCTGGAAGCCGGCGTCGGCATGGGCCGCGAGGCCACGCTTTACCTGCTGGAGCGCGGCGTGCGCGTGGTAGGCACCGACGCCTGGAGCTGGGACGCACCGTTCAAATACACCCGCGAGCGCTTCGCCGAGAGTGGCGACGCGTCCATCATCTGGGAAGGGCACAAGGCCGGGCGCGACATCGGTTACGGGCAGATGGAGAAACTGGCCAACCTCGACAGCCTGCCGGCCAGCGGTTTCCTGGTGTCCTGCTTCCCCTACAAGATCAAGCATGCCTCTGCCGGCTTCGTTCGCGCCGTGGCGATTTTCGAAGAATAAAAACAGGAGTTCCTCATGCGCTTCCCCATCCTGCTGGCTGCGTTGGCTTGCCTTGCCCCAGCCATGGCCAGCGCAGCCGATCGCCCCAATATCCTGTTGGTCGTCGCCGACGACCTGGGTTACTCGGACCTGGGCGCTTTCGGCGGCGAAATCGAGACGCCGAACCTGGATAGCCTCGCCGCCAGTGGCCTGCAACTGACCAGCATGTATGCCGCGCCGACCTGCTCGCCAACGCGTGCGATGCTGATGTCCGGTACCGACAACCACCTGGCGGGCCTGGGCACCATGGGGGAGGCCATCCAGCCCTTCCAACGCGGCAAACCGGGCTATGAGGGCTACCTGAATCAGCAGGCCCATTCCATTGCCGAACTGCTGCGCGATGGCGGCTACCGAACCAGCATGGTGGGCAAGTGGCACCTGGGCTTGACCCCCGAACAGGGGCCGGACAAACGCGGCTTCGAGCGTTCCTTCACGCTGCTGGAAGGTGGCGGTGTGCACTACAAGCCCAAGCCGGGCTCGACCGCGAAGATCGAACAGATCACTTACCGCGAGAATGGCCAGCCGGTGGAGTTGCCAGAAGATTTCTATTCCACCGATTTCTACACCGACAGGCTGCTTGCCTACCTGAAAGAGGGTGAGGGCAGTGGCAAGCCTTTCTTCGCCTACGCTGCCTACACCTCGCCCCACTGGCCGTTGCAGGCGCCGGATGCCTATCGGGACAAATACCAGGGGCGCTACGACGGCGGTTACGACGCGGTGCGCCTGGCGCGCATCGAGCGCATGAAAAAGAGCGGTCTGTTGCCGGCCGACTTCCAGAGCGCCGCACCGCTGCCGGCGACCCCGCAGCTGCCAGCCTGGGACGGGCTAAACGAAGCGCAGAAGCGCGTGGAGGCGCGCAAGATGGAAATTTATGCGGCGATGGTCGACAACCTCGACCACAACATCGGCCGCTTGCTGGACTACCTGCGCCAGAGCGGCCAGCTCGACAACACGCTGGTGGTCTTCATGTCCGACAATGGTGCTTCCGGCGAGCGTCACGAGATCTTCTTTCCGGCCCCACCGGGAACTGACAACCGCCTGGAGAACCTCGGCAAACGCGGCTCGCAAATCGACTATGGATTGCGCTGGGCCGAGGTGAGCGCGGCGCCGCTACGTCTGTTCAAGGGCACCACTGCCGAGGGGGGGATCAGTGTCCCGGCCATCATCCGCCTGCCGGCCAATCTGCATCGTCAGGGGCTGGAGCGCGCCGTGGCGCGCGTGGATGACCTGGCGCCGACCTTCCTCGCCCTGGCCGGGTTGCCCGATCCGGGCGATTCGTACAAGGGACAGCCGAAGCACCCCATTACCGGCCGCTCCATGCTGCCGATGCTGGAGGGCCAGGGCCGCGCTGAGCCGGTCATGGCCGGGGAACTGTTCGGCAGCCGCTATTACCGCGAAGGCAATCTCAAGCTCTTGGGCCTGGTGCCCTGGACCCGGCCGGGCCAACCCTTGCCGCCGCTGCGCTGGCAGTTGTTTGACCTCTCGCAGGACCGTGCCGAACAGCACGACCTCGCCGCCAGCCAGCCTCAGACCCTGGAACGCCTGCAGCGTGCCTGGCAGGACTACGCACGCCAGGTGGGCGTAGTGGCTCCACCGTCGGCGGCCAAGGCGCCTTGACGCCGGCGCGACTGCCGGCAACCACCCGGCGTCCGTGCACTACGCGGCGCCGGTCTCATTTCTCTTCACCCTATGGAGCGACCGCCATGCGCTTGATCGCCTTGCTGTGGGGCGCGTTCGCGCTCCTGATTACCCCTGCAACCGTCCAGGCCGACGAGGAACAACGGGCACGCCAACTGCTGTTGCGTGCTGTCGAGTACTACCAACTGCAGGGTGACGCGGCCTTCGCCGCATTCAGCCGTCAGGGCGAGTTCATCGACGGCGAGCACTACGTGTTCGTCGTGGACACTCACGGCACCATGCTCGCCAGCGGCGGCACCTCGGCGGTGCTGATCGGTCGCGACGTCACCGAAGCCCTGGAAGCGGAACTGCGCGACGGCTTCCGCCAGGCCTTGCAGGGCGCCGAGGGCGAGGTGCGGGTGGCCGAATACCGCTGGATGAACGCTCGCGACGGCCGTGTGGAACGCAAGCGGGTGTTCTTCCAGCGGGTGGGAGATCGGGTCATCGCCGTCGGCCTCTACCTGCCCCGGGCCACGCCCCAGCAGGCCGAGCAGCTGCTGCAACGCGTGGTGACCGCCCTGGAACAGGACCCGCAAGCCGGCATCGCCGCGATCAATGCGCTGTCGCCGCGCTTTCGCGAGGACGACCTGTATGTCTTCGTCATCGACCTCGACACCGGGCGCTACCTCGCCCACGGCTACAACCTGCGTCTGCTCGGTGTGGCGTTTGCCAGCGTGCGCGATCCCGACGGCAAGCCGGTCGGCGCGCCGATCCTGGCGCTGATGAAGGACCGCCGCGCGGGCGGTTACGACTACCGCTGGAAGAACCCGGTGACCGGCAAGGTCGAGGACAAGTACGCCCTGCTGCGCAAGACCGGGCACCTGCTGGTTGCGGTGGGGTACTACAAGAAGCCCGAGTGAGCGAGCACATCGGGGCAGCTGCCGGAACGCCTCTGGAACCCGGTAAGCAGATTGGCTCAAGTCGTTCCCGCGACACTCGATGCAGGCCTCGCCACTTCAATCGCTGAGCAGGTCGTAGGGCTACGCCAATACCCCACTTCCCATACGGTGTGACCACCACTTCCCGGCGTATCGCAAAACAAAAAAAGACTCCCGGGCCAGCCGGTTCCCGGGAGTTGAGGTGGCAGGCGCCCCGTGCTCGGCGCGTGTTGCTGTGGGGCTTGCCTGCCGATGACGACGGAGCGCGTCAATGCTTGGGCGGCGGGCCGCCCGGGGCCCATTTCTCCTGATAGCGGAACAGGAAGTACTGCGAGGTATCCGCGCCGGGTGGCGACACGCGGGCGTTCCAGCTGTCGTCGTGCAGGTCCATGTCGGCGTCGTACTCCACATGGCAGCCCATGGGACTGTTGAAGTACCAGAACCAGTTGGAGCCGAGCTGGTGACGGCCTGGCCCCCAGAAGGACTCGTAGCCTTTCTCGACGAAGCGGGTACCGGCCAGCATCACCTCGGTCGGTCCGCCCATGTGGAAGGTGAAGTGCTCGATGCCCTTCATGAACGGCGGCGTCTGGATCAGGAACAGGGTGTGATGGTCCAGGGTGCCACCGGGACGCAGGAACGGTCCGGTGTCGATGAAACGGTCGGTGCAGACGAAGCCCAGGCGGGTGTAGAAGGCTTCGGCCTTGGCGTGGTCCGGCACGAAGTAGACGACATGGGACAGGCTGCGGGGCAGCGCGGCCATGTCGTCGCTGGCGCCCAGGCTGTTGACCGCGCGGCTGGTGCTGGCGCCGGGCGCGTTGCTGATTTCGCCGGGCAGGTCGAGGGGCCGCCGGCAGGTGATCTGGAAGCCCAGGGCGAAGCCCATGTCATCCACCGTGCGCAGGACACCGTCTTCGCCACGGATGACGTCGCGGTCCGTCGACAGCTCGGCCTCGATGGCCTGCAGGGTGACTTCGTCGGCCACACCGTAAACGGTTTCGCGCAGGGTGTTGGCAGTTTCCATGGCTCTGGGCAGGCGCGGGTCGTCGCGGTGGCGAATCTCGATGCCGGTGCCGTCCAGGGCTTCCAGGTAGCCGCCGGTGTGGTCGATGGCGCGTGGCTTTAGGCCGTAGTCGGTGAGGTATTGCACGCAGGCGTCGACGTTGTCGACGCCGAACACCAGGTAGTCGGGTCCGATGATCTTCATGGTCAGGTTCTCGTCTCGCTCGTCAGGCGGTGCGGCCGCCGAGGGTCTCGGCGACCCAGTCGGCGATGTAGTGGCCGGCATTGATGGAGTTGTCGAAGCTGGAGTGCTGCACGCCACCTTCGCGGGGGGTGAAGATTTTCAGTTCACGCTTGGGGCTGTTGACCAGTTGCTCGTAGGTGCGATGGGCCCATTTCAGCGGAATCTGCGAGTCCTGCTCGCCGTGCGTGACCAGGAACGGCACCTTGATGCGCTCGACCACGCCGTCCAGGTGGACGTTCTCGGCGATGGCCATGAACTCCTCGACGTTCTTGCCACCCCAGACCCAGCGCACATGCTCCCAGTAATGCGGCACCGGGAAGCTGCCCTCGCGCTCCAGGCGGCGCTTCTGTACCTCGCGCCAGTCATGGTTGGCGCCCCAGACCACGCCACAGGCGAAGCGCGGCTCGAAGGCGACTACGCGCGGACAGTAGTAGCCGCCGAGGGATACGCCCTCGCAACCGATGCGCGTGGCATCCACGTCCGCACGGTCTGCCAGCCAGTCGAACACGCGGCTACCCCAGTGCTCGGCGTCATAGCGGGCCTTGAGGTCATGCAGGCGCAGGGCCTCGCCGGTGCCCGGCTGGTCGAGTACCAGTGAGGACACGCCGCGCTTGGCGAGCCAGGCGGGCAGGCCGACGCGGTATTTCATTTCCTTGGTGGAATCCAGGCCGTTGAGCTGCACCAGCAGCGGCGCGGGCCCCGTCACGCCTTCGGCGCGCACGTAGAGACCGGAAAGCACCTTGCCCTCGTAGGGAATCTCGACTCGCTCGCAGTTTTCTCCCGAGAGGTCGATGCCACGGGCGAAGGTGTCGAGGAAGCGCTGGTACAGCTCCAGGCGGCCGGGAGCACCGTGGGCCTGGAGGCGTTCGCAGGTCAGGTAGTAGGTGGCGGCACGGTTGTACTTCTCGCCGGCCGAGAGCAGTCGGCCATTCTCTTCGTCCTCGCGGGCGAGGTCGCAGAGCTTGTCGGCCATCTTCGACCAGGTTTCGCGGAAAGCACGGGTACCGGCGGCATCGGGCTGCTTGGCGGCCTCCTGCAGGGGCTCGCACATCTCGACGATCTCGCCGATGCGCGCGCCCATTTCCAGGGCGAGGTCAACGGAGAGGTTCCAGACGTAGTTAGTGGGGAAATAACGGAACATGTTGTTGTTTTCCTTCTTCTGATCCGGGGCGCCATCTTCCCCGGCTCTTGGGGCTTACCGCTCGGGTCGGTTTGGGCAGGGCGCAAGGCAGGCGAGCCCGGAGTGACTGCTCCCGCAGCAGGCAGTTGTGCGGGCGCCGACCGCCCGGTGGGGCGGCCATGGCAAGCTCGCATGGGGCCAGGAATTGAACAAATCGCTTGTTCGGATGCCAGCTATCGGCAGGCGAGATACCTCGTGCCCGGCGTGCCCAGGTCATGGCGAATGACGATGCCTCGCATCGCCAGTCTCGATTGGTGGCCCCCGGGACCGGGCGGCTAGCGTACGCGCCGCTGTTTCTGGCCCGAACCACGAGGAAGGACGCCCATGTCGAATCACCCCCATCGCCCGTTCATGCCCCTTGCCAGCGTCACGCGCTGGTTGGGCCACCGCTCCGTCGGCAGCAAGCTGTCGCTCGGCTTCGGCCTGGTGCTGCTGGCCACCTTGGGCATGGCGCTGGCCACTGTCCAGGCATTGCAAGTGCTGCAGGCCCGCGTCACCGAACTGCGTGCGCTGGACGCCTTGCAGCTGCACCTGGCCGGGGCTCGCCTGGCGGAGCGGGACTTCGCGCTCGATCTTGCACCGGAGTCGGCCGAGCGGGTCGGTACAGGGTTGGACCAACTGCGTAAAGGGCTGGCCGCCAGCGGTTCCGACGCGGATTTCCGCACGAACCTGGATGACACCACCCAGGCTTACCGCAGCGCCTTTCAGGACTATGCGCAGGCTTTGGATACAGCACATGCGGCGCGGCTGCGGATGCAGGCCCAGGCGGAGACGCTGGGGCAGCGTTTCAGCAGCCTGTTCCTTGACCAGCTCGATGGGATCAACCTCGGACTGGAGGCCGGTACATCGCCGGGTACGTCGCACATGCAGTTGCTGGAGGAGGCCGTGAGCCTGCGCGAACGGTTGGCCAACCTGCGCGACAGCGAGCTGTATTTCACCCTTGATGCGCAAAAACGCTACCGCGACGACTGGGAGAACCGCATGAACGAGCTGGCTACCGCACTGGCCAGTCTTGCCGCGCGCCTGGACGGCGAGCAACGTGCGGCGCTGGAGGAGGCGCGCCAGGCCCTGGAGGTGTATCGCCAGGCCTTCCTGAGCTTTGCCCGGGGCGGCCAACTGGCTCGCGCTGCCGAGACGCAGATGAGTCAGGTGGCGGACAGGGTGGCGCAGCAGCTGGATACGCAGCGCGCATTGCGCAGCGGGGCCTATGCAGAAACCCGGCGACAGCTCCACAGAGCGCTTGGGCTGCTGGCGCTCCTGGCCTTACTGGTCAGTGCCGGGGCGGCGCTGGCAATTCATCGGGCACTGGTCGTGCCGCTGCGGCGCATGCTGGCCCTGGCGCGGCGTATCGCCGGCGGGGATCTCGGCGAAATGGCGGCCCCGCCTGCGCGGCGCGATGAACTGGGGCAGTTGCAGGATGCTGTGGGAGAAATGCTCGCTGCCCTGCGCATGCTGGTGGGCCGCATCGGTGGCGATGTCGCTCAACTGGATGGCGCCGCCGGCACCCTGGTGGCGATGGTCGGGCGCACGGCGGCGGGGGTGAGCGCGCAGCGCCGGCAGGCCGAGCGGGTCGCCGAGGCCATGGCGGACATGACGCGCTCGGCGGCGCAGGTCAGCGAGCAAGTGGCCGGCAGCGGTGCGGTGCTGGCCGATGCGGGCGCCCTGATCCACGAAGGGGATGCGTTGGTGCGCCAGGCCAGCGAAAGCCTTGAGCACCTCGCTGAGGAAATGCGCGCCAGCGCCGGATCGATGCAGGTGCTCAAGGCGCAGAGCGAGGCCATCAATGGTGTGCTCGATGTGATCAATGCCCTGGCCGAGCAGACCAACCTGCTGGCGCTGAACGCGGCCATCGAGGCGGCGCGGGCCGGTGACCATGGTCGCGGTTTCGCCGTGGTCGCCGACGAGGTGCGCGCTCTGGCTAGCCGCACCCGCGCTTCGACCGGGGAGATCGAGGCGATGATCCAGCGCCTCGGCGAGCTGACCCGGGCTACCGCCGATGGGCTGGCAGGCAGTCAGCGGCTGACCGAGGAGGGCGCCGAGCTGGCGGGACGGGCGACCGGGGTGCTGGCGGCGATCACCGCCGCGATGGCACGGGTCGAGCGCAGCGGGCGGAACATCGCCGAGGCGTCCGCTACGCAGCAGGCCGTGGCGCGCCAGGTCGACGAGGTGGTGCTGCAAGTGGCGCGCGTGGTGGAACAGAACGCCCAGGATTGCCGGCGCCTGGAATCGGCCACGGACAGCCTGCAGACGCTGGGGGCGAGCCTGGGCGAGGCGGTCGGCGCCTTCCGTGGCGCGCGCTGGGGCTCAGGCGAGAACCGGTGAGTCCGGCCGCTGTACGATCTGCGCCAGCTTCTGGCGCAACCAGCGCAGCATGGGGTCGCGGTCCAAACTGCGGTGCCAGCTCATGTATTCCTGCATCGCGGGTAGCTCCACTGGCGGCGGCAGGATGCGCAGCGGCAGGTTGCGCGCGTAGAGCCGCGCCAGGCGGCTGTGCATGGTGGCGATGCGCTGCGTACCGACGACCAGTTGCGGCAAGGTGTTGAAGTCGTGGGTGATGACTTCGAGCCGGCGCTTGCAGCCGTACTGGGACATGAACCACTCCTCGATGCCCGGCGTGCGACTGCGACCGAAAGCGACGGCCACGTGGCCCATGTCCAGGTACTGCTCCAGCGTGATCCGTTCGCCGATGCTGTCGTTGTCTGCCCACACCACACAAACGTGCTGCTCTTCGAACAGCAGCTCGGAAGGGTGTTCTTTCACGATGTAGTGCTCGGGCGCGATCATCAGGTCCACCTCGCCGCGCATGAGCATCTCGACGGCGGTTTCGCCGGGGCTGATCAGCTCGAAGGTCATTAGCGGCGCTTCCTGGTTGATCTCCCGGATCACTTCGGCGAACACCACGCTGATCAGATAGTCCGACGCCATGATGCGGAAATGCCGCTTGCTCTCGGCGATGTCGTAGACCGGCTTGGCCGTGATGGAGGTCTGGATTTTCAGCAGGACTTCGCGAACCGGGATCTCCAGTTCCTTGGCCAGGGGGGTGGGCATCATCTTGCGTCCCACCTGTACCAGCAGATCGTCCTCGAAGTAGGTGCGCAGGCGCCCCAGCACGCCGCTGGTGGCTGATTGGGTCATGTGCAGGCGGGCGGCGGCGCGGGTGATGTTCTGCTCTTCCAGCAGTACATCCAGCGCCACCAGGAGGTTCAGGTCCAGGTGTTTGAAGCGCATGGCAGCAGGCTCTTGTTGTATTTATTTTCGCGATACCCTGCATCCCGACTAACGATTAGTCAAATTGTTACCGCCTTCCTAGCCTGTGCTCCCAAGGGATGCTCACCGGCTGCCGTGCTGCCTGCCGGGCCTGTGCGGCCCCTCCTGAAAAAACCTTCCCGCCCGGGCCTCCGCGCTCGCGTTCGCCCGTGCGCCAACAACAAGAACAAGGATTCATCCATGAGCGATATCAGCAAGGCACTCATCGTCGGCGGTGGCATCGGTGGACTCTGCGCGGCCATCGCGCTGTGCCGCCAGGGCGTGTCGGTCGACCTGGTGGAAATCAAGTCCGAGTGGACCGTCTACGGTGTTGGCATCATCCAGCAGAGCAACGTGGTGCGGGAGATGTCCCGTCTCGGCGTACTCGACCGTTACCTGGATGCTGCCTATGCCTTCGAGGATGTCGGCATCTACGACCTGCAGGGTAATGTCCTGGCGCGCATTCCCGGCCAGCGCCTGGCCGGCCCGGAGTATCCGGCCAACGTCGGCATTTCGCGCCTGGCGCTGCACCAGGTGCTGAGCGGAACGGCCATCGAACTGGGCACGCAGGTACGCCTCGGCCTTAGCGTGGAACGCCTCGAGCAGGACGCCGACGGCGTGGACGTGACCTTCACCGATGGCAGTACCGGGCGCTACGACCTGGTAGTGGGAGCCGACGGCGTGTATTCGAAGATTCGCGGCATGCTCTTCGGCGACACCTACAGGCCGCGCTTCACCGGCCAGGCCGTGTGGCGCTACAACTTCCCGCGTCACCCCTCCATCGACCACCTGGCCAGCTACGTCGGCTCCGAGGGCAACGCTGGCCTGGTGCCGCTGGCCGGTGACCTGATGTACATGTTCTCCACCTCTCACGAGCCGGGTAACCCCTGGCACGAACCCAAGGATTTCGCCGACCTGATGCGCGACCGCATCCAGCACATCGGCGGCCTGGTGGGCGAACTGCGCGAGCAGATCACCGACAGCAGCCAGGTGGTCTACAAACCGATGGAGGTGGTGTTCGTCGATGAGCCCTGGTTCAAGGGCCGCGTCCTCCTGATCGGCGACGCCGCTCACGCGACCACCCCGCACCTGGGGCAGGGCGCCGGCATGGCCATCGAAGATGCGTTGGTGCTGAGCCTGGAACTGGCTGGCGAAGGCCCGCTGGAGGCGCGCCTGAACCGCTTCATGGCGCGTCGTTTCGAGCGCTGCAAATACATCAGCGTGAACTCCATCCTCGCCGGTGAACGCGAGATGGCCCAGGACCGCAGCTTCGACCGTGTCGGCCTGACCAAGGCGATGCTCGCACGCACCGCCGAGCCCATCTGAAGGCCGCGGCCGGTCCCCGGACCGGCCGTCTCACCTGCCTTTTCCACGTTCCGCACCCGGCTTGGCCGGGTGCTGGACAAGCTGATCGCCGACGAGCAGGCGGCTCAGATCAGCATGAGCGTGGTGCCGGGCTGAGTATCCGTTCTGGCGATACCTCGCATCTCCAATCGCGATTGGTTGGGCCGGCGAGGGCCGTGGCAGCCTGCGCCCTAACTTGAGACTCAGAGACGGGCCGTGCTTCAGGACATGACATTTCTCTGCCACGAGGGTCACTTGGAAGTGGGCGTTGCGCGGGGCTTCGATCCTTGGGGCGAGGGGCGCGACACCGTGCTCGCCCTGCGCTGGCGGGGGCAGGTTCGGGTCTACCGCAACCTGTGCCCGCACCTGGCTGTTGCCATGCAGTACCGCAAGGATCGCTTCATGTCCGGCGACGGCCAGCACATCGTCTGCTTCGCCCACGGCGCGCTGTTCCGTCCCGACAACGGTTTTTGCGTCCTCGGCCCTTGCCTTGGCCAGTCGTTGCAGGCATTGGATGTGCGCACCGACGCGGATGGCGGCCTGTGGCTGGACGAAGTCTGCAGTGTGGCCCGCGAAGGAGCACATCCATGCGTTTCCACGGTCTCGACCTGAACCTGCTCGCGGGGCTCGATGCGCTCGTCGTCGAGCAGCACGTTACCCGCGCCGCGCCCCGGCTGCACTTGACGCAATCGGCCGTGAGCGCCGTCCTTGGCAGGCTGCGGGAGCATTTCGCAGATCCACTGCTCGTCCTGGTCGGTGGCCGGATACCGGCGAATCCTGATCCCGCTGCAACGAAGGAGTCTCCATGGCAAAGGGATTTCAGTGATATCTCCGCGCTTCGTGAAAGTAAAAGGCCCATCATTGATGGGCCTTTTTCGTGCTCGAGGCTGGCGCATTGCGGCGACTGCCTGCGGATTCAGGCCAGCTCCAGCCAGATCGGCGCATGGTCCGACGGCTTTTCCATGCCGCGCAGGTCGTAGTCGATACCGGCATCTTTCAGGCGTGCCTGCAGCGGCTGGCTCGCGAGGATCACGTCGATGCGCAGGCCGCGCTTGGGGGTGTCTTCGAAGCCGCGGCTGCGGTAGTCGAACCAGCTGAAGCGGTCATTCACTTCGGGGTTGAGCTGGCGGAAGCTGTCCACCAGGCCCCAGTTCTTCAGGCGCGCCAGCCACTCGCGTTCTTCCGGCAGGAAGCTGCATTTGCCGGTCTTCAGCCAGCGCTTGCGGTTTTCTTCGCCGATGCCGATGTCACAGTCTTCCGGCGAGATGTTGATGTCGCCCATCACCACCAGTTGCTGGCTTGGCTGGAACTGCTGCTCCAGCAAAACCTGCAGGTCGGCGTAAAAGCGCTCCTTGGCCGGGAACTTGACCGGGTGATCGCGGCTTTCGCCCTGGGGGAAGTAACCGTTCATCACGGTCACCGGGTTGCCCTGGGCATCGGCGAAGGTGCCATAGATGAAGCGGCGCTGGGCGTCCTCCGCGTCGCCGGGGAAGCCCTTGGACAGGGACAGCGGTTCCTGGCGGGAGAGCAGGGCGACGCCGTAGTGGCCTTTCTGCCCGTGGTAATGCACGTGGTAGCCGAGCTGGCGGATTTCGGCTTCCGGGAACTGCTCGTCGGAGACCTTGGTTTCCTGCAGGCCGATGACGTCGGGCTGGTGCTTGGCGATCAGCGCTTCAAGCTGGTGAGGACGTGCCCGCAGGCCATTGATATTGAAAGAAACGATCTTCATCGCGAAGGCATCCTGGCAAAAAGGCGATGCTAGCCCAAGGCAACGACCCCGGCCAGTCGCATGGCCGGGCTGGGGAACTGGTGCTAATTTCCCTCATGGCCCGATAGAACCCATAACAAATGAGGTGCCGTGAATGCCCGGTTACATTCCTACTGCGCCGGTCCAAGTGCGCATGCTGGACGGTGGCTATGCCCGCGAGGCTCGCTCCCTGCTGTACCACGCTTATCGTCATGAGCCCACCTTCGCCTATCTGTTCGAGGCGGAGCGCCCGGGCTATGAGCAGCGGGTACGCGCCACGGTGCGGGAACTGGTCCAGCAGCATTTCCTGGAAGACCTGCCAGCCATTGGCTTGTTGATCGAAGAGCGCTTGGTGGGGGTCGCCCTGATCGCACCGCCGCAGCGCCGTCTGGATATCACCGAAAGTTGGGGCTGGCGCCTGCGCATGCTGCTCACCACCGGCTTCCGCTGCACGCGCCGCTACCTCGATTACCACGACGCCGTGCTCGCTTGCCTGCCGCCGGGGCCGTACCACGTGCTGCCGCTGCTGGGTATCCACCCGGAGTTCCAGGGGCGTCATCTGGGTGAGCAGTTGCTGGAGGCCCTGCACAACTGGTGCGCCGAGGACGACGGCTCCCAGGGCGTGGTCCTGGATACCGGCAACGTCCGCTACCTGGAGTTCTACAAACGCCAGGGCTACGAAGAGGTGGGGGAGGTGGCCCTTGGGCCGGTGGTCGAGCATGTGTTCTTCCACCCCAATCCACGACCGTTGATGCGCGCCAACGTCTGACAGAGCTTGAGCACGGAAAGGCCGGATTGCCGTGCTAGCATGCCGCGCATGAATTACCGCCAAGGATTGCGCGGGCCGCTGCTGCTAGGCCTGCTTTGCACAAGTAGTCTGGCGCTGGCCAAGGCCACGCTGGACGTGAAGGTCGAACCTGCCAATGCGGCGCTGAAGGCCAATATCGAGGCCTACATCGGCGCCCTTGGCGATCGCAATGAAGAAGCCCTGCGACGTTTTCGGCGTTCCGCCGAGGAGCAGGCGCACCAGGCCGCCCAGGCGCTTGGCTATTACCAGGCCGAGATCGACAGCCGTGTCGACGGTGGCAAGGACCCTTCTCTGCATGTGCTGGTAGTGCCCGGCGAGCCGGTACGCCTGCGCAACGTCGTGGTGAGGATCGATGGCGAGGCCAGCGCCCTGGTGGCCTTTCGCGTCCCCGAAAGCAAGGCGCTGAAGCAGGGCGCCCAGCTCAATCACGGCGCCTATGAGGACGCCAAGAAACTGATCCAGAACCAGGCCCTGCGCTACGGCTTCTTCGACGGACGCTTCACCCGGCAGCGGCTGGACATCGACCCGCGCGCTGGCGTCGCCGATATCGAGCTGGTCTATGAAAGCGGCCCTCGGTACAGCCTGGGCGCGGTCAGTTTCGACGGTGACACGCCTTTCGACCCGGACCTGCTGGCGCGACTGGTGCCGTTTCCGGCCAACACGCCTTACGACTCCGACCAGGTCGCCAAGCTCAGCCAGAACCTCCAGGCCAGCGGCTATTTTGATGAAGTGCGGGTGGATGCCAGCCCGGTGAAGGGCGCCGGCCGGTTGATACCGGTCAAGGTCAAGCTGGCGGCCGTGAAGCCGCGCACCGTGGGGCTGGGGGTCGGCATTTCCACCGACGTGGGACCTCGTGCCCGAGCCAACTGGACTCGCCACTGGATCAACCCCCAAGGCCATCGTCTGGGGGCGGAAACCGAAGTTTCGCCGGTGCGACAGAACGTCGGCACCTGGTACGAGATTCCCCTGGACCCGCCCCTGACCGACACCCTGCGTTTTTCCACCGGTCTGCAGCGGGAGAACCTGGTGGATGTGGATAGCCGTCGCTTCACTCTCGGTGGCCAGTGGCAGTCGAAGTTGCCCAATGACTGGCAGCGGGTGGTGTCCCTGCGCTGGGAGCAGGAGACCTTCGACTTCGGTGATGGCAGCGACGATGGTCGCAGCAGCTTCCTGATCCCCGGCATCAGTTACGGCGTGACCCGCAGCGACAATAAACTCGATCCCAATCGCGGCTATTCGCTGCAATTCGATGTGCGTGGCGCCAAGGAGGGCATCCTCTCCGACACCGATTTCACCTACGCCAGCGCCATGGCCAAGGGACTCTACACCCTGCCTGGCGGCCATCGCGTGCTGGGCCGTGTGCAGGCCGGCGGGATTGCCACGACCGATTTCGATGCCATTCCGCCGTCCCTGCGCTTCTTCGCCGGTGGTGACCAGAGCGTGCGGGGTTACGACTACCAGACCCTCTCGCCGGAAGACAACAATGGCAAGAAGGTGGGCGGCCGCTACCTGCTGGTGGGGAGTGCCGAGTACCAATACCCCCTCACGGAAAAATGGCGTTTGGCAGCCTTCGCCGACCGCGGCAACGCCATGGACTCTCTCAACGCGGCCATGAAGACGGGCGCCGGCCTGGGCGTGCGCTGGGTCTCGCCGGTAGGGCCGATTCGCCTGGACGTGGCGAAGGCGCTGGATGACCCGGGCGGCTATCGCATCCACTTCTCCATGGGGCCGGAACTGTGAGGCGCGCGCTGAGATTTGGCCTCGCAGGGCTGGTCGCCATCCTGGCGGGCATCGTGGCGATTCCGGCCGTGCTGCTGTTCACGGAGGTCGGTGGGCGCTGGTTGCTGGGCCACGTACCCGGGCTCGAGGTGGACGGCTTCAGCGGCACGCTCGGGGGGCGGTGGAGCGCGACGCGCCTGTTCTGGCAGCAAGATGGCACCGTCCTGAAGCTGGATGCGCCACGGCTGGATTGGTCGCCCGCCTGCCTGATGCGTCGCACCCTCTGTATCAACGAACTGGCCAGCGACAGCATCCAGCTCGATCTGCCGCCGTCGCAATCCGACGAAGAGACCGGCCCGATCAGCCTGCCGGAGTTGCGCCTGCCGCTGGCGCTGGAGGTCGCGCAGGTGCGCGTCGGTCGCTTCGTCCTCGATGGCGGCGATCAGTTCCAGCATCTGGACCTGGTGGCGCGCTGGCAGGCTGATGGCCTTCAGTTGGAGCGCCTCAGCGTGCGTCGCGACGAACTCTCGTTGGAACTGCAAGGTTCCCTGCGCCCCGAAGGCGATTGGCCAATGACGGTGCAGGGTAGCCTGCAGTTGCCCGCGCCGGGCGAGGGTCCCTGGAGGCTGGCGCTGAAGGCGAAGGGCGATCTGCAGGGCGTGCTCACGCTCCAGGCCGACAGCAGCGGTTACCTCAATGGGCGCCTGGACGGCGAGCTCCGCCCGCTGGCAGACAACTTGCCGGCCAGCGCTAGGTTGCAGGCCGATGGCTTCAAAGCCAGCGCCGGCTTGCCGAATACCCTGGCCCTCAATCAGGTGGAGCTGACCGCAAAAGGTGACCTCAAGGACGGCTATGCCGTACAGGGTAAGGCCAGCCTGCCGGGTGAAGGCGGCGCGGTGGCACTCGGCCTGGATGGCCGGGTCGATGCCCAGGGTGCCGATATCCGGCAGCTTCTGCTCACGGGCGAACCGGAGCAGACCTTGGCATTGCAAGGGCGGGTCGACTGGCAGCGGGAGCTCGCCATCGACAGCCGCCTGCAATGGCGTGACTTCCCCTGGCAACGTCTGTTCCCCCAGGAGAAGCCGCCACCCGTGGAATTGCACCAGTTGGACGCCGAGGTGCGTTACGCCGGCAGTCGCTATGACGGTAAGTTCGACGCCCGCCTCAAGGGGCCGGCCGGTGACTTCAGCGTCGGCAGCCCGGTGATGGGTGACCTGGCCAGCGTCACCTTGGCCGATCTGCAACTCAAGGCCGGGCAGGGGCGGGCCCAGGGACGGGTGAAAATCGATTTCGCCAGTGGCGTCGGCTGGGACAGCCAGTTGGCCTTGAGCGAGCTCGACCCTTCCTACTGGCTGGCCGAACTGCCGGGCAAGCTGGCCGGCAAACTGCAATCCAGGGGGGCCTGGCGTGACCAACGCCTGGACCTGAATGCCGATCTCGATCTCAAGGGCCAACTGCGGGGCCAGCCTGCACTGCTCCAGGCCAAGGCAGAAGGTGCGGGCGAACGATGGCAGCTCCATGCGCTGCAGGTGCGCCTGGGCGACAACAGGATCGAAGGCCGGGGCCAGTTGGACCAGAAGCTCAGCGGCCGCCTCGACCTGGCCCTGAATCGCCTGGGCCAGCTCTGGCCGAAGCTGTTCGGCCAGGTCCAGGGCCGCCTCGACCTGGCCGGCACGCTGCAGGCACCGCAAGGCAAGCTGGCGCTGACCGGCGAACGCGTGGGGCAGGGCGACAACCGACTCGACAGACTCAAGCTGGATGCCCAGTTGGACGCTGCCCAGCGCGGCCGTGTGCAACTGCGGGCGGACGGGTTGGCCTCTGGCGACAACGAATTCGGGACCCTGACAGCGGAAGGCTCAGGTGATCGTGTTCGTCAGCAACTGGAACTCAACCTCAAGGGGGCCATGCTCGACCTGTTGCTGGCCCTGGACGGCAAGCTGGAGGGCGGCAACTGGCGAGGGCGGCTGGCGCAGGGCGAGGTCCAGGCCAGTGGTCAGGACTGGCGCCTGGAAGCACCGGTGCGGCTGGAACGGCTGGCCGACGGCAAGCTGAACGTCGGCGCACATTGCTGGCGTTCCGGGCCTGCGAGCCTATGCGGCGGCGAGCAGCGCCTGATGCCTGAGCCAAAGCTGGACTACCGCCTGCGCGACTTCCCCCTGGTCAGCCTGGCGCGCTGGCTGCCCGAAGACTTCGCCTGGCAGGGCGAGCTGAATGCCGATCTCAAGCTCGATTTGCCGGCCAGCGGCCCCAGCGGACGCATTACCCTGGATGCCGGCAGCGGGGTGCTGCGACTGAAGGAAGAGGATCGCTGGGTCGACTTCCCCTACCAGCGCCTCCTGCTGGACAGCACCCTGCGCCCGCAACGCATCGACAGTCAGCTGAGCTTCCAGGGCCAGGGCCTCGGTGAATTGCAACTGGACGCACAGATCGATCCGCGGCCGGCGAACAAACCATTGTCCGGTCAGTTTCGCCTGGATGGGCTGGACCTCGCCGTGCTGCGCCCGTTCGTGCCCAAGGTGGAAACGCTGGAGGGCCGTCTGCAAGGTGCCGGCAGCCTGAGCGGAACCCTGCAAGCCCCTTATGTGCTGGGCAATCTGCGTCTAGCCGATGGCCGCATCGGCGGTGGCGACCTGCCCATGAGCTTCGAGTCCCTCGGCCTCGACGCGCGTATCGCAGGCGAAAGCATGGAGCTGAACGGGCAGTGGCGCAGCGGCGAACAGGGGCAGGGCAGCCTGTCGGGCAACCTGGCCTGGGCCCGTGGCCTGGACCTCGACCTGGCGCTACGTGGTTCGCGCCTGCCGCTGGTGGTGGAACCGTACGCGAACCTGGAAGTGGAACCCGACCTTCGCATCGGGCTCGCCAGTGGCCGTCTAGCGCTGACCGGCAAGGTGCTGGTGCCGCGCGGCAAGATCAAGGTGCGCGAGCTGCCGCCCCAGGCAGTCAAGGTCTCACCGGATGCGCGCCTGGTGGACGAGCAAGACGACGAGCAGCAGCCGCTGGAAATGGCCATGAACGTGGACGTGAAAGTCGGCCAGGATCGCCTGCAGTTCTCCGGCTTCGGTCTGACCGCTGACCTCCAGGGCCACCTCAAGGTTGGCGACAATCTCACTGGGAACGGGGAGCTGGTACTGAAGAACGGTCGTTATCGTGCCTATGGCCAACGCCTTGACCTACGCCGTGCGCGCCTTCTGTTCGCCGGTCCGCTGGACCAGCCCTATCTGGACGTTGAAGCCGTCCGCACCGTGGGTGACGTCACCGCCGGCCTGCGCCTGAATGGCCGTGCCGACGAGCCCAGCACCGAAGTCTTCTCCAATCCAGCCATGAGCCAGGAGCAGGCGCTGTCCTACCTGATTCTTGGCCGGCCGTTGAACAGCAGCGAGGGCGACGGTAACGCAGTGGGCCGGGCCGCCCTGGCGATGGGCCTGTCCGGCAGTGCGCCGCTGACCAGCGAACTGGCCCAGCGCCTGGGCCTCAAGGATCTGCAACTCGATGACGACGGCGCCCTGGGACAGATCACCGACCGCCTGAGCATCCGCTACGGCCTCGGCGTGGTGGATTCCACCAGTGTCGTGGCGCTGCGCTACGAACTGACCAAGCGGCTCTACCTGGAAGCCGCCAGTGGTCTGGCCAGCTCGCTTGACCTGTTCTACAAGCGGGATTTCTGAGGTAGGAGATAGCCTTTCTGTCTGGCGGAAATCGCCTGGGATCGTGCTAGCATCCGCGCCGCGGTCTGCCTCAGGCCTTTCCAGTGCCCGTCCCGCAGTCCTTATGTCCTGGTTGGCGACGTCACCCGTTGCCACTGGGTCATGGAATGATCCCGATGCCTACCGGCAATGGGATTCCGAACCTGGAGCCGGCTACAGCCGCTCCTTCGAACAAGAAGAAAGGAGCCCTCTATGGAATCCATCCAAAATCTGGTGAATCAAATCAACGGCCTCGTCTGGGGCCCACCCATGCTGGTGGCCATCCTCGGTACCGGCCTGTTCCTCATGGTTTTCCTGCGTTTCATGCCGTTGTTGCGGATCGGTACCGGTTTCCGCCTGCTGTGGCGAGGACGTGCCAAGAGTGACGACGAAAGCGGTGAGATCAGTCCGTTCCAGGCGCTGATGACCTGCCTGGCCGCCACGGTCGGTACCGGCAACATCGCTGGCGTCGCTACCGCCATCTTCCTTGGCGGGCCGGGTGCGCTGTTCTGGATGTGGTGCACCGCGCTGGTCGGCATGGCCACCAAGTATTCGGAAGTCGTACTGGCGGTGCACTACCGCGAGAAGGACGAGCGCAACGAGCATGTCGGTGGCCCGATGTATGCCATCAAGAATGGCCTGGGCAAGAAGTGGCTCTGGCTGGGCACCGCCTTCGCGATCTTCGGTGGCCTGGCCGGCTTCGGCATCGGCAACATGGTGCAGGTCAACAGCATGGCCCATGCGCTGGAAACCACCTTCGACATCCCGCTCTGGGCTACCGGTGTTGCCACCATGGTGATCACCGGCCTGGTGATCCTGGGCGGCATCCGCCGCATCGGTAAGGTGGCCGAGGCGCTGGTGCCCTTCATGTGCGTCACCTACATCATCGCTTCGCTGGTGGTGCTGGTGATCAATATCGACGCCATTCCCGGCGCCTTCTCGCTGATCTTCACCCATGCCTTCAGCCCGGCCGCAGCCACCGGTGGCTTTGCCGGCGCGGCGGTGATGGCGGCCATTCGTTTCGGTGTCGCCCGGGGCATTTTCTCCAACGAGGCGGGCCTCGGCACCGCCGGTATCGCCCAGGCAGCCGGCACCACCAACAGCCCGGTGCGTTCCGGCCTGATCGGCATGCTCGGTACCTTTATCGACACCCTGATCATCTGCACCATGACCGGCCTGGTGATCATCTGCTCCGGCGTCTGGACCAGTGGGCAGAGCGGTGCGGCCTTGTCCGCGGCGGCCTTCGAATCGGCGCTGCCCGGCTTCGGCGCGATCATTCTGAGCATCGCCCTGGTGATCTTCGCCTATACCACCATCCTGGGCTGGAGTTACTACGGCGAGCGTTGCTGGGAGTTCCTGGTCGGCACCAAGGCGATCCTGCCGTTCCGCATCCTCTGGGTGCTGGCGATTCCCTTCGGCGCTGTGGCGCAGCTGGATTTCGCATGGCTGGTGGCCGATACGCTGAACGGCCTGATGGCCCTGCCGAACCTGCTCTCGCTGCTCCTATTGAGCCCCGTCGTGGTGAAGCTGACCCGTGAGTACTTCGCCAGGGAGCGTCTGGTGGTGAGCGCGTCCTGACTTCAGGGTCAGGACTTTTGCCGCGCGCCGTGCTTAACTTGGCGTCTTCGTACAACCACACCTGAAACAAGGATCCATGCAATGGCTCAAGTAACCCTCAAGGGCAATCCGATCAACGTCGACGGCCAGCTGCCGCAACAAGGCCAGCAAGCCCCGGCCTTCAGCCTGGTCGGCGGCGACCTGTCCGACGTGACCCTGGCCAGCCTGAGCGGCAAGCGCAAGGTGCTGAACATCTTCCCGAGCGTCGACACCCCGACCTGCGCCACTTCCGTGCGCAAGTTCAACGTCGAAGCCAGCAAGCTGGCCAACACCGTGGTGCTGTGCATTTCCGCTGACCTGCCGTTCGCCCAGAAGCGTTTCTGTGGTGCCGAAGGCCTGGACAACGTGATCAACCTGTCCACCATGCGCGGCGCCAACTTCCTCAAGGACTACGGCGTGGCCATCGCAACCGGCCCGCTGGCCGGCATCGCCGCCCGTGCTGTCGTCGTGCTGGATGAGAACGACAAGGTGCTGCACAGCGAACTGGTCGGTGAGATCGCCGATGAGCCGAACTACGCGGCTGCTATCGCTGTCCTGTAAGGCACGATGGAATGAAGAAGGGAGGCCAATGGCCTCCCTTTTTTGTGCCCGGGCACTGGGTTTCTGCAGGTTGCGGCCAAGCGAAGCGCGGCCCAACGTTCGGTGCCATGCCGGCGCGATGTGATGATGGGTTTCGTGCCTCTACCCATCCTAGGGACTTACAAGGTGAGCTTCAGCCGGCTGACCAGCGCCCCCGGGAGCAGCGCCGACCAGGTCTGGCGCTCCCCGTAGGTGCTGCTGGACAGCCTCAGCTGGCGCTCCAGTGTCAGGTCTTCCAGATGCTCGCCGAGCAGGCTGAACAGGCTGTCGTCGAAGCGCATCGTGTCCACCGGGGCCTGGATCTGGCCGTCTTCCACCCAGAAGGTGGCGAAGCGGGTCATACCGGTCATGCGTGCGGCGGGTAGATCCGACCAGTTCAGGTACCAGAGATTGCCGATGTAAAGGCCTGTGCCCAGACGTTCCAGCACGCTGTCCAGAGGCAGGTTGCCGGCGCCCATCACCAGCGACTGGGTGGATTCGTTGGCGTCGGCGCAATTCGCTTCCAGGCCGTATTCGCGGGCGCTGCGGGGGTAGATCAGTTGTCCGGTCATCATCCCGTTGCGGATCAGGGCCACGTCGCTACGTGGCGCCCCTTCCGGGCCGAAAGCCGGGGCAAGGGCGCCGGCTACCTGCTCGTCCAGGTTCAGCAACGGGCTGAAGCGGGCGCTGCCATCCTGCAGGCGTTGCAGGGGGCTTTCCTTGTTGGCCAGGGCGCGGGCGGAGAACCCGGTCCAGGACAGCATGCCCAGTACTTCGTCGAGTGCCGCCGGGGCCAGGTAGGCGCGGTAGTTGCCGGGTTGCAGGTGGCGAACCGGCTTGCCCAGGTGCTCCAGTTGCTGGCGTGCATGGGCGAAGCGGCTGGCGAATTCGGCGCCGTCCCAGTGCGAGCCGGCGTAATCGGCTTTCACGGCCTGGTGGTTGGCGTGGAACAGGCTCCAGTCGAAATTGAAACAGTGCGCAGCGTGCCAGCCGAAGGCGCCAAAACTGTTGGCGAAGCCACGGTACAGCGGGCCGGAGGCGTAGATGCCCACCAGGTCGAGGCCGCTGGCGACGGCGTCGATCTCGGCCAGCACGCTGGCGCAGTCGGGGAGGGCGGTTTCGTCTGTTACACGCCGATGCCAGGCGGAGCGTTCCAGTTGCAGGTAAGGGTCCGGTGGCAACTGTCCGATGACCAGTCGCAGTTGCACCAGCCCCTCGGCCAAGTGTTGGCGGTCGCTTTCCAGGTCACCGCTGAG
The DNA here is from genome assembly GCF_029871195.1 of Pseudomonas sp. BN415. Taxonomy (NCBI): domain Bacteria; kingdom Pseudomonadati; phylum Pseudomonadota; class Gammaproteobacteria; order Pseudomonadales; family Pseudomonadaceae; genus Pseudomonas; species Pseudomonas sp. BN415. The sequence continues at coordinate 67,837 of NZ_SSOK01000027.1, forward strand.
GGTGACGGCGATCTCCGCGCTGCGGTCGTCACGGATCAGCCGCACGCGCCCGATGGCCTGGGTCACGTGGCCGGCCTGGCGCACCTGGGCCTTGTTGAAACGAATGAACTCGGACTCCTCGGCGCTGTACCAGAGGCTGAAGTCCTCGCCGGCCTGCAGGCTGGCGCCCAGGCTTTCGGCCAGGGCGGTAAAGCGGGATTCTGCGTCGGCCATCACTGGGCTCCTCCAAAGACTTCCACCTGTCTGAAGACGCATGCGGGCGCGGCATGGCCCACGCGCACCACCTGGTTGGGTTCGCCCTTGCCGCAATAGGGCGTGCCATGGACCTCGAAGGTACTGGCGTCACCCACGGCGGCGAGGCTGCGCCAGAAGTGCGCCGACACACCCCGGTAATTGGGATTCTTCACCACACCCTTGAGCTCGCCATTCTCGATCAGGCGGCCCCATTCGCAGCCGAACTGGAACTTGTTGCGGGCATCGTCGATGGACCACGAGCGGTTGGTGCTCATCAGCACGCCGCGTTCGATGCCGCCGATCAGTTGCGCCAGGCTCTGGTCGCCAGGCTCCAGGTTGAGATTCGCCATGCGATCGATAGGGGCACGGTTCCAGTTGCTCGCCCGGCTGTTGGCGACTCCGGGCAGGCCGCTGCGTTGCTGGGAGAGCGCACCGCCCAGGGGGCGTAGCAGGCGTCCGTCCTTGATGAGCATTTCCTTGCAGGCCGGCTGGCCGTCGTCATCGTGGCTGTAGCTGGCCAACTCTTCGGGAATGCCAGGGTCGAAACTGATGTTCAGCAACGCCGAGCCGTACTGGTAGCGACCGAAATCGTCCAGGCCGATGAAGCTGGTGCCGGCATAGTTGCGCTCGTCACCGAGTATGCGGTCCAGCTCCAGCGGGTGGCCGATGGATTCGTGGATCTGCAGCATCATCTGGTCCGGCATCAGCAGCAGGTCGGCGATTGCGCCGGGGGTGTTGGGTGCCAGCAGGAGTTGCAGGGCTTCGTCCGCTACCCGCGCCGCGGCGCCGCCGAAGCCCAGGCGCTGAAGCACTTCGCCACCGCCTTGCTGGCCGCTGCCATAGCCGCCGAAGCTGCGCGTCTGGCTGTCGCTGCCATCGAAGGCGGTAACGCTGATGCCGGGGTAGGTGAAGCGCAGGTCCTGCCATTGTTCGGCGCCGGCGCTGTTGAGGTAGAGCTGCTCGTGCCGCTGGCTGTCCAGGTAGAGGTTCCAGCTGACCAGTCGCGGGTCGTCGGGAATGCGCGCGGACTCCTCGGCCAGCAGCTCGAAACGTTCGGCGAGGCTGGGGAAGGGCTGGTCCAGTCCCGGGGACTGATAGCGGGCACTGGCTTGTGGCGGCTCCAGACGGCTCTGGTCGACCAGGGCGTAGCGGGCAATTTGCCTGGCGAGCGCCTCGGCCTTGTTCAACGCCCGTTGCAGGCCGGCGGGACTGAGGTCGGCGGTGGCCGCATAAGCCTCTACGCCAGCCAGGCGCACGCTGAGCATGGCGCCCAGGTCCTGGCTCAGTGACGGTGGCTCGGCCACGCCACGGCGCAGCATGGCCTGTTCGGCGGTCTGCCGGACGATGCGCAGGGAATGGAACTCGGCGCGGGTGGTAAGGGCGGCGAAATGCCGCCTGAGATTTTCGAACACGGAACACTCCCTGGCCCGGTGAAGTCGATTCTGGCGCTGCCATCGCGTTGCGGTGGCAGGTCAGTAAGCATAGTAAGTGGCGTAAGCACTAGGTAAATAGCCGGTAAATAGACTTTGCCTTCTGCTTTCAACTGCTTATCGTTCACGCTCTCGCAGACTTCGACCTGAATCATGTCCCCGATTACTGACAAGACCCCGAAATCCCGTTCCCTTCGTCACTGGCTGACCATCGCCTTCGCGTTGCTCGCGCTTCTGGTGCTGATCTGGTGGCTCTGGCCGGAAACCGCCGCCAAGCCCAGCGGCGAGGGCGGCCGGGGAGGGCCGGGCCGTCCTGGCTTTGGTGCCTTCTCAGGACCGGTACCGGTGCGCGTGGCAACCATCACCCAGGGCGACTTCCCGGTTTACCTCAGGGCGCTGGGCACGGTGACTGCGCTGAACACGGTGAATGTGCGTGGCCGTGTCGACGGCGAGTTGGTCAAGTTGCAGTTCGAGGAAGGTCAACAGGTCAAGGCCGGCGACCTGCTGGCGGTGATCGACCCGCGTCCTTACCAGGTCGCCTTGCAACAAGCCGAAGGCACCCTGGCGCAGAACCGCGCGCAAATGAAGAACGCCGAGATCGACCTGGCCCGCTACAAGGGCCTCTACGCCGAAGACAGCATCGCCAAGCAGACCCTGGATACACAGGAAGCCCTGGTGGCGCAGTATCGCGGCACCATCAAGACCAACGAGGCCGCGGTGGCCGAGGCCAAGCTCAACCTCGGTTTCACCCAGGTGCGCGCGCCCATCGCTGGCCGCCTTGGCCTGCGCCAGGTGGACCTGGGCAACCTGGTCAGCAGTGGCGACACCACGCCGCTGGTGGTCATTACCCAGACCAAACCCATCAGCGTTGCCTTCACCCTGCCCGAGGGGCAGCTGCCGGCCGTGGTCGGCCCGTTCCGCGCCGGCCGATCCCTGGTGGTCGAAGCCTGGGATCGTGGCGACAAGGTCAAGCAGGCCGAAGGCGTGCTGCAGAGCCTGGACAACCAGATCGACACCACCACCGGCACCCTCAAGCTCAAGGCCCGCTTCGCCAACGAAGATGAAGCCCTCTTCCCCAACCAGTTCGTCAACATTCGCCTGCGTGCCGAGCTGTTGCCGCAGGCGGTGCTCATCCCCTCGGCTGCCGTGCAGTTCGGCAGCCAGGGCACCTTTGCCTACGTGATGGACGGCGAGAAGAAGGTCAAGGTGCGCAAGCTGGAAATCGGCCCGGACGACGGCGAACGCACGGTAGTCAAAAGCGGCCTGCAACCCGGTGAGCGCGTGGTGCTGGAAGGCACCGACCGCCTGCGCGACGGCAGCGACGTGGAAGTGGTACATGACGCGGACGAGGTTCCCGTTCAGCCCTCCGAACAACTCCAGGGCGCCAAGCCTGAAGGCCAGGACGCGAAAGGCGGCGTATGAACCTTTCTCGCCTGTTCATCCTGCGGCCGGTCGCCACCACCCTGAGCATGCTGGCGATCCTCCTCGCCGGCCTGATCGCCTACCGCCTGCTGCCGGTTTCCGCGCTGCCGGAAGTGGACTACCCGACCATCCGTGTCCTCACGCTCTATCCGGGTGCCAGCCCGGACGTGATGACCAGTGCGGTCACCGCACCGCTGGAGCGCCAGTTCGGGCAGATGCCCGGGCTGACCCAGATGTCCTCAACCAGCTCCGGCGGGGCGTCGGTCATCACCCTGCGCTTCAGCCTGGAAGTGAAGCTGGACGTCGCCGAGCAGGAGGTGCAGGCGGCCATCAATGCGGCCACCAACCTGTTGCCCAGCGACCTGCCGGCACCGCCGGTCTACAACAAGGTCAACCCGGCGGATACCCCGGTACTCACCCTGGCCATCAGCTCGAAGACCATGCCGCTGCCCAAGCTGCATACGCTGGTGGACACGCGCATGGCGCAGAAGCTGGCGCAGATCAACGGCGTCGGCATGGTCAGCATCGCCGGGGGCCAGCGCCAGGCCGTGCGAATTCGCGTCAACCCTGAAGCCCTGGCGGCCAATGGCCTGAACCTGTCGGATGTACGCAGCCTGGTTGGTGCCTCCAACGTCAACCAGCCCAAGGGCAACTTCGACGGCCCGACCCGCGTGTCCATGCTGGACGCCAACGACCAACTGAAGTCCGCCGAGGAGTACGCCAATCTCATCCTCGCCTACAACAACGGCGCGGCCCTCCGCTTGAAGGACGTTGCCGAGATAGTCGACGGCGCAGAGAACGAGCGCCTCGCTGCCTGGGCCAACCAGAACGAAGCGGTGCTGCTGAACATCCAGCGCCAGCCGGGCGCCAACGTCATCGACGTGGTGGACCGCATCCAGGCGTTGCTGCCGGCGATCAATGCCAACCTGCCGGCGGGCATCAGTGTCGTGGTGCTTACCGACCGCACCCAGACCATCCGCGCTGCGATCACCGACGTGCAGCACGAACTGTTCCTCGCCATCGCCCTGGTGGTGATGGTGACCTTCCTGTTCTTGCGTCGCATGAGTGCCACCATCATTCCGTCCATCGCCGTGCCGCTGTCCCTGGTGGGCACCTTCGCGGTGATGTACCTGGCCGGCTTCTCCATCAACAACCTGACGCTGATGGCGCTGACCATCGCCACCGGATTCGTGGTGGACGATGCCATCGTCATGCTGGAGAACATCGCCCGTCACCTGGAAGCGGGCGAGACGCCGCTCAATGCCGCGCTCAAGGGCGCCAGGCAGATCGGCTTCACCCTGATTTCCCTGACCTTCTCGCTGATCGCGGTGCTGATCCCGCTGCTGTTCATGGCGGATGTGGTGGGCCGGCTGTTCCGCGAGTTCGCCATCACCCTGGCGGTGGCCATCCTGATCTCGCTGGTGGTCTCCCTGACCCTGACGCCGATGATGTGCGCGCGCCTGCTCAAGCGCGAAAGCAAGGAAGAGGAAGGGGGCTTCTACAAGGCCAGCGGCGACTTCATCGACGGCATGATCAACTACTACGGCAGGGGCCTGACCTGGGTGCTCAAGCACCAGGGCCTGACCCTGCTGGTGGCCGTTGGTACCCTGGCGCTGACCGTGGTGCTCTACCTGGCCGTGCCCAAGGGCTTCTTCCCCGTGCAGGACACTGGCGTGATCCAGGGCATCACCGAAGCGCCGCAGTCGGTCTCGTTCCGCTCCATGAGCGAGCGCCAGCAGAAGGTCGCCGCGCTGATCCTCAAGGACCCGGCCGTGGCCAGCCTGACCTCCTACATTGGCGTCGATGGCGACAACGTCACCCTCAACAGCGGCCGCATGCTGATCAACCTCAAGCCCCACGGCGAGCGTGACGTGACCGCCAGTGAAGTGATCCAGCGGCTGCAGCCGGAACTGGACAAGCAGAGCGACATTCGCCTCTACCTGCAGCCGGTGCAGGACCTGACCATCGAGGACCGGGTCAGCCGCACCCAGTTCCAGTTCAGTATGGAATCCCCCGACGCCGACCTGCTCAACGAGTGGACCGGCAAGCTGGTGGACGCGCTGCGCCAGCAACCGGAACTCTCCGACGTGGCCAGCGACTTGCAGGACAAGGGCCTGCAGGTCTACCTGAACATCGACCGTGACATGGCCGGTCGCCTGGGCGTGGAAATCTCGGCCATCACCGACGCCCTTTACGACGCGTTCGGCCAGCGGCAGATCTCCACCATCTTCACCCAGGCCAGCCAGTACCGCGTGGTGCTGGAGTCCGCCGCAGGCGAGGTCATCGGTCCGCAGGCACTGCAACAGATCCACGTCGCCACCAGCGCCGGCACCCAGGTGCCGCTCTCCGCCCTGGCGAGGGTGGAAGAGCGCCAGGCGCAACTGGCGATCAACCATATTGGCCAGTTCCCGGCGGTGACCCTGTCCTTCAACCTGGCACCGGGCGTTGCCTTGGGCGAGGCGGTGGCGGTGATCGAACGGGTACAGCACGACATCGGCCTGCCCGAAGGCATCCAGACCCGCTTCCAGGGCGCGGCGGCAGCCTTCCAGGCGTCGCTGTCGAGCACGCTGCTGCTGATCCTGGCGGCGGTGGTGACCATGTACATCGTGCTGGGCGTGCTCTACGAGAGCTACATCCACCCGGTGACCATCCTCTCCACGCTGCCGTCGGCGGGCGTCGGCGCCTTGCTGGCACTGTTGCTGACCGGCAATGACCTCGGCCTGATTGCCATCATCGGCATCATCCTGCTGATCGGCATCGTGAAGAAGAACGCCATCATGATGATCGACTTCGCCCTGGAGGCAGAGCGGCACCAGGGCATGTCGCCGGACGCCGCGATCTACCAGGCCGCGCTGCTGCGCTTCCGGCCGATCCTGATGACTACCCTGGCGGCCCTGTTCGGCGCCATCCCACTGATGCTCGCCACCGGTTCCGGCGCCGAACTGCGCCAGCCGCTCGGCCTGGTGATGGTCGGTGGCCTGCTGCTCTCCCAGGTGCTGACCTTGTTCACCACCCCGGTGATCTACCTGGCCTTCGACCGCCTGTCCCGCCGCTTCACCGGCCGCAGCGCGGCGGGGGTGGCGGTATGAGTCGCTTCTGCTCCCTCTCCCGCGTGCGGGAAAGGGCTGGGGTGAGGGCAGCCGCGCTCCGCGCGGAGGTCAGTCGTTGAATCTCTCCGCCCCCTTCATCCACCGCCCGGTGGCCACCATGCTGCTGAGCCTGGCGATCCTGCTGCTGGGCAGCGTCAGCTTCGGCCTGCTGCCGGTATCGCCGTTGCCGCAGATGGATTTCCCGGTGATCACCGTGCAGGCCAGCCTGCCCGGCGCCAGCCCGGAGATCATGGCGTCCAGCGTCACCACGCCGCTGGAACGTTCACTCGGCACCATCGCCGGCATCAACCAGATGACCAGCCGCACCAGCCAGGGCTCGACGCGGATCATCGTGCAGTTCGACCTGGACCGAGACATCAACGGCGCCGCCCGCGATGTGCAGGCGGCCATCAACGCCTCGCGCAACCTGCTGCCCAGCGGCATGCGCAGCATGCCCACCTACAAGAAGGTCAACCCGTCCCAGGCGCCGATCATGGTGCTGTCGCTGACGTCCGACGTACTGGAAAAGGGCCAGCTCTATGACCTGGCGTCCACCATTCTGGCCCAGAGCCTGTCCCAGGTTAAGGGCGTGGGAGAAGTACAGATCGGCGGCAGCTCCCTGCCCGCCGTGCGGGTGGAGCTGGAACCGCAACTGCTGAACCAGTACGGCCTCGCCCTGGACGACGTGCGCAGCACCATCTCTGCCGCCAACCAGCGTCGTCCCAAGGGCGCGGTGGAAGACGCCGGCCGCCACTGGCAGGTGGGCGCCAACGACCAGTTGGAGAAGGCCGCCGACTACGCGCCGCTGATCCTCCGCTACCAGGACGGCGCCGCGCTGCGCCTGGGCGACGTGGCCACGGTCCGCGACGCGGTGGAAGACCGCTACAACAGTGGCTTCTTCAATGACGACTCCGCCGTGCTGCTGGTGATCAACCGCCAGGCCGGCGCCAACATCATCGAGACCATCGAAAGCATCAAGCAGCAGTTGCCGGCGCTACAGGCCGTGCTGCCGGCCAGCGTCAAGCTGGACCTGGCCATGGACCGCTCGCCGGTGATTCGCGCCACCCTGCACGAAGCTGAACGCACCCTGCTGATCGCCGTGGCCCTGGTGATCCTCGTCGTCTACCTGTTCCTGGGTAACCTGCGCGCCTCGTTGATTCCGGCGCTGGCGGTGCCGGTCTCGCTGGTGGGCACCTTCGCCGTGATGTACCTGATGGGCTTCTCGCTCAACGTACTGTCGCTGATGGCGCTGATCCTCGCCGCCGGGCTGGTGGTGGACGACGCCATCGTGGTGCTGGAGAACATTTCGCGGCACATCAATAACGGCATGGCACCCTTCAAGGCCGCGCTGCAGGGCACCCGTGAAGTGGGCTTCACCCTGCTGTCGATGAACCTCTCGCTGGTGGCGGTGTTCGTCTCCATCCTCTTCATGGGCGGGATCATCGACCGGTTGTTCCGCGAGTTCTCCCTGACCTTGGCGGTGGCCATCCTGGTCTCGCTGCTGGTGTCCCTGACGCTGACACCGATGCTTTGCGCGCGCTGGCTGAAGCCCCACGTGCCGGACCAGGACAGCCGTCTGCAGCGCTGGAGCGAGGCGCTGCACACACGCATGGTCGGCACCTATGACCGTACCCTGGGTATCGCCCTGCGTCACCCGCGCCTGACCCTGGCCAGCCTGCTGCTGACCATTGCCTGCAACATCGCCCTTTATGTGCTGGTGCCCAAGACCTTCCTGCCGCAGCAGGACACCGGCCAGTTGATCGGCTTCATCCGTGGCGACGACGGACTGTCCTTCACTGTGATGCAGCCGAAGATGGAAATCTTCCGTCGCGCCGTGCTGCAAGACCCGGCCGTGGAGAGTGTCGCCGGCTTCATCGGCGGTGGCGGCGGAATCAATAACGCCTTCATGATCGTGCGCCTCAAGCCCATTGCCGAACGCAAGGTGTCGGCGCAGAAAGTCATCGAACGGTTGCGCGCCAACCTGCCCAAGGTGCCCGGCGGTCGGCTGATGCTGATGGCCGACCAGGACCTGCAGTTCGGTGGTGGTCGCGAGCAGCGCAGCTCGCAGTACGAGTACGTGCTGCAGACCGGCGAGCTGTCGGACCTGCGTACCTGGCTGCCAAAGGTCACCGCCGCGCTCAAGTCGCTGCCTGAACTCACCGCCATCGACGCCAACGAAGGGGAGGGCGCCCAGCAGATCACCCTGCAGGTGGATCGCGACACGGCCAAGCGCCTTGGCATCGACATGGCCATGGTCAGCTCGGCGCTGAACAACGCCTACAGCCAGCGGCAGATCTCCACCATCTACGACAGCCTCAACCAGTACCAGGTGGTGATGGAGGTCAACCCGAAATATGCCCAGGACCCGGAAACCCTCAAGCAGGTCCAATTGATCACCGCCGACGGCCAGCGCGTGCCGCTGTCCAGCTTCGCCCGCTACGAACGCAGCCTGGAAGAAGACCGGGTCAACCACGAGGGCCAGTTCGCCTCGGAGAGCATTGCCTTCGACCTGGCACCTGGCATCAGCCTCGACCAGGCCACCGTGGCGATCGAGAAAGCGGTGGCCGCCATCGGCCTGCCCAGCTCGGTGATCGCGCGCATGGGCGGCAGTGCCGACGCCTTCCAGAGCACCCAGCAAAACCAGCCGTGGATGATCCTCGCGGCCCTGGTGCTGGTGTACCTGGTACTCGGCATCCTCTACGAGAGCTACATCCATCCGCTGACCATTCTCTCCACGCTGCCGTCGGCCGGTGTCGGCGCGCTGCTGGCGATCCTGCTCACGGGCGGGGAGTTCAGCCTGATCTCGTTGCTGGGGCTGTTCCTGCTGATCGGCGTGGTGAAGAAGAACGCCATCATGATGATCGACCTCGCCCTGCAACTGGAGCGCCAGGAGGGCATGTCCCCGGACGAGTCCATCCGCCAGGCCTGCTTGCTGCGCCTGCGGCCGATCCTGATGACCACCATTGCCGCTATCCTCGGCGCCGTCCCGCTGCTGATCGGCGGCACCGAGGGCGCGGAGATGCGCCAGCCACTGGGCGTGGCCATCATCGGCGGCCTGGTGCTGAGCCAGTTGCTGACCCTCTATACGACCCCCGTGGTCTACCTCTACCTCGACCGTCTGCGCCATCGCTTCAACCGCTGGCGTGGCGTGCGCACCGACGCCGCTCTGGAAACACCCCTATGAACACCGCCGCCACTTCTCTGAAACCCCTGCGTCGCGCCCTGGCCCTGGCCCTTGCCGGCCTGCTGCTCGGCGGTTGCGCCATCGGCCCGGACTACAAGCGTCCGGAGCAGAGCGTGCCCGTGCAGTTCAAACATGCCGAAGGTTGGTCCCTGGCCAGCCCGGCTGACCTGGAGCACCGTGGCCGCTGGTGGGAGCTGTACGGCGATGCCACCCTCAACGACCTGCAGCAGCGCCTGGAAACCTCCAACCAGACCCTGGCGCAGTCCGTCGCCCAGTACCGGCAGGCCCAGGCGCTGGCTCGTGGCGCCCGTGCCTCGTTCTTCCCTTCGGTGACCGGTAACGCCGGCAAGACCCGCTCGGGCCAGGGTGGAGGCGACAGCACGGTGCGCCTGTCCGACGGCTCCACGGTCACCAGCTCCGGTGGCGGCGGCGTTTCCAAGAGCTATGACGCCAGTCTTGGCGTGAATTGGGAAATCGACCTCTGGGGCAAGCTGCGCCGCCAGTTGGAGTCCGACACCGCGAGCATGCAGGCCAGTGCCGCCGACCTCGCCGCCGCACGTCTCAGCCTGCAATCGGAGCTGGCGCAGAACTACCTGCAACTGCGCGTGCTGGACGCCCAGAAGCGCCTGCTGGATGCCACCGTCGCCGGCTACCAGCGTGCCCTGACCCTGACTCAGAACCAGTACAAGGCCGGCATCGTCACCCGTGCCGACGTGGCTCAGGCCACCACCCAACTGAAAAGCACCCAGGCCCAGGCCATCGACCTCAAGTACCAGCGCGCGCAACTGGAAAACGCCATTGCCGTATTGGTGGGCCTGACGCCCGCCGAATTCAGCCTGGCCGAAGTGGACAGCGTGCCGGCGCTGCCGACCGTGCCGACGCTGTTGCCCTCGCAGTTGCTGGAACGCCGCCCGGACGTGGCCTCGGCCGAGCGTAACGTGATGTCCGCGAACGCCCAGATCGGCGTGGCCAAGTCGGCCTACTTCCCCAGCCTCAGCCTGAGCGCAGCTGGCGGTTATCGCAGCGGCAGCCTGCACGACTGGATCACCACCCCGAACCGTTTCTGGTCCATTGGCCCGGAGTTCGCCATGACCCTGTTCGACGGCGGCCTGATCCGCTCCCAGGTGGCCCAGGCCGAAGCCAGCTACGACCAGACCGTGGCCGTCTATCGGCAGACCGTGCTCGACAGCTTCCGCGAAACCGAGGACTACATGGTCCAGCTCGACGTGCTGGAAGAGGAGAGTGGCGTGCAGCAAGAAGCCCTCGACGCCGCCCGCGAAGCCCTGCGCCTGATCACCAACCAGTACAAGGCTGGCACCGTGGACTACAACAGCGTGGTCACCAGCCAGGCCACGGCGCTGAGCAACGAACGCACGGTGCTGACCCTGATGGGCACCCGCCTGACCACCAGCGTCCAGCTCATCGCCGCCCTGGGCGGTGGCTGGGAGCAAGGGCGGCTGGAACAGGTGGACTCGGACTCCGAAGCGACGCCCTGACCGCTGCATCTCCCAAGGTGAAGGATTCCTGTAGGGGCGAATGAGTTCGCCCCTACAGGGGACAGACTTTCGTACCTCGCTGATAGCCGGTTCCGCACGCGGCTCCAACTCCGGCTATACCACTGGAAAGGCCCTGCACGCGGCACCAGCCGCGGCCTCGAGAGCCTGGCGAGGAGAACTACATGCCTCAACCTGCCAGAACCGCCATTGTCACTGGGGCTTCTCGGGGCATCGGTGCCGCCATAGCGCGGCGCCTTGCCGCCGAAGGCATCCAGGTAGTGGTCAATTACGCCTCACGGCCGGAAGCTGCGGAGCAAGTGGTGCAAGACATCAGACTGGCCGGTGGCCAGGCCTACCCGATACTGGCCGACATCAGCGACCCGGTGGCGGTGGCAGTGCTCTTCGACCAGACGGAGATGGAATTCGGCGGGATCGACATCCTGATCAACAATGCCGGTGTCATCCAGCCGGGGCTGGTATCCCTGGCCGATACCGACATGGCGCTCTACGACCGTCTGTTCGCCATCAATACCCGCGGCACGTTCAACACCCTCAAGCTGGCGGCGACGCGCCTGAACAGTGGCGGGCGAATCGTCAACCTGTCCAGCAGCGTAGTGAGCCTGAGCCTGCCGGGCTACGCCATCTACGCTGCTTCAAAGGCCGCGGTGGAAACCATGAGCACGATCTTCGCCCGTGAGCTGCGCGGACGAAACATTTCGGTCAACTGCGTGGCACCGGGGCCGACGGCGACCAACCTGTTCCTTGACGGCAAGCCCCCTGAATTGGTGGAGCGCCTGACCAAGCAGGCCCCGTTGGAGCGCCTTGGCAACCCGGAGGACATCGCCAACCTGGTGGCCTTCCTGGTCGGACCGGAAGGCGCCTGGGTCAATGGCCAGACGCTCAGGGTCAATGGCGGCATCGTGTGATCGGATGGAGGTTGAAATGAAGGGTTACCAGCTCACGCTCTACACCCAGCAGAACCGTCGTCACCAAGGCAAGATGCTGGCCGACTGGGTCGTTGGCCTGGCCATGGACATGGGCCTGCGCGGTGCGACCCTGGTCTCCGGAATCGAAGGGTTCGGCCATACCAAACACCTCCATTCCCAACACTTCTTCGAGATGGCCGACCAGCCGATGCTGATCGTCATGGCACTCAGCGATGCCGAGTGCGACGCCTTGCTGCAGCGGTTGGAGGAGGAGGGCGTGACGCTGTTCTACGTCAAGGTGCCGGCCGAGTTCGGCCTGCTGGGCGCGCCGGTGGATGCCTGAGCCCGGGCTCTGCGACAATCGCCGTTTTCTCCCCCCGCAAGGCCGCCCGATGAAGCCCGAAGACCTGTTGCTCCTGGTCACCCGCGAAATGCCCTATGGCAAGTACAAGGGCCGCCTGATTGCCGACCTGCCCGGGCACTACCTCAACTGGTTTGCCCGCGAGGGCTTCCCCAAGGGCGAGATCGGACGGCTGCTGATGCTGATGCAGGAGATCGACCACAACGGCTTGAAGCCGTTGCTGGAGCCGCTGCGCAGGACGCGTTGAACGCTTTCCCTGTGGGGCCTGCTCGGCGAATGAATTGGCCATGTCTGCGTTATGTGTTGCAGGCTGCTGCATTGCCCGTAGGAGCTGGCTCCTGGCCCGTTGGTATATCTCTCGCAACCGCTAACGCAGACACAGCCAATGAATTCCCTCCACAAGGAAAGGGGGATGCCGCCGCTCAACGATACCCCGCCAATTCCGTCCGATAACCGCCCACCCCGCGTCACCCCTTTTCCTCCCCGGCCGCTCTAGCTCAGGAGCGCGCGTCATTGTTCTCGATTCGCAAACACTCAAATCGCCGAAACCGGAATTGTTGGTGAGGAGGGCCGCTTGTAGCTTGCGACCCAACCGGACAGCCAGGCCCGCACTGCCAGCGGGGCGTGTCCGCATCAGGCTGACTAATAACAACAAGGTAGCTGCCATGATTCCTCGCAAGCATCTTTCCGCGTCCTCCCTGTTCGCTCCGGTCCTGGCGGCCGCAGCGCTGTTCCCCGCTCACATCCAGGCTGCCGAGCCGGGCCCGTCCGGTTCGCTGTTCCGCAGCGCCTTCGGCGACGGGCTGGAAAAGGACTACGGCATCAAGGTCCATGGCTGGGGCCAGGCCGGCTGGATCTACAACGACAACGGCAGTGACGACGTGAGCAAACAGGCCTTCTTCAACAACGATGAAGGCTTCAACCTCAACCAGTTCGCCCTGGCCATCGAGAAAACCCCCAAGGGCAATGTGGTCGGTCGTGTCGGCCCGTTCCCTGGCCCGATGCCGCAGGAAGCCGACTGGGGCTTCAATGTCACCGCGCTGTACGGCAAGGATGCGCGCTTCTTCAAGACCTACGGTTTCGACGAAGACCTCGGCGTCAACCGTTCGGCCGACGCCAATGACGAGAACTTCAACATCGCCCAGGCCTACCTGGACTTTTACATCCCGGTTCTCGGCGGCTCCAACCTGATGCTCGGTGTGTTCCACACCCCACTGGAGAACGAGATCGGCTTCGCTCTGCCGAGCCCGGCGCCGACGGACTTCTACAGCCACACCTATTCCTTCATGCATGGCCCGGCCAAGCACACGGGCGCGCTCTACTCCTTCAAGCTGCCGCAGGAAGAGGGCGGCAGCATGCTCGGCTTCGAGCTGGGTGTGGTGCAGGGCTGGAACAACATGCAGGACCCCAACGGCGACCCGGATGTCATCGCCAACCTGCGCTGGCGCTCGGCGGACTTCCGCACCTGGGTCGACTGGGAAAACATCTACGGTAATGGCGCTGGCGACAGCTTCGCCGAGTGTGCCTGCGGTTCGCCGATTCCTGCCGGGACCGATGACCAGGATCTGACCCGTTACGCCTCCTACCTGACCGTTTCCCATGTGCTCGACGAGCGCAACCGGGTGGCGGTGGAGTTCAACTACGGGCAACAGGAAGACGCCGCCTTCGCCGCATTCGCCAACAAGGGCAACGCCCATTGGTACGGCACCGACGTCAACTGGTACCACCGCCTGGGTGACAACCTGATGTGGAACAGCCGCGCCGAGTGGTTCTACACCGACGCGCCGGTGCATGTGGTGATGGCCAACATCGATCCGCAAACCGGCATCCCCGATCCGAGCTGGGGCAGTTTCTACGGCTTCACCACCAACCTGGCCTGGACGCCGGTGCCCAACGTCCGCCTGCGCCCCGAGCTGCGCTACGACATCCATAGCGGCAGCGGTCGCGATGCCTTTGGCGGCGGCCGCGAAGATAGCCAGCTGGTGGGCTCCTTCGACGTCACCGTCTTCTTCTGATTCGGCGCCAACGTACTGCCATCCCGGCCGGGCCCCTTTGCGCGCCCGCGCCGGGCCTTCTCTTCCTGTCGAGGTCTCTGTCATGGATAACAACAAGAAACTCCTCGGTGCCGGGCTGTCCCGGCGTGATTTCCTGCGGGCCAGCGGCGTCGTGGCTGGCGGCTCGCTGCTCGCAGGCTTTTCTTCCGGCCCCTTGTTCGCGGCCGAGAAGGTCATCCGAATCGGCTATGTCAGCCCCCAGACCGGGCCGCTGGCGCCGTTCGCCGCAGCGGATGCCTACATCATCGAAAACCTCGCTTCGGTGTTGAAGAACAGCATCACCGTGGGCGGCCAGCGCTGCCGCCTGGAGGTGATCGTCAAAGACAGCCAGTCCAACCCTAACCGCGCCGCCGAAGTGGCCAACGAGCTTATCCTTTCCGACGGCGTCGACCTGATGCTGGTGTCGTCCACGCCGGAGACCACCAACCCGGTGTCGGATCAGTGCGAGATCAACGAAATCCCCTGCATTTCCACCGTCGCGCCCTGGCAACCCTGGTTCTTCACCCGCGGCGGCAAGCCGGACGAAGGCTTTGAGTGGACCTACCACTTCTTTTGGGGCCTGGAAGACGTGATCGCCACCTACACCGCCATGTGGGGCGGCATGGGCAGTAACAAGGTGATCGGCGGGCTGTTCCCCAACGACGGCGACGGCAATGCCTGGGGCGACAGCAAGCTGGGCTTCCCCCCGGTGCTCGCGCAGAAGGGCTTCCAACTGGTGGACCCAGGCCGCTTCCAGAGCCTGACAGACGACTTCTCCGCGCAGATTTCCGCGTTCAAGAAGGCCGAGGCGGAGATCGTCACAGGCGTGGTCATCCCGCCGGACCTCACCACTTTCTGGACCCAGGCGCGCCAGCAGGGCTTCCAGCCCAAGGCCATGTCGGTGGGCAAGGCGCTGCTGTTCCCCTCGGCGGTGGAAACCCTGGGCAAGGCTGGACACAACCTCTCCACGGAGATCTGGTGGAGCCCGAGCCACCCGTTCAGTTCCTCCCTCAACGGACTGACTGCCGGGCAACTGGCCGAGCGCTACACCAAGGCCACCGGCAAGCAGTGGACCCAGCCGCTGGGCTTCGTGCATGCGTTGTTCGAGTTGGCGGTGGACATCCTCCAGCGCACCGAGGAAGTGGGTAACCCCGAGGCGACCCGTGATGCGTTGCGCAAGACCGAGCTGAACACCGTGGTCGGCCCGGTGAGCTGGAAAAACGGTCCGGTGAAGAACGTCGCCAAGACCCCGCTGGTGTCCGGCCAGTGGCGCCTGGGTGGGCCCTTCACCTACGACTTGGTGATCACCAGCAACCTGACCGCGCCGCAGATTCCCCTGGGCGGGGAGATGCAGGCGATCACGTACGGCGGTTGAGTCCGAGCGCGGGCAGGTTCCCTCTCCCAGAGGGAGAGGGGCTCGTCCGCACGGCCCGCCAGTTCGTAGCCCGGATGAAATCCGGGAGTCCCCCACGGTTCCCCCGGATTGCATCCGGGCTACAGCTTCAAACAGGTAACGACACATGCAACAACTCCTCGTACTGGAGCAGGTGCACAAGCACTACGGCTCGGTGAAGGTGACCGACGACTTCAGCCTGGCCCTGGCGCCGGGCGAGGCGCTGGGCATCATCGGGCCCAACGGCGCCGGCAAGAGCACGCTGTTCAACCTGATCGCCGGGGGCGTGGCGCCTGACAGCGGGCGCATCCATTTCCAGGGGGATGACGTCACCCGCGAGCCGGTGTTCAAACGTTGCCAGCGCGGCATCGGCCGCTCCCACCAGATCCCGCACCCGTTTGTGAAGATGACGGTGTTCGAGAACCTGCTGGTGGGCGCCACCTTCGGCGCCGGCCAGACGGAGAAGGACAGCTACGCCTGGTGCGCGCACATCCTCGAA
Organism: Pseudomonas sp. BN415; assembly: GCF_029871195.1. Taxonomy (NCBI): domain Bacteria; kingdom Pseudomonadati; phylum Pseudomonadota; class Gammaproteobacteria; order Pseudomonadales; family Pseudomonadaceae; genus Pseudomonas; species Pseudomonas sp. BN415. Next base: position 83,904 of record NZ_SSOK01000027.1, read on the forward strand.
CTCACCGGCCTGATGAAGAAGGCCAACGCCCTGGCCGGGTCCCTGACCCTGCTGGAGCGCAAGCGCCTGGAAATGGCCCGCGCCCTGGCCACCCGGCCGCAACTGCTGCTGCTCGACGAGATCGCCGGCGGCCTCACCGAACCGGAGTGCCTGGAGCTGGTCGGCACCATCCAGGGCATCCACCGTTCCGGCACCGCCATCATCTGGATCGAGCACATCGTCCATGCGCTGCTGGCGGTGGTCGGTCGCCTGGCGGTGATCAACTTCGGCCGCAAGCTGGACGAGGGCGAGCCCACGGCGGTGATGGCCAACCCCAAGGTGCAGGAAATCTACATGGGCATCGGGAGCTGAAGTCATGCTGACGATCCGCAAATTGCGCGCCGGCTACGGCGACTTCCAGGCGTTGTTCGGCATCGACCTGGACCTGGCCGAAGGGGAAACCCTGGCCATCATCGGCTCCAATGGCGCCGGCAAATCCACCTTCATGCGTTCGCTCGCCGGGCTGATCCGCAACGACCCCGGCGCCATTCGTTTCAAGGGCGAGTACATCGGCAGCCTGCCGGCCAACCAGGTGCTGGAGCGTGGCATCGCCCTGGTGCCGGAAGGCCGCAAGCTGTTCCCGTCGCTCAGCGTCGAGGAGAACCTGCTGATCGGTGGTTACAGCAAGCGCCAGGGCGCCTGGAACCTGGAGCGCATCTACAGCCTCTTCCCGGTGCTGGCCAACCTGCGCAAGCGCCCCGGCACCGCGCTCTCCGGTGGCCAGCAGCAGATGGTCGCCATCGGCCGCGCGCTGATGTCCAGCCCGGGCCTGCTGCTTTGCGACGAGATCAGCCTCGGTCTCGCGCCGACCACCATCAAGGACATCTACGCCGCGCTGCCGTCGATCAAGGCCGATGGCACAGCGGTGATCCTGGTGGAGCAGGACATCAACCAGGCCCTTAGCGTCGCTGACCGCTTCTACTGCTTCCAGGAAGGGCGTATCTCCCTTTCCGGCAAACCGGGCGAGGTGAGCAAGGATCAGATCAAGGCGGCCTATTTCGGCCTGGCGGAGACACGATGATGGAATGGCTCAATACCCTGGTGCAGGGCGTGCTGCTGGGCGGCCTCTACGCCATGTTCGCGGTTGGCCTGTCGCTGATGTTCGGCATCATGCGCCTGGTCAACATCGCCCATGGCGACTTCATCGTGTTGGCCTCCTACCTGGCCCTGGTGGTGGTCGAGGCGCTCGGCCTGTCGCCGCTGGCGAGCCTGGTGCTGGTGGTGCCGGTGATGTTCGTGGTCGGTTACGGCCTGCAACGGCAACTGCTCAATCGCACCCTCGGCAACGACATCCTGCCGCCACTGCTGGTGACCTTCGGCTTGTCGATCATCTTGCAGAACGTGCTGCTGGAGTTCTTCAGCGCCGACAGCCAGAAACTCTCCCAGGGCGATCTGGAAGTGGCCAGCGTGGCCCTGGGCGGCCTCAGCCTCGGCGTGATGCCGCTGATGGTGTTCGGCAGCGCCCTGCTGGTGATCGGCGGATTGCAGCTGCTGTTCTACAAGACCAGCCTGGGTCGCGCCTTCCGCGCCACCTCGGATGACCAGCACACGGCCCAGCTGATGGGCATCGACAACCGCCACATCTTCGGCCTGGCCATGGCGTTGGCGATGGCGGTGGTGTCCATCGCCGGCGTGTTCCTCGCGGTACGTACCAGCTTCGACCCCAGCGTCGGTCCGGCGCGCCTGCTCTACGGCTTCGAGGCGGTGATCATCGGCGGCCTCGGCAGCCTCTGGGGCACCTTGGCCGGTGGCGTGATCCTCGGCGTTGCCCAGGCGGTGGGCGCGCGTATCGATCCGGGCTGGCAAATTCTCGCCGGCCACCTGGTGTTCCTGCTGATCCTGGTTTTCCGCCCGCGTGGCCTGTTTCCCCGGAGTGTCGACTGATGAATGCGATGAACAATGCCTACCTCGTCCAGCGCGCCACCCGCAGCAGCCAGGTGGGCCTGGCGCTGCTGGGCGTGCTGGTGCTGGTGCTGGCGTCCCTGCCGTTTTGGGCCGACCGGGCGGTGCTGCGGCTGGTGGTGGAGTTCGCTTACTACCTGGCCCTGGCGCAGATGTGGAACCTGTTGGCGGGCTACGCCGGCATGGTTTCGGTGGGCCAGCAGGCCTTCGTCGGCCTCGGCGGCTACCTGCTGTTCGTGCTGGCGTCGCAGCTGGGCGTACCGCCGCTGGCCGCGGTGTTTCTCTCCGGCCTGGTGGTGGCGCTGCTGGCAGTGCCCACGGCGCTGGTGCTGTTCCGCCTGCGCGGTGCCTATTTCGCCATTGGCACCTGGGTGGTGGCCGAGGTGTTCCGGCTCGGCCTGGCCCAGGTGGGCAGCCTGGGCGGTGGCTCCGGGCAGAGCCTGCCGGCGTCCATCGTGCGGCAGATCGGCAGCAGCCGTGACAGCCGCGAGATGCTGCTGTACTTCAGTGCCCTGGGCATTGCCGTGGCGGCGGTGCTGGTGGTCTACCTGCTGCTGCGCTCGCGCCAGGGCCTGGCGCTGACGGCCATCCGCGACTCCGAGCCGGCATCCGGGAGCCTGGGCATCAACGTGTTCCGCACCAAGCTGCTGGTCTACGTGCTGGCTGCCGGTTGCACGGGCGTCGTCGGCGCGCTGATCTTCCTGCAGAAGCTGCGCATCTCCCCGGACGCCGCCTTCAGCGTGCAGGACTGGACCGCGGCGGTGATCTTCATCGTCATCATCGGCGGCATCGGCACCCTGGAAGGGCCGCTGATCGGCACCCTGATCTACTTCGCACTGCGCAGTTGCTTCGCCGAATTCGGCGCGCTGTACATGATCATCCTCGGCTGCGTGGCGGTGGTGATGATGCTGAAGGCACCGCAAGGCGTCTGGGGGCTGTTGAGCGAACGCTTCGGCTGGCAGCTGTTCCCGATGCAGCGCAAGTTGATCGCGGGCTGACGGCTGATTGTGTCCCTACATTTAGATCATCGCTGGAACTGGAAAACACCATGGACCGCCTGCTCAGCATCGAAGCCTTCGTCCGCGTCGCGGAAACCGGCAACTTCGCCAAGGCCGCCCAGCAACTGGGCGTGACCCGCTCGGTCATCAGCCATCGCATCCAGCAGTTGGAGGAGTACATCAGCGCGCCGCTGTTCCACCGCAGCACCCGCCATGTGCGTTTGTCGGAGGTCGGGGAGACCTACTACAAGGAATGCGCCGACATGGTGGCGACCTTCAACAGCCTGACCGAGCAGATGCGCGACCTGCGTGCCAAACCCACCGGCAAGCTGCGTATCCAGATGCTGCCGGGTTTCGCCATCGGCCATTTCGGCAGACTGCTGGCGGAATTCACCGAGCTCTACCCGGACATCGAGGTCGACGTGATCGTCAACGACCGGGTGGTGGATCCGATCGAGGAAGGCTTCGACGTGGCCTTCCAGATGTTCCCGCCGTTGGCCGAGAGCCTGATCGAGCGCAAGCTGTTCTCCGTCCGCCGGCTATTCTGCGCCTCCCCCAACTACCTGGAGCGCCACGGCGCGCCTGCCGTGCCCGCAGACCTCCAGGCACACAAGGTGGCGCTCTACGAGGGCTACCCGTCGCGCAACAAATGGGTGTTCAACGGCGATGAACAAGTGGAACTCAACCTCACCGGCCAGGTGCGCTCCAACTCCGTCCACCTGCTGCGCGACTATGCCATCACCGGTACCTGCGTGGTCTGCCTGCCGACCCTGGTGGCCAGCGACGACCTGCTGGCCGGACGGCTGGTGCCCGTGCTCACCGACTATTCGCTGACGGCCTTCAACTTTTCCGCCGTCTACCCGGCCACCCAACGCCGGGCGCTGAAGGTGCGCACCCTGATCGAGTTCCTGGTGGAACGAATCAGCGATGAACCGGCGTGGGATGTACCGCTTTTGCAGCGCGGTTGGGTTCAACCCTAGGTGCGGCGTCCGGTCAGCGAAGGCTGCTCGCCGTAGAGCCGCTTGTAGAGCGAGGAAAAGTGGCTGGAGCTGGCGAAGCCCAGGTCCAGCGCGAGGGTGGTGATGCTCTGTTGCGGGTCCTGTTTGAGACGGCGGCGGGCTTCGGTCAGGCGCAGGGAAAGGAAGAATTGCCGAGGCGTTGCCTGGCTTGTCTGCTGGAAGCAGTACTGCAGGGTGCGATGGCTGGTGTTCAGCGCCTGGCATAGCTCGAGGATGGAGAGCGGCTGGTCGAGGCTGGCCTGCATGATCTCGATGGCTGCCAGCACCAGACGGCGGCGCTGCTCCAGTGAGCGGGGGCGTTGGGTCGGGCAGTGCAGGGCTTCCTCTACCCCCTGCACGACGCAGCCCAGGGCCGACATCACCGCCAGGCTGCTGTGCTCGGCCGATAGCGGGTTGCGCTCGGCGCGCTCGAACGCGCCGATGGAGCTGCAGAGGTCCTGGCGCAGGCTCTGGGCGGCGGCGACCGGAATGTCCAGCCGTCGCCTGGCCAGGGCCTGCTCCAGGCACTCCTGTTCTTCACCGCCCAGCACACGCGCCAGCAGTTCTCGGTCGACGGCCATCCCGAGCATGCCGATCTCGCCAGGGGCGCAGATCTCCATTTCCTCGCCGCCCTTCAGTACCAGCAGGGTGTCGAGGGACAGGGCACTGCCGTTGAACAGCGAGTCGCCGGAGACCTTCAGCGGAATTCCAATCACCACCTGGTGCTCGGGGGGCGTCATGTTCTCGTGCAGGTGCAGGTTGGAATGCTCGTAGATGAACGAGGCTTCGGCCAACTGGATATGCAGGAGCTCGCCGTGCAGCCGGCCACGGCCGAGCTGGGTGTAGTCCTGGTTCCAGCCGGCGAGGGCGCCGGCGAGTTCATCCGAGTCGAATGCCTGGTGGCGGGCTATGGCTGTCATGTCGTGTCACCTGTCGATCGCGGGCGGCGGACGCTGCGGCCATGATGGTCGAGCGCCGCGCCGCCGGCATTGCCGTGCGCGCCATGCACTTGTGCATCCCTGCCAGGCACCGCCACGGCTGATCAGCGGCGCTGTTCGAGGTAGGTCCGCGCCAGCTGGCAGGCGCGCCCGATCAAGAGCGGCGCCAGTTCCTCGGCTGTGCGGCTTTCCCGGCGGGTGTGGATCCAGCCGAGGTAGGTGAGCCCACGCAGGGCGAGGAACAGCGGCAGGGTAGCGCGATCAGCCTGGCTGAGCGTCTTGACCGAGTCGTAGCCGTCCAGCAGCGCCGTTTCGATCTCGGCGTAGCGTGGATCGTCCAGGCAGAAGTACAGCGCCGTGGCCAGCTCGAACATGTGCCAGCCGAAGCCGGCATCGTCGAAGTCGATCAGGTGCAGTTGAGCGTCGTCCAGCAGCAGGTTTTCCGGCACCAGGTCGGCGTGGATCATGCCGAAATTATCCAGGTTGCGACCGTAGCGGCGCAGGTCCGTGCGCGCCGCCTGGCGGGTGGCCTGCAGCAGCTCGCGCTGCGCCCCGTCGAGCAGGTCGAGTTCCCAGTACGGGCCCCAGAATGGCTGTGGGCCGATCAGGCCTTCCTCGTCCCAGGCGTGGCGGCTGAAGGCATTGGGCTGTTGCCAGCGGGAGGAACTCTGGTGAATGCGCGCGGCCACGGCGCCGGTTTCGAAGAACAGTGTGGCGAGGTCGGCGTCTACCTCCAGGCCCTTTTCCGCCGAGCCGATGCGGGTGCCACCCAGCCAGCCGAGCATGTCGATGTAGCGCGATTCACCCAGTTCCTCACTGTGCACCTGGGCCAGGTGTTCGCCGTCACGGGTTCGGATGATCCGTGGCACATGTATGCCATCGGCGGCCAAGGCTTCCATCCAGGCGAGCTCCGAACGCAGGGCTTCTTCGGAGTGGTAACCGTCGCGGTGGACACGCAGTGCGCTGCGCTGGCCGTCGCTGCGGGTGGCGCAGAATACGGCGTTCTCGCGGTACTTGATCAGCTCCAGGCGGACGAAGTCGCCATCCCATTGGCTCAGGGCGGCAAGTGCCAGGCGATGCAGGCTGGCGACCTCTTGTTCGTGGTCGAGTTTGAGGGATTGACTCATGGCACTGACCTCAGAGTTCGCCCAGGACGGTGTCGAGGGTGTCGATGAAAAAGTCCGCGTCGTCACGGGAGAACACCAGCGGCGGGCGAATCTTCAGCAGGTTGTCGTCGGGGCCGATCTTGCTGATCAGCACGCCGCGCTCGCGCATCTGGTTGACCACCCGCCGTGCCTCGGCACCCGCGGGTGTCTTCTGCTGGCGGTCGCGCACCAGCTCGGCGGCGAAGAACAGGCCCTTGCCACGCACGTCGCCGATGATCGAGTGGCGGCCCGCCAGGCGCTCCAGCCCGTTGGCCAGGTGGGCACCGACTTCGCGGGCATTGCGCAGCAGCTGCTCGTCCTCGACCACGTCCAGCACCGCGCTGCCCACTGCGGCAGCCACCGGCGAGCCGCCGAAGGTGTTGAAGTAGAGGTTGCGCGCGCCGAAGGCCTCGACACGCTCGCGGCTGGCCACCAACCCGGCCAGGGGGAAGCCGTTGCCCATGGGTTTGCCCAGGGTGACGATGTCCGGTACGGCGCCGTGGGCCTGGTGGCCCCACATGTGCTCACCCGTGCGACCGAAGCCGGCCTGGACTTCGTCGACGATCAGCAGCCCGCCGGCGTCGTGGACCAATGCGGCAATGCGCTCGACGTAGCCGGCGGGAATGCGCGGCAGGCCTTCGTTGGCGAACAGGGTGTCGATCAGCATTGCCGCGAGCTGCACACCCTGGGCCTTGAGCGAGGCGATGGCCTCGGCTACGCGGGCCACATACTGGTCGGCCAGTTCAGCGGCACTGATGCCGGCCGGCGCCCGGTACAGGCACGGGACCGGCACTGCGCGGGCGAAGGGCGAGAAGGGTTCGGAGCTTGGCAGGGCGGTGGTCACCTCGGCCAGGCAAGTGGTGTTGCCGTGATAGTTGTAGCTGCTGACGATCACCCCCTTGCCGCCGGTACAGAAGCGCGCCAGGCGGAGGGCCAGCTCGTTGGCCTCGCTGCCCGTGCAGGTGAACATGGCGCAATCCAGCGAAGCGTCGAAGGTAGCGGTCAGGCGCTCGGCATAGGTGACGATGCGCTCGTTCAGGTAGCGCGTATGGATGTTCAGGGTGGCCGCCTGGCTGGCCATGGCCGCCACCACCCGAGGGTGGCAATGGCCGACGCAGGGCACGTTGTTGTAGACGTCCAGGTAACGCTTGCCCCGCTCGTCGTAGAGCCAGACGCCCTGGCCACTCACCAGGTGCAACGGTTGGTCGTAGAACAACGGCGACTGGTCGCCCATGGACTTGTAGCGGCGTTGCAGGAGGTCCTGTTCAGACATGGTCGGGGTTCTCCGAGACGAGGGGTTTGCCGATGCGCGCGGCACGCACCAGGTAGTTGAGAATCAGGGCGACGGCCACGGCGGCGAGGGCGCTGAGCATTTCCACTTCCATCTGGAAGCAGGCGGAGATCACCACCAGGGTGAGCAGCATGCCCAGGCCTGCGATCAGCGGGCCGCCCGGGAGCCGGAAGGGGCGGGGCAGGTGGGCGTGGGTACGACGCATGCGGATGTAGGCGGCGAACAGGAACAGGTGGCAGCTGCAGAGCAGCAGCACCACACAGAGCAGCAGCTTTTCCGGGCTGACCAGGGTCAGCGGCAGGCCGATGACAGCCAGCACCAGCAGTGCGACAAAGGGTGATCCCCGGCGGTTGGTGCGGGCGAGCGATGCGGGCAGGTAGCCGTCGCGGGCGAGGGCGAAGAGCTGGCGCGAGGCGGAGTAAACCACCGAGAAGAAGGTCGCCAGCAGGCCGCAGATGGCCCCGGCGCCCACCAGCCGCGCGAGCCAACTGGAGGCGTCATAACTTCCGCTGTGGGTCATGGCGGCGAACAGCGGGTCCGCCGCGGCGCCCACGGTTTGCACCCCGGCGGCGCCCGGTGCGCAGACCAGCACCGTCACAGCCGTCAGCAGCAGGGTGGCGACGGCGGCGAGGATGCCGCGCGACATGGCGTGCCCCGGATTGGCCGCTTCCTCGGCGGCGGAGCTGACTTGCTCGATGCAAATGAACATCCAGATGGCGAAGGGCACGCAGGCGAAGATGCCGTGTAGGCTGAGGGCCGCGGTGAAACCGCCGGTTTCGCCGAGCAGGTTGGCGGTTTCGAGCTCCGGCAGCATGGCCGCACCGAACACCAACAGGGTTACGGCAGCGATGGCGCCGGCCAACAGTGTCAGGCCCAGGGCCTCGCCCACGCCGCGGATATGCACGCCAATGATCAGGGCGAACAGCCCGACCTTCACCGGCCAGCCGCCAAAGCCGATCACGGACTCCATGTAGGAGGCGACGAAAGTTGCGGCCGCTCCGGTGCCGATAATCAGCGCCAGGGCGCAGGCGGCGCCGACCAGGTAGCCGACGAAGGGACCGAAGGCACTCTGCGCATAGGCAAACACGCCACCGGCATGGGGCATGGCGGTGGACAGCTCGCTGATGCACAGCGCCAGCCCGCAGCTCAGCACTGCCATCAACAGGGTGGCCAGGAGCATGTTGGCCCAGCCGTTGTCGGCCAGGCCGAAGTTCCATCCGGAAAACTGGCCGGCAATCACCAGCGAAATGCCGAGCCCGGCGATTTGGGGCCAACGGAGTACAGCTTGTCTGAGCATGGCGGCGCGTCCTTCTTGTTGTTGTGAACGACGCGACGTTAAGGCGGCGGGGCAAGGGGGCGATATCAGGAATGCGCAAAGTGAAGCGGAGGCGGACTTGCGGCTCGCTTGGGAGGCGTAACCCGATTCAATCGTGGAACGTACAGCCCCACTCCCCTTGGGAGAGGATTGGGGTGAGGGAGGGGGCGTCGTGTACGCAGCCGGGCTACTGGCGTGTAGGAGCAAGCTTGCTCGCGAAAGATTGTGCTCGGGCTGTTCGCGAGCTCGCTCCTACAGAAAGTCCGACTTCATCCTGCTAATCGGTGCGTTTCAATTGTCACAGGCAGAGCCGATGACTCAGGATCACGCCCCATGGATGTGGTTTCCCACGTTCAAATGAACGTGTCCGGACAGCCATGCTGAGGGGCAAACCTCGTAGGTGGGTGCTGAGCCTGCGAAGCCCAACATTTCCCGGCGCTGTGGCCAGTCCTGTCGGGCTTCGTCGCACGCGTTCCAACCTACGATTCGTTTACTGCGCAGCCACCTCGGGCAGCACCGGCACGTAGTTCAGCTGCAGGCGCTCGCTGCTCCAGGCGCGGACCTGGTTGGTCAGCTCCAGGTCGTTGTTCAGCTTGCGGCCGTAAGAGGGGATGATTTCCTTCAGGCGAGCCTGCCATTCCGGCGTCTGCACTTTGTCCTTGAAGGTCTTCTCCAGCACGGTGAGCATGATCGGCGCAGCGGTGGAGGCACCCGGCGAGGCGCCCAGCAGGGCGGCGATGCTGCCGTCGGCGGAGCTGACGACTTCGGTACCGAACTGCAGGACACCGCCTTTCTCGGCGTCCTTCTTGATCACCTGCACGCGCTGGCCGGCGGTCAGCAGTTCCCAGTCTTCGTCCTTCGCTTGCGGGAAGTATTCACGCAGCTCGTGCATGCGGTCGGCCTGACTGAGCATCAGCTGGCCCATGAGGTAGGTGCTGAGCGGTAGGTTGTCCAGGCCGGCATTGGTCATCGGACCGATGTTGTCGGTGGTCAGGGCGCTGAACATGTCCAGCAGCGAGCCGTTCTTCAGGAACTTGGTGGAGAAGGTGGCGAAGGGCCCGAACAGCAGCACTTTCTGGCCATCGATCACGCGGGTGTCCAGGTGCGGCACGGACATCGGCGGGGAGCCGACCGAGGCTTTGCCATAGAGCTTGGCCTGATGCTGGGCGACGACCTCGGGGTTGCGGGTGACCAGGAACTGACCGCCCACCGGGAAGCCGGCATAGCCTTCGGCTTCCGGGATGCCGGACTTCTGCAGCAGCTTGAGGGCGCCACCGCCGGCGCCGATGAAGACGAATCTGGCCTTGACGCTGGTTTGCGCCTCGTTGTTGCCGAGGTCGGCCACGGTAACGGTCCAGGTGCCGTCATCGTTGCGCTTGATGTCGCGTACTTCGTGCTTGAGGTTCAGCTTGACCTTGTCGCTTTGGGTCAGGGAGTCGATCAACTGGCGGGTGATCTCGCCGAAGTTCACGTCGGTGCCGATAGCCATGCGGGTGGCGGCGACCTTCTGGTCGGCCGGGCGGCCTTCCATCGCCAGCGGCACCCACTGTTTGATCTGATCGAAGTCCTCGGAGTACTCCATGCCACGGAACAGCGAGCTGTGCTGCAGGGCGGCGTGGCGCTTCTTGAGGAAGGCGATGTTGTCATCACCCCAGACGAAGCTCATGTGCGGCACGCTATTGATGAAGGACTTCGGGTTGCTCAGCACGTTGCGTTCGACCTGGTAGGCCCAGAACTGCTTGGAGATTTCGAAAGATTCGTTGATCGCCACGGCCTTGCTGATGTCGATGCCGCCGTCTGCGGTTTCCGGCGTGTAGTTCAACTCGCAGAAGGCGGAGTGGCCGGTGCCCGCGTTGTTCCAGGGGTTGGAGCTTTCCGCCGCGACCTGGTCCAGGCGCTCGTAAATGTCGATGGTCCAGCCCGGCTCCAGTTCGTGGAGATAGGTGCCGAGGCTGGCACTCATGATGCCGGCGCCGATCAGCAGCACGTCGACGGACTTCTCCGGCTCGGGTTGCTTGGCACAGCCGAGCACCGTGAGGCATAGGAGTCCTAGGAGGAGTTTTTTCATGGGACTGTCCCTTTCTGTTTCTCGAAAGGGGCGGTGCGCAGGCAAGTGTCGTGCCGGAATCAGGGGATGGCCCTGAATCGTTTCACGGGGCGGGGTTCAAGGGCCTGGAAGCATGTGAGTGTGGCGGGAATCCGCCCTTTCCGGGGTGATGAGGGTGCCGAGCGGGCGGTTTTCCGCCCTCAGCCCTTCTTGTGCAGCCAACTGAGAAAGCCACCTTTCCTGATTGCCTGGGGCTTCTGCAACAACAGGTTGCGACTGGCCTGCTCGCGGAAGGCGCGCAGGCGGGTGAGGGCGGCGCGGACTTCGATGCGTTCCTCCAGGCAGCTACGGATTGCGTCCCGCTCGACGCGGTAGAGCACGCAGGAGGTGAGCGCGGTGAATCGCGCCTGGGACGGTGCATCGTTGGCGATGCCTTCTTCGCCGAGGATTTCGCCCGGCCCCATGCGACCGGCCTCGATCATACCGGCCCCGTCCGGCACCGCCGCCGAGATGACGCCGGTGCCTATCACCAGCAGGCCATCGGAAACCTCGCCGACATCCAGCACCACCTGGCCGGCGGAGAAGGCCAGGGGCGCCATGACCTGGCTGAGTTCGTCTTTCTCCTCGCTACTCAAGGCGCGGAAAATCTTCACGTCTTCCAGCAGAAGGCGCGGCCGCGACCAGGGCTGGGGCACGCTATCGCTGCTGAAGGCTATGCCGGCGGCTTCGAGATGGCGGTGCGCCAGGTCGTACATCAGGTTGCGGACTTCGGTCTTGTTCTCGCCGGTGCGGATGAAACCGCTGGCTTCGTACTCCACGGACTCCAGGTCCGAGCCCTTGATCGCGACCTTTGGCTTGGGGTTGGTGAGCAGCACGCTGATGCCCTGCACCGTCTTTTCCAGGGCATCCAGCACCCGGCGCGGTCGCACCTGGGTGGGGACCCTGAGGCTTATGGACACGCCCGTCAGCTCATAGGGGCGGCTGAAGTTGTGGACCTTGGTCTTGGCCGCAACCGAGTTCGGAATCACCACCGTGCTGCCCTGGCTGGTGAGCAGGTGGGTGGCGCGCCAGTCGATTTCCACCACCTTGCCTTCGGTGCCGTCGATGGAAATCCAGTCATCCAGTTGGTAGGGCTTGGTGGTGTTCAGGACGATGCCGGAGAACACGTCGCTAAGGGTGCTCTGTAGGGCCAGGCCGATGACGATGGCCATGACCCCGGAGGTGGCCAGCAGGCCTTTCACCGGCAACTGCATCACATAGGCTGCCGCCGCCACCACCGCCACCAGGAAGATCACCGCGCCCAGCAGGTCCTGCAGCAGGCGCCCGGCATGGCCGATGCGCGGCATCAGCAGGCCCAGCACCACGGTCAGGGTGCGGGCGCCGTAGAGCCACCAGACGATTTCCAGGGCAGTGGCCACCAGGTTGAGTGTGGTGTCGGTCCAGGGTGGCGGCTGCAGTGGGTTCAACCCGGCATCGATGATCAGGGCGCTGAACAGCAGGAAGAGCACGGCGCGGCAGAGCACTCGCCAGGTGCGTTGCTCGACGGGAATGCTGCGCCAGACCAGCAGGTCGAGCAGTAACAGGGCGACGCCGAAAACCAGTGGGTGGTTCTGAATGAATGCGAGCATGAAATCCCTTCCGCGAGTGAGTGCGCATCACGTTAGCAGAGCTCGCCATCAGGCTGAATTGTCCTGTGGGGACGATTGAATTCATTCCGTGCTGTAGGCAGCTGCTTTGCCCGTAGGAGCTGGCTTGCCAGCGAATGGCGGCGTTTCGCTGGCAAGCCAGCTCCTACAAGTCGGTAGCCTGGCTTGCAAGGGAGAGTTCCTTCGCGAAAGCAATGTATCCGATCAATCCCGCTTCGGAATGCCCAAGCCGCGCACAACCGCCGGACGCGCGAGGAAGGCCTCGAGTACGCGCTTGACGTTGGCGAACCGCTCGAACTGCACCAGCTCGCCTGCCTCGTAGAAGCCGATCAGGTTGCGCACCCAGGGGAAGGTGGCGATATCCGCAATGCTGTACTGATCGCCCATGATCCAGTCCCGGCCTTCGAGACGCTGGTCGAGCACCGCCAGCAGCCGCGCCGACTCTTGCACGTAGCGGTCGAGGGGGCGCTTGTCCTCGTAGTCCTTGCCGGCGAACTTGTTGAAGAAACCCACCTGGCCAAACATCGGGCCGATGCCACCCATCTGGAACATCAGCCATTGGATGCATTCATAGCGGCCGCCGGCGTCTTCTGGGATCAACTGGCCGGTCTTCTCTGCCAGGTAAATGAGGATGGCGCCAGACTCGAACAGTGGCAGCGGACGACCATCCGGGCCGTTGGGGTCGATGATCGCGGGAATCTTGTTGTTCGGATTGAGGGAGAGGAACTCCGGCGACATCTGGTCGTTACGCTCGAAGCTCACCAGGTGCGGCTCATAGGCCAGGCCGGTCTCCTCCAGCATGATGGAGACCTTGACGCCATTGGGCGTCGGCAGGGAGTAAAGCTGCAGCCGGTCTGGCTGGGTCGCGGGCCACTTGCGAGCGATGGGGAAAGCCGACAGTTCACGCATGGGGACTTCCTGTTCGAGATTGAAGGGCGAATGGGCAACCTTACCTGTCGACTGCCAAAAAGTGGAAGGCTCAGTCGCGATCCGGCGCCCCCAGCGGGAACTGCGGTCGATACATGCGCGCTTGGTCCACCGCCCGGGCGAATGGCGGGCGGGCCAGCAAGCGTTGCCGACAGCCTGCTGAAAGAATCGCCCGATATCCTGCCTGTCGCCGGTGACACGATTGCCAGGGTGTTATCTCTTCAGTATTGCGCGGTTCCAGCGGCGGCTCAGGCCACAAGTCTGCGGCCTGTCGCTGCGCAGTACCGGGGTGAATCAATCGTCTCGCGTCAGCACTTCCAGCAATTCGATCTCGAACAGCAGGTTGGAGTTGGGCTTGATATGAGCGCCGACCTGGCGTTCACCGTAGGCCAGGTGCGCCGGGACGAAGAGCTTGCGCTTGCCGCCCACTTTCATGCCCATCAGGCCGATGTCCCAGCCCTTGATGACACGCCCGGTGCCGATCACGCACTGGAAGGGCTTGCCACGGCTGTAGGACGAATCGAACTCTGTGCCGTCTTCCAGGGTGCCGCGGTATTGGGTGGTGATCAGGGCGCCCTTGACCACTTCCTTGCCGTTGCCCAGCTGGATATCGGTTATCTGCAGTTCGTCACTCATGGGATGTGCTCCTTGGTTCGTCGGTCGGGTCCGGCCATTTGCGCGCAGCCTTTTCGCAGGATCGGGCGCGCCGGTCAAGCCACGACGCGATTCGTCGACGATAGGAAAGCCCGGCTTCATCGGGGCTTCGTGCAACTTGCATGAGAGTTGGGCGGGGAATCGTGCAAGTCACCCGCAGGCGGTTGGGCGCTTGCGTTCCATATGCCTGATTCGCAAGGTAATTCCCTGAAGCGGCAAACGGGCACGACGACTGCAGGGATCAAGGTCCGAAAACCCAAGATCCGACAGGAGTTTCCGAATGAAGCTGCCATTCACTGCCTTCTATGATGCCTTTGCGCAGTACCAGGTAGTCGTGAAGCCCCGACCCGACGGGTCATTGTTGCTCACGCTGACCGGGCAGGACGGCGAATCGTTCTGCAAGGCCATCGACAACGAAGCCTTGTACAGCGACGCGCGCGTGCGCCAGGTGATCCGGGAATTGCAGCGGGACATGAAGCTGGACGCGGGCGAAGTGCACTGGCACGACACGGGTATCGACTGGGTATCGCGCGATTTGCCTACCTATCAGGGCGGGCCCATTCACATGACGGCGGCCAAGACGCTGGTGGCGCGGCGCAAGCTGGGGCCCAGGCAGCAGGTTCGTCGGCCGCCCGTAGCCTGAACAACGCAGGTGGATCAAAGGAGCGGGGCGACCCGCTCCTTTTTTGTGGCTTAGCCACGCTTCGCTTTTTCGGCGAGTTCCTTCTGGGCAACAGCTTCGTTTGCCTCGCGTTGCTGCTTCTCGATCTGCGCAAGGCGCTTCTCGTAGCGGGAGATGGTGCGGTCGCCGCCGCCGGATGCCATGGCCGAACCAGCGGAAAGGGCGACGGCCAGCAAGGTTGCGGAAGTGATGAGCTTTTTCATGGAGTGTCTCCTGTTGAGATCAAGGGTTGGGGTATCCAGAGCTTTCTCCGAACGCGGTACTGCCATCCTTGACGCGGTCAGCAGGCTTCCTGGTCGTCGGTTCTTGCCAAACGTCCATGGAGCCCTGCGGACCTGAATAAAAGGCCCCGCGGCGAGGAGCTCGTACCCGCGGGGTGAAAATGCCGGCCGGGACAGGCCGGGCAAGGGAAAAGAGGGTCACGCCTGGGGCTGCCAGCCGCCGCCAAGGGCCTTGTAGATGGCGACGATGCCCCGATAGACCTCGACTTCGGCCTGGGCCTGGGCGTCTTCGGCGGCCAGGCGCTCGCGTTCGGCGTCCAGCAACACGAGGAAGTCCACAGTGCCTTCGCGATATCGGGTTGCGGCCTGTTCGGCGGCGGCGCGGGTGGCTTCCGACTGGCGTACCAGGGAAACCAGGCGCTGCTGGCGCTTGCCGTAGTCGCTGAAGGCGTTCTCGGACTCTTCCAGGGCCAGCAGCACCTGTTGCTCGTAGCTTGCCAGGGCACCTTCGGCGTCCGCTTCGGCACCTCGCAGGCGAGCGCGGACGCTGCCCAGGTCGAAGGCCGCCCAGGAGATGGTCGGGGCCACGGCCCAGGCTCGTGCAGCAGAGGAACCGATCTGCGAACCGCGCCCAGCCGTGAAACCGAGGAAGCCGGAAAGGCTCACACGGGGGAACAGATCGGCAGTGGCCACGCCCACGCCGGCGGTGGCGGCGGCCAGTTGGCGTTCGGCGGATCGCACGTCCGGGCGGCGGCGCAGCAGTTCGGCGGGATCGCCAATGGGCAGGGCCTTGGCGATCACCGGCAACGGCTTGGGCGACAGGTCCACGGTCAGCTGTTCCGGGCGCTGGCCGAGCAGCGTGGCGATGCGGTTGCGGGCACGCGCTTCTTCGGCCTGCAGTTGCGGCAGGCTGGCTTCGGTGGCGGCCAGACGACCGTCAGCGCGCAGCACATCCAGCTCGCTGCCGACGCCCGCGTCACGCAGTTGTTCTGTCAGGCCGCGTGACTCCTGCTGGTTCTCCAGGTTTTCGCGTGCAATCCGCTCCCTGAGCTGCGCGCCACGCAGGTTGCCGTAGGCGTCCACCAGTTCGGCGATCAGGCTGACCTGCAACTGCTGCAGGTCGGCCTGGGCCGCGTCGGTTTCCGCTTCGCTGGCCTCGATCTGCCGCTGGATGCGGCCGAACAGGTCCAGCTCCCAGGCCATGTTCAGGCCGAGGTCGTAACGCTCGCTGTTGACGCGCTCTTCCGTGACGCCGGGTTGCTGGCCCTTGCCGATTTCAGCGCTGGCGCCAGCGGTGACCACCGGCAACTGGTCGTTGCCGACATCGTCGCGGAAGGCACGGGCCGCCTTGAGACGGGCGAAGGCGATGCGCAACTCACGGTTTTCCTGCAACGACTGCTGCACCAGCTGGTTCAGGGTCGGGTCGTCGAACTGTTGCCACCAGACGCTCTCGAAACGGCCGCGATCGACCTTCACGGCGTCCGCCGAGGCGAGCCGCGCGGGCTCGGTGTCGGGAGCCTTGTAGTCCGGGCCCACGGCACAGGCGGAAAGGGCCAGTGCCAGCAGGGCGGGGGCGAAAGCCTTGTGCATCATGCGTGTGCTTCCTTCAGTTGCGGGGCGCGGGCGGCCTTGCGCGCTTCGCGCTTTTCGACGAATCCGCGGATCAGGACGTAGAACACCGGGGTCAGCAGCAGGCCGAAAAAGGTCACGCCGATCATCCCGCTGAACACCGCGACACCCATGGCGTGGCGCATTTCGGCGCCGGCACCGGAGGACAGCACCAGGGGCACCACGCCCATGATGAAGGCGATGGAGGTCATCAGGATCGGGCGCAGACGCAGGCGGCAGGCTTCCAGGACGGCGGCGACGCGGTCCAGGCCTTCTTCCTGTTTCTCCTTGGCGAACTCGACGATTAGGATGGCGTTCTTGCACGCCAGGCCCACCAGCACGATCAAGCCGATCTGAGTGAAGATGTTGTTGTCGCTACCAGCCAGGATCACCCCGGTGATGGCGGAGAACAGCACGGTCGGCACGATCAGGATCACCGCCAGCGGCAGGCTCCAGCTCTCGTACTGGGCGGCCAGCACCAGGAAGGCCAGGAGCACGCAGAGCGGGAAGATGAAGATCGCGGTATTGCCGGCGAGGATCTGCTGGTAGGTCAGGTCCGTCCATTCGTAGGTCATGCCGTTGGGCAGCTCTGCGTCCAGCAACTTGGCGATGGCCGCCTCGGCCTGGCCGGAGCTGAAGCCGGGCGCGGCTGCGCCGTTGATCTCGGCGGTGATGAAGCCGTTGTAGTGCATGACGCGATCGGGGCCAGCGCTGTTTTCCACCTTGACGAAGGTGGACAGCGGGATCATCTCGCCACGGTTATTTCGCACCTTCAGCTGGCCGATCTGCTCGGGCTCCAGGCGGAATTGCTGGTCGGCCTGGACGTTGACCTGATAGGTGCGGCCGAAGCGGTTGAAGTCGTTGGCGTACAGCGAACCCAGGTACACCTGCATGGTGTCGAAGATGTCGCTGATGGCAACGCCATGGGTCTTGGCCTTTTCGCGGTCGATGGCGGCATCCACCTGCGGCACGTTGACCTGGTAGCTGGTGAACACCGACATGGGGTTCAGCTCTGGCAGCTGGCGCGCCTTGGCGATGATGTTCTGGGTCTGCTTGTACAGTTCCTCGTAGCCCAGGTTGCCGCGGTCCTCGACCTGCAGACGGAAGCCGCCGATGGTGCCGAGGCCCTGAACCGGGGGCGGCGGGAAGATCGCGATGTAGGCGTCCTGGATATCCGCGAACTGCTTGTTCAGCTCGGCGGCGATGGCACCAGCGGACATGGACGGGTCCTTGCGCTCATCGAAGGGCTTGAGCGGGGTGAACACGATGCCGCTGTTCGGGCTGTTGGTGAAACCGTTGATGGACAGGCCCGGGAAGGCCACGGTGTTTTCCACGCCCGGGTGCTTGGAGGCGATCTCGGACATGCGCTTGATCACCGCTTCGGTGCGATCCAGGGTGGCGGCATCCGGCAGTTGCGCGAAGGCGACCAGGTACTGCTTGTCCTGTTGCGGCACGAAGCCAGCCGGGGTACTGGAGAAGCCCAGGTAGCCGAGTCCCAGCAGGCCGGCATAGATGAACATGGCGATGCTGCTGCCCCGCAGGACGCGGCGCACGGTACGGACGTAGCCGCCGCCAGCGCGTTCGAACATGCGGTTGAACGGGGTGAACAACCAGCGGCCGAACAGCGAATCCAGCACGCGGGAGAAGCGGTCCTTCGGTGCGTGGTGGTCCCTCAGCAGCACAGCGGCCAGAGCCGGCGACAGGGTCAGCGAGTTGAAGGCCGAGATCACCGTGGAAATGGCGATGGTCAGGGCGAACTGCTGGTAGAACTGCCCGGTGAGGCCGGAGATGAAGGCGGTGGGCACGAACACGGCGCACAGCACGAGCGCGGTGGCGATGATCGGGCCGGTCACTTCCTTCATGGCCTGGCGGGTGGCCTCCACCGGCGACTTGCCGAGCCCGATGTTCCGTTCGACGTTTTCCACGACGACGATCGCGTCGTCCACCACGATGCCGATGGCCAGTACCAGGCCGAACAGCGACAGGGCGTTGAGCGAGAAGCCGAACAGGTGCATCACCGCAAAGGTGCCGATCAGCGACACCGGCACGGCGGCCAGCGGGATAATCGAGGCGCGCCAGGTTTGCAGGAACAGGATCACCACCAGGACCACGAGCACGATGGCTTCGAGCAGGGTGTGAACCACCGCCTCGATGGAGCCGCGCACGAAGATGGTCGGGTCATAGACGATTTCGTAGTCCATGCCCTGGGGGAAGCTCTGCTTCAGTTCGGCCATGCGCTCACGAACCGCGTCGGAGATTTCGATGGCGTTGGAGCCGGGACGCTGGAACACCGGAATCGCCACGGCCGGCTGATTGTTCAGCAGCGAGCGCAGGGCGTACTGGTTGGAGCCCAGCTCGACGCGGGCGATGTCCTTCAGGCGAGTGATCTCGCCGTCGTCACCGGCCCGGATGATGATGTTCTCGAACTCTTCCTCGGTGACCAGGCGGCCCTGGGTGTTGATCGACAGCTGGAAGCTGTTGCCGGCATCGGACGGCGGCGCGCCGAGGGCACCTGCGGCGACCTGGCGGTTCTGCTCGCGAATGGCGTTGACCACATCGGTGGCAGTCAGGTTGCGCGAAGCCACCTTGTTCGGGTCGAGCCAGACACGCAGGGAGTAGTTGCCCATGCCGAACAGTTGCACGTCGCCCACGCCATCCAGCCGCGCCAGCTCGTCCTTGACGTTGAGCGCCGCGTAGTTGGACAGGTAGAGCATGTCGTAGCGGTTATCCGGTGAGGTCAGGTGTACCACCATGGTCAGGTCTGGAGAGGCCTTGTCCACGGTAACGCCCAGCCTCTGCACCTCGGTGGGCAGGGTGGGCATCGTGCGGGTCACGCGGTTTTGCACCTGCACCTGGGCGTTATCCAGGTCGGTGCCCAGGGCAAAGGTGATGGTCAGGGTCAGCTTGCCGTCGTTGGTCGCCTGGGAGGACATGTAGAGCATGCCTTCCACGCCGACGATGGCTTGCTCGAGCGGCGAGGCGACGGTTTCACCGATCACCTTGGGGTTGGCGCCGGGGAAGTTGGCGCGCACCACCACCGTCGGCGGAACCACTTCCGGGTATTCGCTGATGGGTAGCTGGAACAGCGAGATGGCGCCGCCGATCAGGATCAGCAGCGACAGCACGGCGGCGAAGATCGGCCGCAGGATGAAGAACTGGGAAAAATTCATGGCGTGCTACCTCAGCCGCGCGGGCCGACGGACGTTTTGGCGTTCTGCTCGGCCACGCGGGGAGCGTTGCTGCTATCCACGGATTGGCGCAAGCGAGCCAGTTGGGCGAGGGTGGATTCGTCGGCCATGGGCACGGCTTGCGGTTCCACAGGCGCGCCGGGCATGGCGCGCTGCAGGCCATTGACCACGATGGTCTCGCCCTTGACCAGGCCGTTGCGCACGATGCGCAGGCCTTGCAGCTTGGGCCCCAGTTCGATGGAGCGGTAATTCACTTTGTTGTCTTCACCCAGCACCAGGACGAACTTCTTGCCCAGGTCAGTGCCGATGGCCTCGTCCTTGATCAGCGCGGCCGGGTAGGTCTCGCTGCCCACCAGCTTGATGCGGGCGTAAAGACCGGGGGTGAAGCGGCCGTCCTTGTTGTCGAACACGGCGCGGCCCCGGATGGTGCCGGTACGCGGATTGACCTGGTTGTCGAGGAAGTCCAACTGACCCAGGTGCGGGTTGCCGGTTTCGCTGGACAGGCCCATGTACACGGGGCTGGCGGCGCGGGTGTCGGAGCCGGTCTTGCGGGCCAGTTCCACGTACTTGAGGAAGGCGCGCTCGTCGGCGTCGAAATAGGCGTAGACCTTGTCGGTGGAGACCACCGAGGTCAGCAGCGACTGGCTGGCGTTGACCAGGTTGCCTTCGGTGATCTCGGCACGGCTTACGCGACCGTCGATGGGCGCGGTCACGCGGGTGAAGCTGAGGTTGAGCTTGGCGTTGTCCAGTTCAGCCTGGGTGGCGGCAACCGCGGCCTGGGCTTCGGTGGCAGCGCTGGCGCGAGCGTCGGCCAGTTCGGCGGAGATGGCATTGCTCTGGCGCAGGCGCTCACCACGGCGGGCTTCGTTGGCGGCACGGTTCTGGTTGGCGCGGGCTTGCTGCAGCTGGGCTTCCAGGCGCTTGACCTCGGCCTCGAAGGGACGCGGGTCGATCTGGAACAGCAGGTCGCCTTTCTTCACCAGGCTGCCTTCATCGAAAGCCACGCGGTCGATGTAGCCGGAGACGCGCGGGCGGATTTCCACGGACTCCGGAGCTTCCAGGCGACCGGTGAATTCGTCCCATTCGTTGAGGGGCTGTTCGATCACTTCGGCGACGCTGACTTTGGGGGCCGCTTGGTTGAGCGTGGCTTCCGGTGCCTTGCCGCAGGCTACCAGTACCACCGCCGCCGCGAGGGTAAGAGGGTAACGCCAGAGATTCTTCTGTATTGCTTCCATGGGACAGCTCCGCCAATTGGTTTTATGAATGGGCGGAGTCTGCGTGCGGCGTTTCGACCAGACGAATCGAACACCCTGAAGATGACTATTACTGGAAGTGATTGATCAGGGCGGGGTTATGGATTTGTTGATCAGCGGGGAGGTAGAGGTGGAAACATTGCGGGGGGGCGAATTCATTCGCTATGCAGTCCGCAGGAGTGCCCTGCCTGGCCAGAGGGGCTGCTGCGCAGCCCTTAGCGAATGAATTCGCCCCCACAGGAAAAGCAGAGGTGTGCAGGCAGGGGCTATTCCAGGCTGTCCGGGTCCCCGCAATACATTTGAATGCGCGAGCGCAGCCAGCGCTCGGCGGGGTCATTGTCCTGGGCGCCGCGCCAGGCCATGGACAGCTCGAACGACTGGACCGGCAGGGGTGGGTCTTCGGCACGCAGGCCGCCGGCGGCGGTGAGGGCGGCGGCAGTGTAGTCCGGCACCATGGCCACCAGGTCGGTGCCCGCGAGCAGGGTGCCGAGGCCATTGAACTGCGGCACCGCCAGCACGACTTTGCGCGTTTTGCCGACCTTGGCCAGCTCCTCATCTACGAAGCCGCCCAGGTCGCCGGCGAAGGACACCAGGGCATGCGGCCTGGCGGAGTAATCATCCAGGCTCAGCGCACCGGGCACCGAGTCAGCGCGCAGGAGCTTGGGCCTTGAGCGCCGCAGGGTCTTGCGCTTGGCGTTGGCCGGCAGTTCCTCGGTGTAGGCGACGCCCACGGAGATCTCGCCGGAGGCCAGCAGGTTGGGCATCAATAGATAGTTGGTGCGTCGCACCACCAGCACCACGCCGGGGGCTTCGGCGCGCAGGCGGCGGAGCAGCGCGGGGAGCAGGGCGAACTCCACGTCGTCCGACAGACCGATGCGGAACACGGCGCTGCTGGTGGCCGGATCGAAGTCGGCGGCACGGCTGACAGCCGTGGAGATGGAGTCCAGTGCCGGGGAGAGCAGGGCGAAGATCTCCATGGCCCGTGCCGAGGGTTCCATGCTGCGGCCAGTACGCACGAACAGCGGATCATCGAAGAGGGTCCGCAGGCGGGCCAGTGCCGCACTGATGGCCGGCTGACCGAGAAACAGCTTTTCTGCCGCGCGCGTCACGCTACGCTCGTGCATGAGCGTCTCGAACACGATAAGAAGGTTGAGGTCAACTCTTCGCAGGTCGTTCCGGTTCATGGAATCATCCGTAATTAATGTGTGAAAGGTGCAGTTCCCGCGACCGGTCGTCAAGGCTCACATCATCGCCGTTTATGACAACTATCAATGGCCGCGGGTGGTTTTGTAGATAAAGCCCGGATAGAGTCCGTGGCTATGAAGAGTCACAGGCGAGGTATGTGATGTCCCGCATGATCCGTTTTCACCAGTTCGGGGGCCCCGAGGTCCTCACACTCGAAGAGTTGCCGACTCCCGTTCCGGGCCCGGGCGAAGTCCTGGTGCGCACCCAGGCTCTGGGTGTGGGCTGGAGGGACGTGCTCTGGCGGCAGAATCTGGCGGCCGAGCAACCGGCCCAGCTACCTTCCGGTCTCGGCTCCGAAATGGCCGGCATCGTGGAGGCCGTGGGCGAAGGTGTCGATGACCTGAAGCCCGGCACCCCCGTGGCCAGCTTCCCGGCCAGTACGCCGAGCCAACATCCGGCCTGGGGTGACCTGGTGCTGATGCCGCGCAATGGCCTGGTGGCCTATCCCGACGTCCTGACGCCGGAGGAAGCCTGCATCCATTACACGCCGCTGCTGATGGCCTATTTCGCCCTGGTTGACCTGGGCGGCCTGAAGCCGGGGCAGCATGTGCTGGTCACCGAGGCCGGGCATTGCCTGGCGCCGCAGACGGTGCAGTTGGCCAAGGCGCTGGGTGCCAAGGTGATCGCATCGACCAGCTACCCGGAAAGCCGTGCCTTTATCAAAGGGCTGGGTGCCGACAAGATCATCGTCACCGAAGAGCAGGACCTGGTCCTGGAGGCCGAGCGCTTCACCCAGGGCAAGGGCGTCGAGGTGGTTCTGGATCAGTGCGCCGGACAGCAGATGAAGCTCCTGGGCGATGTCGCCGCGCAGCGCGGCAAGCTGGTTGTCTATGGCTGCAACGGCGGCAACGACACTGCGTTCCCGGCTTGCGCCGCGTTCAAGAAGCATCTGCAGTTCTATCGGCATTGTGTACTCGACTTCACCGGTTCTCCGGAGCTGGGCATCGAGGCCAATGAGGCTTCGGTTCAGCGTGCGCTGGACCATATCAACCAGATGACCCGTGATCATCTGCTGAAGCCTCCGGTTGATCGCGTCTTCGCGTTCGAGGACTTCGTCGAGGCCAACCGTCACATGGAAACCTGCCCGGCAGGTGGGCGTGTCGTGATCAAGGTTGCCGACTGAGGAAGGCGGGGCGGGCCGTTGGGTCCGCCCCGAATCTGTCTTGTTGTGGAATGTTGGGCAGTGTGCCGCGCGAGGCGGCAGGGCTGATAGCCGAATCCTGCTGGATTGTTGCCTGATCCTCCTGAACCGCTTCCGGGTGCGAGACTAGCCTGCACGCCATGGGTAGAGTTGACCCATCTTCTCCGAGGGTCCAAACCATGAATGCACGCACGTTCCTTGCCGCGCAGGAATCCGGGGCGGCTGCGCGCCAGCAGCAGGAGCTGGTGCAGTTCATTGAACGATTCACCGAACAGGATGGTGCGCGAGTTACGGCCGTTCCCGGCCTGACCCTGTTCCGCACTGCGCAGCCCAGCGAACCCCTGCACTGCCTCTATGAGCCGGCTCTCGGCCTGGTGGTGCAAGGGCGCAAGAAGGTATTGCTGGGCGAGGAAACCTACTACTACGGGCCGTCGCAGTTCCTGGTGGTGTCGGTGGACCTGCCGGTGATCGGCCAAGTCATCGATGCCAGTCCTGAAGTGCCCTTTCTCAGTCTGCGCCTGGACCTCGATCCCAAGGAAATCAGTGCCCTGCTGATGGAGCTGCCATCTCCCGCTCCCGTTCCCCAAGCCTGTCCCCGCTGCCTGTCGGTGAGCGGCCTGGGTGATTCGCTGCAGGATGCGGTGCTGCGCCTGCTGCGTCTGCTGGATACTCCCGAAGACATTCCCGTGCTGGCGCCTCTGGTGCGCCGGGAAATCCTCTATCGCCTGCTGCGCGGCGAGCAGTGCGCTCAACTGCGCCAGATTGCCAGCAGCGGCACCCAGGGCCATCGCATCGGCCGCGCCGTGAACTGGCTGCGGCAGAACTTCCATCAGCCATTGCAGATCGAACGCCTGGCCAGCGAGGTGAACATGAGCACCTCGGCCCTGCATCATCACTTCAAGGCGATGACGGCCATGAGCCCGCTGCAGTTCCAGAAGCAACTGCGCCTCCAGGAAGCCCGCCGGCTGATGCTGGTGGAGGCCCTGGACGCCGCCAGTGCCGGAGGCCGGGTGGGCTACGAGAGCCCGTCGCAGTTCAGCCGCGAATACAGTCGGCTGTTCGGCGCTCCGCCATTGCGGGACATCGCGCGCCTGCGCCAGTCGGCGTGAAGGTGCCCCGGAAGGGGCCCCCTGCACCATCATTACCCTGAATGCCCGTTCGGCGTTGCCGATCGGTTTTTCCCGAACCATCCAGACAGAGGTGGTAAGCCTGATGATTACCCTGAACCTGAACGGCAACGACGTTGAGCTCGACGTGCCTGCGGACATGCCCTTGCTCTGGGCATTGCGGGACGTTGTAAACCTGACTGGCACCAAGTACGGCTGCGGCATGGCCCTGTGTGGTGCCTGTACCGTGCATATCGATGGCCAGGCGACCCGGTCCTGCGTCACCCCGGTTTCCGCGGTGGTGGGCAAGAAGGTCACCACCGTCGAAGCGATCGCCGAAGACCCGGTAGGCAAGGCTGTGCAGACGGCCTGGCGCAAGCTCGACGTGGTGCAGTGCGGCTACTGCCAGTCCGGCCAGATCATGTCCGCCACAGCGCTGCTGCGCAGCAACCCGAAACCGAGCGATGCCGATATCGATGCGGCCATGAGCGGCAACATCTGCCGCTGCGCCACCTACGTGCGCATTCGCGCCGCCATCCATGAAGCGGCCGGCACCCTGGCCTGAGGAGAGTCGACATGGGCACGTTCGAAACCAATACCCGGGCCTCCAGCGGCATCCTCAATGTCAGCCGGCGTACCTTCCTCAAGGGCTGTGGCGGTCTCGCGCTGGGCATCGCCTTCGCGCCGCTGCTGGGAAGTGGCGAAGCCCTGGCCGCTGCAGCCGGGCCTTTCATGCCCAATGCCTTCGTCCGAATCGCGGATGACGGCAGCGTGACCGTCCTGGCCAAGCACGTGGAAATGGGACAGGGCAGCTATACCGGCCTGGCGACCTTGCTGGCCGAGGAACTGGATGCCGACTGGAGCCAGGTGAGAGTGGAGGGCGCACCGGCCAACGCCACGCTCTACAACAACCTGGCGTTTGGTCCGATGCAGGGCACCGGTGGCAGCTCCGCCATCGCCAACTCCTACGAGCAGATGCGCAAGGCCGGTGCCAGCGCCCGCGCCATGCTGGTGGCGGCCGCCGCCGAGCAGTGGAAGGTACCGGCGGCGGAAATTACCGTGAGCAAGGGGGTGGTCAGCCACGCCGCTTCGGGCAAGCAGACGGGCTTCGGCGAACTGGCCGAGGCAGCGGCGCGCCAGCCAGTGCCGGCCGAGGTGCAGCTCAAGTCGCCGAAGGATTTCACCCTGATCGGTCAGGAGCGTCTTTCCCGCAAGGACAGCGCCGACAAGACCGACGGCAGCGCTACGTTCACCCAAGACTTCAAACTGCCCGGCATGTTGGTGGCGGTAGTCGCCTACCCGCCGCGCTTTGGCGGTGTGCCGAAGTCGGTGGATGCGAGTAAGGCCAAGGCTGTGCCCGGTGTGGTGGAGGTGGTGGAGTTTACCGACACGCCCCATGGTCGCGCCGGCGTAGCGGTTCTGGCGAAGAACACCTGGGCCGCGCGCCAGGGCCGTGACGCTCTGGTGGTGGAATGGGACGAAAGCAAGGCATTCAAACTCGGCAGCGAGGCGATCTTCGCCCGCTACCGTGAGGCCGCTGGCAAGGAAGGCCGGATCGCCGGCAAGCAGGGCGATATCGCCACGGCCATGGCCCAGCCCGCCAGGCTGATCGAGGCCGACTTCGAGTTCCCCTATCTGGCCCATGCCGCCATGGAGCCGATGAACTGCCTGGTGAAGATATCCGCCGGCCAGTGCGATGTCTGGAACGGTGAGCAATTCCAGACGGTGGACCAGTTGGCCATCGCCAAGTACCTGGGCATCCCGGTGGAGAAGGTCAGCCTGACCCAGCTCTACGCGGGCGGCAGTTTCGGTCGTCGTGCCAACCCGCAGTCGGACTACCTGCTGGAGGCGGTGGCCATCGCCAAGGCGGCCCGGGCCAAAGGCCAGGACGTGCCGGTGAAACTGGTCTGGACCCGCGAGGATGATACCCACGGCGGCTACTTCCGCCCGGCCTACCTGCATCGCGCGCGCCTGGCGCTGGATGACGAGGGCAAGCTGCAGGGCTGGCACCAGCGCGTGGTGGGGCAGTCCATCCTCAAGGGCACGGCCTTCGAGGAGGCGATGGTGAAGGAAGGCATTGATCACACTTCGGTGGAGGGCGCGTCCAACCTGGCTTACGCGGTGCCCAACATGCAGGTGGAATTGCATACGCCGGACGACATTGGCGTGCCGGTGCAGTGGTGGCGCTCGGTGGGGCACACCCATACCGCCTATGCGGTGGAATCCCTGATCGACCAGGCCGCCACCGTTGCCGGCAAGGACCCTTATGCATATCGCCACGAATTGCTCGGCAAGAAACCACGCCACCAGGGGGCGCTGGAGCTAGTCGCGCAGAAAGCAGGCTGGAACCAGCCAATAAAGCCGGGCGCGGAAGGCGAGAAGCGCGGGCGTGGCATTGCCGTGCATGAGTCCTTCGGCTCCTTCGTCGCCCAGGTGGCGGAAGTGACGGTAAAGGCCGATGGCAGCTTCAAGGTGGATCGTGTGGTCTGCGCGGTGGATTGCGGCGTGGCGATCAATCCAGACGTGATCAGGGCGCAGATGGAAGGGGGCATCGGCTACGGCCTAGCCGCCTCGCTGCATGGTGCGATCACCCTGAAAGACGGGGTGGTGGAGCAGTCGAACTTCCACGACTTTCAGGTATTGCGAATCAACGAGATGCCGGTGGTGGAGGTGCACATCGTGCCGTCGGCGCAAGCGCCTACCGGTGTCGGCGAGCCCGGCGTTCCACCTATTGCCCCGGCCGTGGCCAATGCGCTTTATGCGGCAGTGGGGCAGCGCTTCTACACGCTGCCGTTGCCAAGGCAGGTGAAGCCGGCCTGATTCAGGCTGCCTGGGCGGCGCAGATCAGCTCACGCAGGGCCTTGCGCTCGGCCAACGGAGTGGGGGCCTTGCGCACGGCCAGGCTGCCGTCTTCCAGGCTCACCACTACTTCGGTCTCGAAGTGCAGGCGCAGTTCATCAAGGGTCACGTGGGTGACTTGATAGAGGTTGTCGCTGATACGAGGGTCGGCTGACATGGCATTGGTCTCGTTCCGGTTGGCCGCAGGGCCGATGGAGCGATAGTGACGCCAGGGCATCCAGCGCGGAATTGAAAGGGGGTGATGGTGAACATCATTCCTGTCGATGGCATGGCGTGGACCCTACAGGGGGCACCTTGAGTCAGGCTTGAAAATCGTAGCCCGGATTTCATCCGGGCTACGTGGCTGCAGAGCCCGCAGGAGGCGTCGACGTGGCCCTGCCCAGTCAGCCCTGCGGAACGAAGGTGGGGTCGGAAAGGTGCTTGACCAGCAAATCGTGGACCAGCCTTACCCGCGGTGATACGGGGCCTTGCTGGGGGCGGTAGATGAACATTTCCCAGGGCGCTGGCGCCTGGTCCTGAAGCACTGCTATCAAGCGGCCGGCACGGATGTGCGAATCGACCAGGTAACTGGGTAGCTGGCCGACGCCGATCCCGGCCAATACAGCGTCCAGTTCGTTCTCCGGGTCGTCGGTGCAGAACGCTGCATTTGCCGGCTGGATCTGCCGACCCTCGGCGAATGTCCAGGGCCAGACGCGTCCGGTGTTGTTGTCGATCAGTGCCGTGGTTGGGGTCTGGTGCAGGGCGTCCACCGTCCCGGGTGTGCCCTGGCGTTGCAGCAGCTCCGGGGTCCCGACCACCCGCATCGGGATCTGCGCCACGGCCCGGGCGATATAGCGGCGGTCACGAATGAAGCCGATGCGCACGCCGAGGTCGATCTGTTGCTCCACCGAGTCGGTGAGCTGGTCGGAGAGGCGCATGTCGAAGTGGATACCAGGGTGTTCCCGGGCGATTTCCGCGAGTACGGGAAGCAGAAAACGTCGCCCGACCGAGCGCGGTGCGGCAATGCCTACGCGCCCGGCCAACGCCTCTTCGCGCTTGCCACCATGCGCCTGGAACAACTGGTCCAGTCCGGCCAGGGCCTCGCGGGCCTGGCTGGCTAGGCGCTCGCCGAAGGCGGTGATCTGCACGTGACGGGTGCTGCGGTGGAACAGCGGTTCACCGAACTGATCTTCCAGGTCCTTGATGGCGCGGGTCACGGTTTGCGGCGAAGCACCCAGGCGGGCGGCGGCTTCGCGGAAGCTTGGGGTTTCGGCGGCGACACAGAGGATGCGTAGCAGTTCGATGCGATTGAACATGGTCAGTGTTCCGTTAATTGGAATTGCTAAATCCTAACTATTCCATTCATTGGCGGTAAAACCTTTCCGATACTGGCGCTCAGTCACCGGATTCATCCTGATTCCGGGCTTCCTGGGAGTGCCTTCATGAGCAACAACATTTCCAACAAGGTTGTAGTCATTACCGGTGCCAGCAGCGGGCTGGGCGAAGCTACCGCCCGGCACCTGGCGTCCCTGGGCGCCAAGGTGGTGCTCGGCGCGCGCCGGGTCGAGCGCCTGCAGAGCCTGGTCGCGGAGATCGAGGCGGCTGGCGGTGAGGCCTTGGCCATTGCCACCGATGTCACCTCTGCCAGCCAGGTGGCCGCCCTGATCGACGGCGCGGTGCAGCGTTTCGGTCGTGTCGATGTGCTGCTGAACAACGCCGGGCTGATGGCCATCGCGCCCATGGATGAAGTCAAGGTGGACGAGTGGTCACGCATGTTCGACATCAATGTCATGGGTGTCCTCCACGGCGTAGCAGCCGCGCTGCCGCTGTTCCGCAAGCAGGGCAGCGGGCATTTCATCAATGTCGCGTCCGTCGCCGGCATCAAGGTGTTCAGCCCGGGTGGCACCGTCTATAGCGCCACCAAATTCGCGGTGCGTGCCATCAGCGAGGGCCTGCGCCATGAGGTCGGTGGCGCCATTCGCACCACGGTGATTTCCCCCGGCGCAGTCGATTCCGAGCTGAAGCACGGGAGCTCCCACCAGGAAAGCACCCAGACCCTGGGCGAGTTCTACAAGATGGCCATACCCGCCGACTCGGTGGCGCGGGCCATTGCCTACGCCATCGAACAACCGGCTGATGTGGACATCAGCGAAGTGGTGCTGCGTCCTACGGTGCAGGACTTCTGAATCCTGACGTAATGCAAGGCGGCCCTGGTGGCCGCCTTTTTCGTTCTGGCGATCTACTTGCTCAGTAGCACCGCCAGTTCGTCGGCTTCCTCGCACCAGTCGGAATCCTCCGTCAAGGCGTCACGCAGGAAGGCGGACTGGGCCTGGTTCCAGAATGGTGCATCAGGCAGGGCCTGGCCTACCGCGAGTCGATTGCCGGAGACGAAGCGTTCTATTCCGGCCTTGTCGGAGGGCAGGCCGAGCTGGTCGAAGAGGGCGCTGAGGGAGTGATGGCTGGTGTCCATGTGCGAGGCCTCCGGTGGGGTGAGCGACGGGGAAATGACCTCCATCGACTATAGACCCTGCGCCGGCCAGGACCGCTGGACGACAGCATGTCGGCCAAGGCTGGTGCCGGCTTGCGCTGCGGGCAGGCTTG
The DNA here is from genome assembly GCF_029871195.1 of Pseudomonas sp. BN415. Taxonomy (NCBI): domain Bacteria; kingdom Pseudomonadati; phylum Pseudomonadota; class Gammaproteobacteria; order Pseudomonadales; family Pseudomonadaceae; genus Pseudomonas; species Pseudomonas sp. BN415. Next base: position 113,687 of record NZ_SSOK01000027.1, read on the forward strand.
GCTAGCCTCACAAAAAGCGCGGTTATCCAATCGCGAGCCACCTGCATAGGGGGGCGAAATGGGCATCCAGTGCGAGCAAAAATACTCATTGCGGGACCCGGTGGAGGCCATGCTGCTGGTCGCGCCTGTCTGGACGCCGGTGCTCTTCATCTTCCTTGCCCAGTTGCTGCATGAGTTCTTCCAGATCTACTGGCTGTTCAATTCCAGCCTGAGCACCTTCGGCATGTTCCTGGTGCCGGCGGTTTCAGCGCTCCCCCTGATCCACGATTCGCCTCGTCCGCTGGTCATCAGGCTATTGATGGCGGGCGGCTACTACCTGGTCGGGTTAGCGGCGATCTTCCTGATGTCCTGGGGGATGCTGCTCTATACCGGCTATACCTGATCCGTCCGCGGAACCTGGCGCGGGGCCGCGGATCAAAGGTCCCGGGTCCGCACATTCGGCGGATCGTCCCACTACGGAGCCTTTCATGTCGCCCTTGAAGAAACTCGCACTTATCGGACTCGTGGCCCTGCCGCTGGCTGGTTGCCTGAAAGAGGAACCCATCGACCAGGCGGTGCTCTGCACCTACAGCACCGATGCCGAGGCCAAGTTGTGCAAGCCCGGGCAGATGTCCTGGTTCAAGGCGGGCAAGGCGATCAATCAGTCCCTGCCGTTGAGCGTGGCGGCGGCGTACTGCGACTTCAACTATCAGGTGATGTACAACGAGGCGGGAGTGATCTGCGTGTTCACCGACAAGCGCTTGAGTCTGGTGAAGTAGGGAGCGGCGCGGGGTCTGTGGGGCCGGAAGGGCAGCTACGCTGCCTTGGCGAATGAACTCGCCCCTACACGGACAGAGCACCGCCGGGCGGTCTGCCCGTATTTTTCAGCCGCAAATAGAAAGAAGGCGCCACATTTGGCGCCTTCTGCCTTTCGAGGATTTGCATACATCGTGATTGCCTGCCTCTGAACGGCTCCGGGATCAGCTGATGCGGTTGGCACCCGTGCGGTCAGCGCCGCCTTCAGCGACATCGAAGGCTTTGGTGCGGTCGGAACCGCCTTCGGCGACATCGAAGGCCTTGGTGCGGTCGGAACCGCCTTCAGCGACATCGAAAGCCTTGGTGCGGTCGGAACCGCCTTCGGCGACATCGAAAGCCTTGGTGCGGTCGGAGCCGCCTTCAGCTACCCGCAGGGACTGGGAGCGGTCGGAACCGTTTTCAGCGATACGGTTAGCGCCGGTGCGATCAGCACCACCTTCGGCTACGCGGTGGATGCTGGTGCGGTCGGAACCCCCTTCAGCGACAACGGAACCCTGGGGC
>NZ_SSOK01000028.1:0-185508 GCF_029871195.1 Pseudomonas sp. BN415
CGGTTCTCGTCGATATCGCTACCGAAGTTGGTGGAGCGCACCGTTGCATTGCGCCATTTGACGCCGAAGTTCTTCAGCGGGCCGTCCTGGAAGACGTAGGCGATGTCCATGTTGCGTTCCCACTCCTTGCCGTCTTCGCGACCGGCACCCAGGTCGATGTTGTCACCGGACAGGTAGCGGGTCATGAAGGTCAGGCCGGGAATGCCGAGGCTGGCGAAGTTGAAGTCGTAACGGGCCTGCCAGGATGTCTCGTCCTTGTTGGCGAAGTCGCCGATCTGCACGTAGTTGACCAGGAAGGGATCGGTGCCGTTGATGTAGGCGAAGCCGGTGTCGCCACTCATGCTCTGGTAGCCGAGGCCAAAGGCGTGGCCGCCAAGGGCGTAGGTGAACATGGCGCCGAAGGCCTTGTTGTCGACGTTGCTGGAGCCTTCGTCGGTGGAGCGGGCGTAGCGCAGGTCGCTCTTCAGCGACTGCTTGTCGCCCAGCGGCAGCAGGTGGACGGCGCTGAAGAAGTGCTGTTTGTAGAACTGGTCCAGTTCGCCATAGTGGTAGCCGGTGGTGAGGCTGTCGGTCCACTTGTAGTTGGCGCCGGCGAAGTTGAACTCGTCGCTGGTGGTGCCTCTGCGGAAGCTGATGGCGCGGGCCGCCCCGCTGGTGATGGTCATGTCCTCGTAATCGGAGGAGTCACGCTGGTTGACCTGCTTGAGCTGGCCGGCATCGAAGGTGAGGCCGTCGAGCTCCATGGCGTTCAGGTGGCCGCCCTGGAAGGTCTGCGGCAGCAGGCGCGAGTCGTTGTACTGGACGACCGGCAGCTTGGGCAGCAGGGTGCCGACCTTGAGCACGCTCTTGGAAACGCGCAGTTTGGCGGTCAGGCCGAGTTCACCGTATTCGTCCTGGGCGCGGCCGGTTTCACGGTCGCGCTTGAGCAGGCCGGTGCCGGCGCGGTCGGGGCTGGAGTCGAGCTTGACGCCGAGCAGGCCGAGGGCATCGACGCCCACGCCGACGGTGCCCTCGGTGTAGCCGGATTCGTAGCGCAGGAGGAAGCCCTGGGCCCATTCCTCGGCCTTGGCCTGGGGGGCGTTTTCCTGGCGGAAGTCGCGGTTGAAGTAGAAGTTGCGCAGTTCCAGGCTGGCCTTGCTGTCCTTGATGAACTCGGCCTGGGCAATGCCCGGCAGGGTGATAGTGGCGCCAATCGTGGCCAAGGCCACAGCTCGCGCAAGCGAGGTCTTACTCATTGTTATTGTCTCCTCGTTGGATTGCAGGTCGGTCGGGTCGTCCTGTTACAACGAGGTGACTAGAGCATTTCGTTACATTTTCTGTCTGTTAGACGATGGTCGGCAGCTCACTGGACCCACTTTGGGTAGTAGCCGATCGCGTCCTGCACCTTGGCATCGTGGGCCGGAACCACAGTGAGCCCGGGTTCGCGCTGGAGTAGATCGTGAACTTTCTGTAGCTGGGCACGGGTGGCTTTGCGGTCGTTGTCGACCATTCTGCGGCTGACCCAGAACTTCTCCTTCGGCCCGGTGAAGCCTTCCAGGCGCCAGCTGGCATCGCCGGTGAAAAAGAATCGTCGTCCGTCGTGCAGGGTCAGGAACAGGCCCACCGAACCGGGTGAATGGCCGCTCAGCGGCACCAGCACCAGACTGCGGTCGCCGAACAGGTCAAGACTCTCTTCGAAACCCATGAACGGAATGGGCAGGAAAGTGAAGGGGTGCCATTTGACGCCGTGGGCGAACTGGCTCGGCAGTATCGCCGGCGGCGTCGCGATTTCGGTGAACTCGATCTCTTCATAAGGTGCCCAGACTGGAACTTCGGGGAAGTCCGCCAGGGCCGAGGCGTGATCCCAGTGAGCGTGGCTCAGGACGATTCGATCGATGCGGATGCCGTCACGGTCGAGCTGGTCGCGGGCCGGCGTTACGCTGCCGTATTGCATCAATGGCTTGTCCCACCAGGGCATCTCGTGGCTGAACTGGCTGTCCACCTGGCGCCCGAGGCCGGTATCGAACAACAGGGTGGCGGCATGGTGCTGGATCAGCAGTGCCACGTGGTTGGCCTTCACCTTCTCGGTCCACTTTCCATCGGCCACGGTAAAGGCGTCCAGGGTTTCGGTTTCAGAGGTCTTCACCAGGGCGAAGCGCAGGCCCTCTGCCTGGGCGAAGAAGCTGAACGTGCTGAGCAGGAGCAACAGGACGTACGAACGCGGGTGCATGGATTCAGTGTCCTTGGGGCAGGAAAGGGGAGGGGCGTGGCGAGTCGAAGCTCAGCGGCAGGCGGCTTCGACGCAGGCGCCAGCGGCCTGGGGTCAGGGCTACCAAGCGCTCCGCGCCGGGCAGGTCTGGCAGCTCGCCCGAGCCGGTCTGGTCCGGCCAGAGGATTTCCGCACGGGCTTCCAGATGCAGCAGGTCACCGCTGTTGAAGTCGACCCAGAGCAGGCCGCATCGAGGCTCCAGCAGCAGGTTGCCGAGGGTATTGAACATCTGGTTGCCGCTGTAGTCCGGCAGCCAGAGGCGTCCATCTTCACCCAATCGAGCGAAGCCCGGCGTGCCGCCACGGTGGGAGATGTCGACGCCACCGGTCTGCGGGTCCAGGTGCTGGCTGGCAATGAACAGGGTATCGCTGCGTTCCACTAGCCCCAGCCAGCGCTGATCCAGACCGTTGCCTTGTTCCAGGGGGCCTGCCGGGCGCGCTTCCCAGTGCCAATCGCGAGCCTGGATGTACTTTGGGCAATTGCCGAATGACTGTTGCGCGGCGACGGTGAAACCTTCTCGGTCGCTGTCTACCAGCGGGCCGTTCAGGCGATTGCGCCGTCGTGTCGGCAGTTCCAGGCCAAGCAGGCCCAGGCGTACCGCGCCGTGCAGATTGGCGGTCAAAGGGTCGTCGGCTTCCGGGCGGGCGTTGATCCGCAGCAGGCTGGGCTCTGGCGAATGAGCAAAGCCCGGCTTGCCCCAGAGCACCGAGGCCTGGGGTTGGCCGTCGCTGTCCAGACTGCCGACCAGCATCCAGGGTAACTGGGCGAAGAACTCTCGATGTTGCTCCGGCATATGGTCGCGGATCATCCGGCTGCCCATCGATTCCACCTGCTCGCGCACGCCAATACGGCTCTGAATCGCTTGTTCGCCGGGGTGGAAAGGACTGTTCATGGTGACCTCCAGATCGCTTAGAAGTGGGGCAGCTCGACATAGCCGGGCAGGGCACGGATGCGCGCGAACCAAGTGTGCAGGTGCGGGTAGGGCGCCAGATCCAGACCACCCTCGTCGGCCATGGCCAGGTACGGGTAGACCGCGACGTCCGCGATGGTGGGTTGTTCGCCGACCAGCCATTCACGTTCGGCCAGATGCGCGTTTACCAGTTCCAGTGTCTGGCGGCCACGGGCCTGGGCGTCCTCCAGATCCACCGGACGACCGAACTTCAGCGCGATTCGCGCTCTTGCTGCGCCGTTATGGATCTCGTTGGCTGTCAGGCTCAGCCAACTGGCAATCTGAGACTGGATAACGGCGTCCAGCGGGTACCAGTGCGTATCCGCGTAGCGTCTTGCCAGATAGACCAGGATGGCTTGCGAATCGACCAGCGGCTGGCCGTCGTCTACCAGTACAGGAACCTGGCCGCGTGGGTTGAGCGCGAGGAACTCGGCACACTTCTGCGCGCCCTTGGGCAGGTCCACCGTCAGCAGTTCGGCCGGCTGACCAATCAGGCCGAGGAACAGGCGGACCTTGTAGCAGTTGCCGGAAAGGTAGAAGTCGTGGAGTTGCATGACGAGTCCTTCGCGTTGAGTTGTGGATTGAAGAATAGACAGACAGGTCTGTATATTTCAAGCGTGAGTTTCGCATTGCCCTGCGATACCGTGCCCTGTGTGGTTTGAGCCGGCCAGGGCGGATGCGCATAATGCGTCGGTTCAGGAGGCTGCAATGGCATCGAGCAAACGCGATCAACTGGTCAACACCGCCCTCGCGCTCTTCTATCGCGAGGGCTTCCATGCCACCGGAATCGACCGCATCCTGGCTGAGTCCGGCGTGGCAAAGATGACCCTCTACAACCACTTCAAGTCCAAGGACGAGCTGATCATCGCCGCCTTGGAGTCTCGCTTCGCGCCTGCGGCCGAGCGTCTGGCCTGGGCGTTCGAGCATCTGCCACCGCGGGAAGCCATCCTGCGGGTGTTCGACGGACTGGCCGAGTGGCTCAGGCAGGAGGAATTCTGCGGCTGTGCCTTTATCAACGCCGCTGCCGAATTCCATGATCGCGAGCACCCGGTGCATCGCCTCGCCGCGTCCTACAAGATCGCCACGCAAAATTACTTCCGCGATGCCCTGATACGCCTGGAGGCCGCCCAGCCTGATCGCCTTGCGCGTCAGTTGCAGTACTTGATGGAAGGGGCGATCAGCATGGCCCACATCCAGGGGCCGGGCGATCAGGCGCTGGAGGCCAAGGAGGCTGCCAATGTGCTGCTCGAGGCGGCTGGTCTTTGATCAGTCGCTGCCTGTAAGCAACAGGGCTTCACCGGCTTCTATGGCCTGCAGGCCACCGCAGATCAGCACCGCATCACCGTCCTGCAGCAGTGTCTCGTCGGCCGACTGCAAGGGCGCGCCAAGGCGACGTATGCCCTGCACTTCGAGACCCAGTCGCTCGAGACGCAGATCGCCCAGGGTACGGCCGCACGCATAAGCGCCTTCGTTCAGGTTCACAGCGTGCAGCAGCCGTCGCGGCTGTCCATGGGCATCCACCAGATTGGCCTGGCCGCCTGGGTAATAACCGTGGAGCAAGCGATAGCGGTTGCGTCGCACCGCCTCCATATGAGCTTCCACCCGGTTGCGGGGCAGGCCCAGCAGCACCAGCGCATGGGAGGCCAGCATCAGGCTGGACTCCATTACCTCCGGTACGACCTCGGTGGCTCCGGCCGCCTGGAGCCTGGCCAAGTGGCTGTCGTCGCGGGTACGTACCAGTATCGGCAAAGTAGAGTGCAGCTGGCGTGCGCTTTGAACCACCTTCAAGGCGATGTCGGCATCGTTCACCGCGACCACCAGCAGTCGCGCTCGCAGGGTGCCCACAGCTTCCAGTAGATCCGCCCGGCGGGAGTCGCCGAAGTGCACGTTGCGCTCGCCGGCAGCGGCTTCTTCAATCCGGACCGGATCGTCGTCCAGTGCGACAAAGGGAATTGCCTGTTGCTCCAGAATGCGCGCGATGGATTGGCCAACACGGCCATAGCCGCAGATCACCGCATGGTTATTCAGCGTTGTGCTGTGCGCCGCGATCACTTCCAACTGGTCGGCGCACCTCGCGCGTCGTTGCAGGTACGCCGCCAGCCTTGGGGCGGAGCGCAAGAGCGGAGGGGTCAGAACCATGGAACAGAAGATTGCGCTGAGCAACAGGCTGGCCTGCTGCCCGTCCAGGAGGCGGCCATGCTGCGCCTGGGTTACCAGGGCGAAGCAGAACTCGCCGCCCTGTGCCAGTGCCACGCCGGTGCGCCAAGAGGTTTCGAGACCATTTCCCCGCAGCCTTGCCAGCAGGGCGATGACGCTGCCCTTTACCAGCAGCAGGGTGAGCGCAATGCCGGCAATCAACCCGCCATGCTCGGCGAACTGGTTCAGGTCGATGAGCATCCCCACGCTGACGAAGAACAATCCGAGGAGGATGTCGCGAAAGGGGCGGATATCGGCTTCCACCTGATGGCGGTAGTGGCTCTCGCCCAGGAGCATCCCCGCCAGGAAGGCGCCTAGCGCCATGGACAGCCCCAGCAGGTGGGTGATCCAGGCCGTCAGCAGCACGATGACCAGCGCCAGCATGACGAACAGTTCTGCCGAGTGAGCCTGGGCCACCTCGCGAAACAGCCGGGGCAGCAGCCAGCGACTGACCGCCAGCAGGCCAACGAACAGCAGCAACGTCTTGCCAAGGGTGGTGGCTACCGCCCAATACCAGGCGTCCTGCCGGTCACCGGTGAGGGCGGGTACCAGCGTAAGCAGGAGCACCGCAACGAGGTCCTGGAAAATCAGAACGCCGATGGCGTTCTGCCCATGAGGGGAAAACACTTCACCCAGGCTGCCCAGCTCTTTGCCGACGATCGCCGTCGACGAGAGCGCGAGGCCGGCACCTATCAGGCAGGCCACGCCTATATCCATCCCGATCCATAGCAGCAGGCCTGTCAGTGGCAGGCCGCAGGCCAGAACCTGCAGGCTGCCGAAACCGAAAACCACCTGGCGCAGGGCGATCATCTTCGGCAGCGAGAACTCCAGTCCCAGTGTGAACAGCAGGAACACCACCCCCATCTCCGCCAACTGAGGCAGGTTGTGGTCATAGTCGACCCAGGCGAAAGCTGAGGGGCCCAGCAGCAGGCCCACGCAGAGGTAGCCCAGAACCGGCGGGAGCCGCAGGCGGTGGAATAACGCAATGACCAGTAGCGAGGTCGCCAGGATGATCAGCAGGTTGCCGGGCAAGAGTGTGGTCTCCGGAGCCTATGGGGACGCTTTCAGTTATAGCCCCTGGTGATGGGGGGCGGGGCGATGCCCGGGGCGTACCGGCCGTCGCCTTCGATTCAAGTTTTGCAGGGTTCGGCCGCCACAGAGGGACACCGCTGACTCCGGATGCCCCGTCATGAATGCCCTGGCTTCTCTCGCTTCTTCCGCCCAACGCTCCGCCTTCCCCGGCCTGACCTCCGCCTTGGCGCGCAAGCAGGTGGATGCGCAAGAGGCCCTGGCCAGCCGTCTTGGCGAGCGCCTGGGGCTTGAACCGGGAGCCCTCAACGACAAGGCCTCCAACTACACCCCGGAGAAGGTCGCGGACCGTGTGCTCGGTTTCATCGACCAGCGTCTGGGCAAAGAAAAGGCTGAAGGGGCAGACCCGGCCAAGCTGCAGGGTCTGCTCGATCAGGCTCGCGCCGGGATACAGAAGGGATTCGATGACGCGCGGAAGATTCTTGATGGGCTGGGTGTGCTCGGCGGCAAGGTGGCTGAGGATATCGACGACACCTTTGACCGTATCCAGGACGGCCTGGACAAGCTGCAGAAGACCTACACCCAGCCCGCACAGGCCACTCAGGGTGGCGGGACCGTGGCGGTTGCCGGCTACAGCGAGCGTTTTGCTGCAAAGGCTGAAACCTTCGACCTGGAAGTGAAGACCCGCGACGGCGACAGGCTGCGTATCTCTATCGCCCAGGCGTCGGCCGGTTGGTCGCGCAGCAGTGTGGTGGCGGCGAGCGATGGCAAGAACGCTCTGGTGGCCGCCAGCAGCCAATCGTCCAGTCTGCAGATCGGAGCCTGGCAGATCGAAGTCGACGGGGAACTGGATGACGAGGAAAAAGCTGCCCTGAGTGACCTGCTCAGCCAGGTTCAGGACATCTCCAGCAAGTTCTACTCCGGCGACGTGGCCGGCGCCTTCGACCGCGCCATGGCCCTGGACATGGACGGCGAGCAACTGGCCTCCATGTCGATGCGCCTCACCCAGACCAAGGTCATGCAGGCGACCGACGCCTATGGCGCCGTCGCCCAGCAGGGCGGCCAGGCGGCCAGCGCGGTCAATGGCAACCTCAAGGACTACGCCAATAGCCTGCTGGATGCCCTGCGCAGTGCCGGTGAGCTTGCGAAAAATGGCCGCGACACCCTGGAACAACTGCTCAAGGGCGGTTTCGCCCTCGACGAACGTTTCGACCCAAATCAGCTCGCCAAGGCCGAAGCCTTCAACAGCCGCCTGCTGGACGGCCTACAGCCCTTGCTGGACAAGGCTCAGGGCCAATCCACCGACGCCTGACGCGTGCTAGAATTCGCGCCTCGCTGAACTTCGAGGCGCGTCGTAATGCTTCCTGAATGCCAACTTTTCGGCACCCTCGGTTGCCACCTGTGCGAGGTGGCGGAAGGTGTGCTCATGCCCTTCGTCGAACGCGGACTGATGGTGGAGCTGGTGGACATTGCCGACCGCGAAGAGTGGGTCGAGTCCTACGGGCTGCGCATCCCAGTCCTGCGCCGCTGTGATACCGGGCATGAGCTGGGCTGGCCTTTCGATGCGACGTCCGTGGCGTCCTTCCTGTCCAGCTGAACGCTTCTACACGCTCCGGGCGGCATGCAGGGATGGGCCATTTTGGTTGGACGTTCACGGCCCCGCAGACCAGAGACGGGCCTCGGCGATCGGAAAGCAATAGCCTCGGCAGCACATGATGCTCCGGGGCTTTCTTGTATCCGCTGAGAGGGAGAAATCGCAGGCAATAAAAAACCCGCCTTTAAGGCGGGTTTTTCGGGATTTGGTCGGAGCGACTGGATTCGAACCAGCGACCTTCTCGTCCCGAACGAGACGCGCTACCAAGCTGCGCTACGCTCCGTTGTGTGGCGCGCATTCTACAGAAAAACTTTTGGCCTACAAGGGGTTAGCAGAAAATTTTTTAAATTTCCGCACTGGGAAGTGGCTGGCGAGTGAAAGGCTAAGAACGGCGCGGGGTCGCCGGGGGGGAGGGGAAGGCCCGCTTCGCGATGAAGGCGGAAGCGGGCCGGGCGAATCAGAGTTCCTTGATGGTGCGGACCTGATCCTTGTTCACCTTGGCGCGTTTGCCATCCAGTTGTTCGAACTCGTAAAAGCCCGAATCTTCGTCGTAGTCGGGTTTGTCCACGGCCTGGATCTCGCGCCCGTCATTAAGGGTGATCACGGTCGGCGAGGAGCAGCCGGCCAGAGTGAAAAGGCCCATTGCGAGCAGGAAAGCGGGGGCTATCCGCTGGTTCATCGTCATCTCCTTGATGGTTACGCTGGTTGTACGCAGCTTCTGACGAAGAACTTCCCGGCAAAGTTCCAGGAATCTGACTCAGTCCTTCAGATCCAAACCATCGAGCAGGTCGGGGGTGTTCAGGTTCGCCAATCGTGGATCGCCCTCCGGGCAAACCACCTCGACGGGGGCCAACTGGCGAAGGATGCGCTGCGGGCTGCGCTCTCCGGCCTGCCAGCCGGCTTCCAGCACCGGCAACACGGCGCGGGGCAGGACGCAGAATAGCGGCTCCCAGAATGCACCTTGGCGGACCATCACGGGGCGCTCGCAGGCAGCTTCGAGAAGGCTGGCGATCAGCGCGTCATCTACCCGTGGGGCATCGCAGGGCAGGATCAGCACATGCTCGTGACGGGCTGCCGCAAGGCCCGCGCGGATGCCGGCCAGTGGTCCCTGGTAGTCGGGGCTGTCGTCCTGCACCAGTTGGTCGGCCCAGGTGGCATAGTGCTCGGCGTTGCGGTTGCACGAGATGATGAGGTCGTCCGTGAGGGGGCGCACCCGCGCGTGCAACCAGGCGATCAGGGGGCGGCCCTGCCATTCGACCAACCCCTTGTCGCGACCACCCAGGCGCTGCCCGCGGCCGCCGGAAAGCAGCAGTACGGAGAAGGGTAGTAATGGCTTGTCGGACATGGCGCGGTCTCTCTGGCGGCGCTGTGATATAACACCGGGCATTCACTCCTACAACTGGAAGTCTGCCATGAGTCACAAGGCCGAGGCGGTGTTCGTGCCGCTCAATATTGCCGTTCTTACTGTCAGTGATACCCGCAGCCTGGAGACCGATACCTCCGGCCAGCTCTTCGTCGATCGCCTCACCGTCGCGGGTCATAACCTGGCCGCGCGGGTGTTGCTGAAAGATGATCTGTACAAGATCCGCGCCCAGGTTGCCACCTGGATCGCCGACGACGCTGTGCAGGTGGTGTTGATCACTGGCGGTACCGGTTTTACCGGCCGCGACAGCACCCCCGAGGCGGTGGCCTGCCTGCTGGACAAGCAGGTGGACGGCTTCGGCGAGTATTTTCGACAGATTTCCGTGGCGGATATCGGCACCTCCACCATGCAGTCCCGCGCGCTGGCTGGCCTGGCCAACGGCACCCTTGTGTGCTGCCTGCCGGGTTCCACCAATGCCTGCCGCACTGCCTGGGACGGCATCCTTGCCGAACAGCTGGACAACCGCCATCGCCCCTGCAATTTCGTACCGCACCTGACCCAGGCCAACGCCTGCGAGAGCCGCGGATGAGCGGTTGCGATCATCCCGGCCTGATGCCTGTCGAGGACGCCCTGGCGCGCCTGCTCGACCTGGCAGCGGCTGCGCCGATCGACGCGCGTGAAACCGTTGCACTGGCCGAGGCCGATGGCCGGGTGCTGGCTTTTCCACTCGTGGCTGGCCTCGACCTGCCGCCGTGGGACAACAGCGCCATGGACGGTTATGCCTTGCGCCTGGCCGACTGGCAGGGGGAGCCGCTGGTGGTGAGTCAGCGAATTCTCGCGGGCAGTGCGCCCGGACCGCTGCAGCCGGGTACTTGCGCGCGAATCTTCACCGGTGCGCCGTTGCCTGTGGGTGCGGACTTGGTGGAGATGCAAGAGAACGCCGAAGTCCTGGCCGATGGCCGGGTGCGTTTCCTTGAGCCGCTGAAAGCGGGACAGAACGTCCGCCCCCGTGGCCAGGAAACCCGCACAGGCGAAACCGTGCTGCCCGCCGGTACCCGTCTGGGGCCGATCGAGATGGGCCTGTGTGCTTCCCTGGGTGCCGCCGAGTTGGTGGTGCGTCGTCGTCCCGTCGTTGCCGTGATATCCACGGGTGACGAACTGGTACCGCCCGGCCAGCCCCTGGGGCCAGGGCAGATCTACAACAGCAACCGCAGCCTGCTGATTGCCTGGCTGAAGCGCCTGGGATGCGCGGTGGTGGATGCAGGCATCCTGGCCGACGACCTTCAGCTCACCCGAAAGGCGCTGGCGGACCTGGGCCAAGTGGACCTGATTCTCTCCACCGGCGGCGTTTCCGTGGGCGAGGCGGATTTCCTCGGCGCGGTGCTGCGTGAAGAGGGCGAGCTTTCGTTGTGGAAGCTGGCGATCAAACCGGGTAAGCCGCTGACCTTCGGGCACTTCCGCGGTGTGCCGGTGATTGGCCTGCCAGGCAATCCGGCTTCCTCCCTGGTGACCTTCGGCCTGTTGGCGCGGCCCTATCTGTTGCGTCGCCTTGGCGTGGAAGAAGTTGAGCCGCTGGGCTTCGTTGTGCCGGCCGGTTTTACCTGGAAGAAGCCCGGCAACCGTCGCGAGTATCTGCGTGCTCGGCTGGAGAACGGCCGCGCGGTGATCTACCCGAACCAGAGTTCCGGCGTGCTGCGCAGCGCAGCCTGGGCTGAGGGGCTGGTGGAGGTGCTGGAAGGCACCACCTTGGCCGAGGGCGATACCTTGCGGTTCATTCCGCTGAGCGAGTTGCAGGCCTGACAACCGGGCCTTGGTACGGGTTGCGTGTTGCAGGCCGCAGCATGGTCCGTAGGAGCTGTTGTCCCGTTGGTAAATCCCTCGCAACAGCTAACGCAGACATAGCCAATTCTTTCGCCAAGCAGGCTGATGGTCTGCCCTTCAGCCTTGACGCTTGGCCTCGCGGTACTCCCCCGGCGTCTGCCCCGTCCAGGCTTTGAAGCTGCGGTGGAAGGAGCGCGATTCAGTGAAGCCCAGGTAGCAGGCGATGTCCTGGATCGGCAGGTCGCTGCGCAGCAGGTAGTGCTCGGCCAGGTCGCGGCGCAGTTCATCGAGTATCTGTTGGTAGCTGGTGCCGGCTTGTTGCAGGTGGCGCTGCAGGGTGCGCACCGTCATGTGGAACTTCTCCGCCACGCGTTCCTTGCGTGGCAGACCGTCCTTGAGCAGTAGACGCAAGGCGTTCTTCACCCGTTGTGGCAGCGGCTCGTCGTTATCCAGCCCGGCCATCAGTGCCAGGGCGTGCTCTTCCAGGGTGCGCAGCAGGTTGGCATCCGCCTGGCGCAATGGCACTGCCAGATACTCGAAGGGGACTAGCAGGGCGTTGCAGGGTTGCTCGAAGCGTACCGGGCAGCCGAAGACCTCTTCGTAGTCTTCGATTCGAGTCGCCTCCGGCTGGACGTGCTCGAACCAGACCTCCATCGGTGAGCGCTGCATGTCGGCGATCCAGCGGGCGTAAAGCAGCCAGGAGGCGAGTACGTTTTCCACCATGTGGCGACGGATCGCCGGGTCCTGGTGGCGGCAGGTCCAGATCATCCGCACCAGTTCGCCTTCGGCCTCCATGCGGCTCACGCCCATGTCCCCCACCAGCTTCTCGTAGGGCGCAATGCGGCTCATGGCTTCGCCCAGGGTGGCGCAGTTCATGGTGATGTAGCCCAGCACGCTCCAGGAGCCGGGCTGCACGTATCGCGCCGAATGCAGGCCGAAGAGGGCGTCGCCGGACTCGCGAATCAGGTAGCCCAGCAGCCGCTCGTGGATTTCACTGGGCAGGCGCCGGCCGTTGTCCGCGAGGTCCTCCGGACGAATGCCCGCCGCGGCGAGCGTGGAAGCCTGATCCAGGCCAAGCTGTTCCGCGTGGCGCAGGTACTTGAGAAGGGCGGGAACCGAGGTATAGCCGAGGGCGTGCATGCGTTTTCTTGTTATGTCCTGATTGGCGATGGCCACTGTCCCGATTCGACAGTGACGCCTGTGGGCGGCTGGCTAGTATAGGCAGCCATCGAAATCCTCCGAAACAACCCGAACAAGGAGAATGGCATGCGACGCTGGAACGGCTGGGGCGATGAGGCGACGGTGGTGGAACTGCCCGCCAATGGAGCGGCTTTCCTGGCCGAGCGCATCGGTGAAGGCCAGCCCCTGCCTGATGCCAGTCTGGATCAGGTACTGGCCCGCGTGCCGAACTCCCGTCTGGACGCCCACCCGCTGATCAGCCTGGATGCCGAAACGCGCGTCCGTCACGCCCGTGGCCAGAGCCTGCCGGACTGGCTGGCCATGCGCGAAGGCGACTTCGGTCAGTTTCCCGATGGCGTGGCCTTTCCGGAGACTCCGGAGCAGATCCGCCAGTTGCTGGCCCTGGCCGTCGAGCGCGACTTGGTGGTTATTCCTTATGGCGGTGGCACTTCGGTAGCCGGCCACATCAATCCCCAGGCCAGTGCTCGGCCGGTGCTGACGCTTTCCCTGGAGCGCATGAGCCGCCTGCTGGAGCTGGACGAGGAAAGCCAGATCGCCACCTTCGGGCCGGGTGCCAGTGGCCCGCAGGTGGAAAGCCAGCTTCGTGCCCGTGGCTATACCCTCGGCCATTTCCCGCAATCGTGGGAGCTGTCCACCCTTGGTGGCTGGGTTGCCAGTCGCTCCAGTGGCCAGCAGTCCCTGCGCTATGGGCGTATCGAGCAGCTCTTTGCCGGCGGCACCCTGGAAACCTTTGCCGGCCCCATGGAGCTGCCGACCTTCCCGGCGTCGGCCGCGGGGCCGGACCTGCGCGAGCTGGTGCTTGGCTCGGAAGGGCGCTTTGGGGTGATTTCCGAAGTTCGCGTGCGGGTGACCCGATTGGCCGAGCGGGAATCCTTCTACGCGGTCTTCCTGCCCAGCTGGAGGCAGGCGCTCAAGGGGATTCGCAGCCTGGCCCAGGCGCGGGTGCCGCTGTCCATGCTGCGCCTGTCCAATGCCATCGAAACCGAGACGCAACTGGCCCTGGCCGGCCATCCGGGGCAGATTGCCCTGCTGGAGAAGTACCTGGCCCTGCGCGGCGCCGGGGCGGGCAAGTGCATGCTGACCTTCGGCGTGACCGGCAATCGCGCGCAGAACGCCGCGTCGCTGAAGCAGGCCAAGCGTCTGCTGAAGGACTTCGGTGGCGTGTTTACCGGCACCTTGTTGGGCAAGAAGTGGGAGCACAACCGCTTCCGCTTCCCCTACTTGCGTCACGCCCTCTGGAGCGCCGGCTATGTGGTGGACACGCTGGAAACCGCGACCGATTGGGTCAATGTCGATAGCCTGCTCGGCAACATCGAGAGCAGCTTGCGCAACGGTTTGAAGGACGAGGGGGAGCGGGTGCACGTGTTCACTCACCTGTCCCACGTGTACGGCGAGGGTTCGAGCATCTACACCACCTACGTCTACCGTCCCGGGGGCAGCTACGCCGAAGCGCTGGCACGCTGGAGCAAGCTGAAGCACGCCGCCAGTGATGTGATTGCGCAGAATCGCGGCACCATCAGCCACCAGCATGGCGTGGGTCGCGACCATGCACCCTGGCTGCCGGTAGAGAAGGGCCCGCTGGGCATGGCTGCCCTGCGTACCCTGGCCATACATTTCGACCCCGAGGGCCGTCTCGCCCCGGGTGTGCTGCTCGAGGATTGAGCATGGGCGTCTGGAACGCCAAGTGGCGCACGGCTGCGTTGCCGGAACTGGCCAGCCGCGACTGGGACTTGATCGTGGTCGGTGGCGGTATCTGCGGCGCGGGCATCCTGCGGGAGGCGGCGCGCCGAGGCTGGAAATGCCTGTTGCTGGAACAGCGCGACTTCGCCTGGGGCACGTCCAGCCGCTCCTCGAAAATGGTCCATGGCGGCCTGCGCTACATCGCCAAGGGGCAGTTCGGCCTGACTCGCGCCTCCGTGCGCGAACGCCAGCGCCTGCTGGCCGAGGCGCCGGGGCTGGTGGAGCCGCTGAGTTTCGTCATGCCCCATCGGGGCGGTTTCCCGGGGCCGAAGGTGTTCGGCGGTCTGCTGGCGGTCTATGACGCCCTGGCAGGACGACGCAACCACCTCTACTACCCGCTGCAGCAGTTGCGCTACCTGGTGCCAGGCCTGAGTGAGGGCGGCCTGCGGGGCGGTACCCGATTCTTCGATGCCGTGACGGACGATGCCCGGCTGGTGATGCGGGTACTGGGCGAGGCCCGCACGGATGGCGGCGAGGCGTTGAATGGTGTGCGTGTCGTGGCATTGCAGCGGGAGCAGGGCAGGGTGACTGGTCTTGAGGCCGAGGACCTGGAGAGCGGTCAACGCTTCACGTTCCGCACTCGCGCCGTCGCCCAGGCGACCGGTGCCTGGGCGGATCGCCTGCGTGCCGCCAAGGGTACGGAGCATATACGCCCCCTGCGGGGCAGCCATCTGCTGCTTCCCGGCTGGCGTTTGCCACTGGCCCACGCGATCAGCTTCATGCATCCGGCGGATGGGCGCCCGGTGTTCGTCTTCCCCTGGGAGGGGGCGACCGTGATCGGTACAACTGACCTCGACCATGGGGGTGGGCTGGACCAGGATGCGCGCATCAGTGAAACGGAAGTGGACTATCTGCTGCAGGCGTGTGCGCTGCAGTTCCCCGCATCCGGGATCGGCCGGCGCGATGTGCTGTCCACCTGGGCGGGCGTGCGGCCGGTGGTGAGCGATGGTGAGGCGCGGCTGAAACCGTCGGATGAGAAGCGTGAGCATGTCCTCTGGGTCGAGCCCGGCTGCGTGACCCTGGCCGGTGGCAAGCTGACCACCTTCCGCCTGCTGGCGCTGGAGGTGCTGCGTGCCTGCGCAGGCTTTGTCGGCCGCGCCCTGGAGGCGGGCGATGAGCCGGTATTCAAGCCCTGTGTAGCGTCTGCAGTCCCAGCTCTGTCGCCCGCCCAGCGTCTGCGCGTAGTGGGCCGCCATGGAGGCGGCATAGCGGAGCTGGTGCGTTGGGTCGAGCTACTGGGTAATGAACGCGTCGGCGCCACCGATACCCTATGGGCCGAGCTGGCCTGGGCGGCTGAGGGAGAGCTGGTGCTGCACCTGGATGATCTGCTGCTGCGCCGGACCCGTCTCGGCCTGCTGCTGCCGGAGGGAGCTCGCGGCGAACTGCCACGAATACGCGCGCTGTGCCAGTCGCTATTGGGCTGGGACGATGCTCGCTGGGTGCGGGAGGAGGCCGATTACCTGGCCCTCTGGCGGCGCTGCTACAGCCTGCCCGAATAACAAGAACAAGGACGCATCGTGAGCGAGAAGAGCTATCTGCTGGCAATCGACAACGGCACCCAGAGCATTCGGGCCCTGTTGTTCGACCTGGAAGGCAACCTGGTGGGCAAGGGCAAGGTGCCCCTCGAGGCCTATTACTCCAGCCAGCCGGGCTGGGCCGAACAGGACCCGGAGTACTACTGGAGCAGCCTGGGCGAAGCCTGCAGGCTCCTGTGGGAATCGGTGGACATCGATCGCAGCCTGATCCGTGGTGTCTCGCTGACCACCCAGCGCGGCACAGTCATCAACGTCGACGAACAGGGTCAGCCGCTGCGCCCGGCCATTCTCTGGCTGGACCAGCGCCAGGCAGAGGTGCAGGGGCGCATCAGGGGGCCCTGGGGCTGGCTGTTCAAGGCCATCGGCCTGGAGGGCACGGTGGACCATTTCCGCGCCCAGGCAGAAGCCAACTGGGTAGCGCAGAACCAGCCTGAGGTCTGGGCAAGGACCCACAAGGTCTTGCTGCTTTCAGGTTTCCTCAGTCACCGGCTGTGCGGGCGCTTCGTTGACTCGGTGGCCTGCCAGGTGGCTTATCTGCCATTCGACTACAAGCGCTTGCAGTGGGCGGCGCCACGGGATTGGAAATGGCAGTCGATGCCGGTGCGTCGCGAACAGTTGCCCGAGCTGTTCAAGCCGGGACAGCGTCTGGGGAGCATCACTGCCGATGCCAGTCGCCACACCGGCATTCCGGAAGGGCTACCGCTGATTGCCGCGGGGGCCGACAAGGCCTGCGAGGTGATCGGTGCCGGCGGGGTGGAGCCGAGCGTCGCCTGCCTGTCCTATGGCACCACGGCCACCATCAACACGACGCGGCGCAAGTACCTGGAAACCATTCCGCTGATACCGCCGTATCCGGCGGCCATTCCCGATCACTTCAACACTGAAGTGATGATTTATCGCGGCTTTTGGATGGTCAGTTGGTTCAAGCAGGAGTTCGGCCTGCGCGAGATGCAGCGGGCCAAGGAGCTGGGCGTGGAGCCCGAGGTGCTGTTCGACGAGTTGGTCAACAGCGTGCCCCCCGGCTCCATGGGGCTGATGTTGCAGCCCTACTGGTCCCCCGGCATCCGTGAGCCGGGCCTGGAAGCCAAGGGTTCGATCATCGGTTTCGGCGATGTGCACACCCGCGCGCATATCTATCGCGCCATCCTCGAAGGGCTGGCCTATGCCCTGCGCCAGGGCAAGGAACAGATCGAACAGCGTTCTGGTACGAGGATCACGCGCCTGCGCGTGTCCGGGGGTGGTTCGCAGAGCGATGCGGCCATGCAACTGACCGCTGATATATTCGGTCTGCCGGCAGAGCGGCCCCATGTCTACGAAACGTCCGGCTTGGGCGCGGCTATCGATTGCGCGGTGGGCTTGGGCCTGCATCCGGACTTCCCTGCGGCGATTCGCGCCATGACGCGGGTGGGGCAGGTTTTCCAGCCCGACCCGCAGGCGCAGCGCACCTACGAGCGGTTGTATCGGGAGGTTTACCAGGGAATGTACAAGCAGTTGAGGCCGCTGTACCGGAAGATCCGGGATATCACCGGTTATCCGGCGTAGGAGCGAGCAAGCTCGCTCCTGCATGAGCCCGCGTCAGGCCACATCCACGAGGACGATTTCGCTGTCCTCGCTGGCGGTGAAGCTGAGCACCTCCACATCGCGTACCGCCACGCCATCGCGGGCTTCGGCGGCGACGCCGTTCACCTCGTAACGACCCTTGGCGGCCACCAGATAGGCCTGGCGGCCTTTCTCCAAACGGTACTCGGCGCTCTGTCCAGCCTTGAGTGTGGCGGCTGCAAGCCGGGCATTGGCGCGGATATGCAGTGCGTCGCCACCTTCATCGATACCGCTGGCCAGGGTCACGAAGCTGCCGGCACGCTCGCCCTTCGGGAACGGACGGGCACCCCAGGAGGGGGCGGCGCCGTATTCGGTTGGCATGATCCAGATCTGGAAGATCTTGGTGGTTTCGTCTTCCAGGTTGTACTCGCTGTGGGCGATACCGGTGCCCGCGCTCATCACCTGTACGTCGCCGGCCTCGGTACGACCTTTGTTGCCCAGGTTGTCCTGATGGGTAATGGCACCTTCGCGAACGTAGGTGATGATCTCCATATCCTGGTGCGGGTGCGGCGGGAAGCCGGAGTGGGGTGCGATTTCATCGTCGTTCCACACGCGCAGCTGGCCCCAATTCATTCGCTGGCTGTCGTAGTAGCTGGCGAAGGAAAAGTGATGTCGAGCATTGAGCCAGCCGTGGTGAGCACCACCCAGTTCGGCGAAGGGGCGTACTTCGATCATGTTCGAGTCTCCTGTCTGCTCGCGGAGGGGGTTCTCCGGGAGGAATGGGTGGCATGATCAATCATCATATAACGCTGTAAAAGCGCAAATTATGCGGTTGTTCTATCTATAAAATGGATTGTTTTCCCGTCCAGTAACCTGCCGATGACGCCTTCGATGGCGGCTTGCGGTCCTATACTCCGGCCATTCCCGAACGACGGAGGTGAGTATGGATGAGCGCAAGGCCTTGCTGATCCTGCATGGCAAACAGGCGACCAACGATGAGGTGCGGGCGGCCGTCCAGGCGCGCCGTAAAGCGGGGTGGGAGCTGGCTGTCCGGGTCACCTGGGAAGGCGGCGATGCTCGGCGCCTGGTGGACGAGGCCCTGGCGAGCGGGTATCGCACACTCATTGCCGGGGGCGGCGATGGCACCCTGCGCGAGGTGGCCGAAGCCATGACCCTGGCAAAGGCCGACGCCAGCCTGGTGCTGTTGCCGCTGGGGACGGCCAACGACTTCGCCCGTGCGGCCGGCGTGCCCCTGGACCTGCAGGAAGCATTGGCGTTGCTCGACGTGGCACCGCGTGCGATCGACTTGGGCGACGCCGATGGCCACCTCTTCCTCAATATGGCTACCGGCGGTTTCGGCTCGAAGATCACGGCTAACACTTCGGAAGACCTGAAGAAGGTCCTGGGTGGGGCCGCTTACTTTCTCACGGGGCTGACGCACTTTTCAGAGGTGCACTCCGCTTTCGGGCGCTTCCGTGGGCCGGACTTCGCCTGGGAGGGGGAGTTCCTTGCGCTCGGCATCGGCAATGGGCGCCAAGCGGGCGGCGGTCATCCATTGTGCCCGCAGGCGGTGGTGAACGATGGCCTGCTGGACCTCTGCATCATTCCGGCGCCCCAGGATGTGGTGGGAACCCTGGCCACGTTGCTCTCTGGCGGTATCCTCGGGTTGGAGTCGGTGTCAGTCAGTGCGCGCTTGCCCTGGGTGGACGTTGAGGCGATGGAGGGGCTGGACCTGAATCTCGATGGCGAGCCGCTGGAAACGGTGCGTCTGCGCATCGGTGCGCGTGCCGGTGTGCTGCGAGTGCATCTGCCGGAGCAATCCCCGCTGTTGCTGCCGACTTGAGCGCCGGTGTGCTGGTGTCATGGGTTTGGCTGCGGCATGATGGCTCTGTGCCATGGCTTCAGCTTTCTGGCCTCCTGCCGAAATACTGCCAAGGCACTCCTGCCCACCACCGCATTGCAGCAGAGGACGTTCCATGGCCGGCATTCTCGACACCGTCGATCAACGCACCCAGCTAGTGGGTGAAAACCGGCTTGAAATCCTGATGTTCCGTCTCAGTGGTCGACAGCTCTTCGCCATCAACGTGTTCAAAGTGCAGGAAGTGCTGCAGTTGCCGAAGATGACTCTAATCCCGCAGCGGCATCCGGTAGTGTGCGGCGTGGTCAACTTGCGTGGCCAGACGCTGCCGGTGATCGATCTGTCCCAGGCCATCGGTATGCGCCCGCTGGTGCCGGATGAGCGCAGCACCATCATCGTCACCGAGTACAACCGTTCGGTGCAGGCTTTCCTGGTGGGTGGCGTGGACCGCATCCTCAACCTCAACTGGGAATCCATCATGCCGCCGCCAGGCGGTGCCGGTCGTCAGCACTATTTGACGGCCATCACCAAGGTGGACGAGCAGATCGTCGAAGTCATTGACGTCGAGAAGGTGCTGTCCGAGATCGTACCCATGAGCACCCGTGTTTCCGCGGATCGCTTGGAGAACCCGCTGCTGCAGATGGCGGTGGGGCGAGAGGTGCTGCTGGTGGATGACTCCACCGTCGCCTTGACCCAGTTGCGGGAAACCCTGTCGCAGCTCGGAATGCGCCTGCACATGGCCAGTGATGGCCTGAAGGCCTTGAAGATGCTCAAAGCCTGGGCCGATAGCGGCGAGGACATGACCGAGAAGCTGCTGATGATCTTCACGGATGCGGAAATGCCGGAGATGGACGGGTACCGCCTGACCACGGAAATACGCAACGATCCACGCCTGCGCGACCTCTATGTGGTGATGCACACCTCGCTGTCAGGCAGCTTCAACGACGCCATGGTGAAAAAGGTCGGCTGCGACAACTTTCTCTCCAAGTTCCAGCCCGACAAGCTGGTGGATGTGGTGATGGATCGCCTCAAGCGAGATCAATGAGCTTGAGCTGAGCCGGGGTGGCTGAGTATAAGGGGGGGGCTCGCTCGAACGCCGATCAGGAAGCTGGCCATGCTGCGTCTCTCCGCCCTCTATCGTTTTCCCATGAAATCCGCCATTGGCGAACCCCTTCAGCAGGCTCGGCTTGATGCCCTGGGCCTGGCAGGCGATCGTCGCTGGATGCTGGTGGATGCCGAAAATGGCCGATTCCTGACCCAGCGCGCCTTTTCCAGAATGTCCCAGCTTTCGGCGCGCTGGAACGCTTTAGGTGGTCTGACCCTGAGTGCCGAAGGGCTGCCAGCCCTGGATGTCGCGCTGCCCGAACCTGATGCGAACCTGCGTGGGACCTTCGTCTGGGGCTCCCCTATGCATGTGCCGGATGCAGGCGACGAGGCGGCGCAATGGCTGAGTGACTTCCTCGGCAAGGCGTGTCGCCTGGTGCATGTGCCGGACCACCGCGCACGGGATATTCCCGGCAGTCTGCTGCCCGAGGAGAAAGTAGGCTTCGCCGACGGGTTTCCGCTGTTGCTGATCGGTCAGGCATCGCTGGATGACCTCAGCGAGCGGGTAGGGCGACCGCTGGAAATGCTGCGTTTTCGTCCGAACCTGGTGGTGGAAGGCAGCGCGGCCTACGCCGAGGACAGCTGGAAGCGCATTCGCATTGGCGGCATCGAATTCAGTGTGGCCAAAGGGTGCAGTCGCTGCATCCTGACCACCATAGACCCGGCCACCGGAGAGCGGAGTGCCGATCGTGAGCCGCTCACTACCCTCAAGACCTACCGCGAGCGCGATGGTGAGGTGTACTTCGGGCAGAACCTCATCAACCGCAGCGCCGGCGTGCTGGATGTGGGGATGGAAGTTGAGGTTCTGGAGTAGTTCGAATCCCGTCAATGAAGAAGGGCGCTGATTTGCGCCCTTTCTCATGTATCACTGATCGTCGAAGTACCGCTCGTGCCAATCCACCAAGGGCTGCGGGGCGTTCAGTTTGTGCCCGTAGATCACGGAGTACGACAGCACGTTCTGCACGTATTGGCGGGTTTCGTCGAAGGGAATCGTCTCGACCCAGACATCGTAGGCCAGGTGGTCGGCCCCTTTGAGCCACTGGCGCACGCGGCCGGGTCCGGCGTTGTAAGCCGCTGAAGCCAGTACGCGGTTGCCGTTGAACTGGCCGTGCACCTGGCTCAGGTAGGCGGCGCCGAGCTGGATGTTGACGTCAGGGTTGAATGCCTGCTTTGGCGAAGCCAGCGGAATACCGAACTTGCGCGCGGTTTCCTTGGCGGTCGCCGGCATCAGTTGCATCAAGCCCATGGCGCCAACACCGGAGCGGGCGTCGGCCATGAAGGCGCTTTCCTGGCGAGTGATGGCAAATACCCAGCTGGAGTGCAGGCCGCGAACCTTTGCCTGCTGGGTCAGCGCCGAGCGGTGGGCCATGGGGAAGCGAATATCCAGGTCGTCCCAGTATTGGGCCTGGCTAATGGTGCGAATGGCCGGGAAGTACCACTGCATGTCGTAGGCGATCTTGGCCTGGGCCACCAGTTCGTCGCGGTCGAACAGGCGGCTGACGTGGTACCACTCGCGGCGACCGTTGACGATCTCGCCGCGATCATGGAACTCCAGCGCACGGCGGATGCCAGCGGTGTTGCGCACTTTCTGCATCACCTTGGGATCGAGGGCCAGCGGTTTGTTGTTCAGTTGGTAAGGTGCCTTGATGTGGTCGGCGGCCATGAAACCGTAGAAGTCGCGCTCGCGAGCGACCGGCTGATAGAGCGGGATCGGCTGCTGGCTCTGTGGCTGGGCCAGCTGCAGGCTGCGCGCCTGCCAGTAGCGCCAGCGGTTGGTCTTGGCCAGGTCTTCGGGCATCTGTCGGGTCAACTGGTAGGCGTCGTCCCAGCGGCCCAGGCGCAGCAACAGGCGTGCGCGCCATTCGCTGACCGTGTTGTCGCGCAGTTCCGGGTCGTACTGGGTCATGATCTTGAGGGCGCGGGAGTCGAAACGCTTGGCCAGGGTCAGGCCGATTTCGCGAGCGATGGCCACCTTCTCTTCCTTAGAGAAGGGCAGGCGCGCCGCATAGACTTCCAGCAGGCTCAGGGCTTTTTCCGGGTCCTGGCGAGCCAGGCGGCGCAGGCCAAGGCCGGCGGCATCCGCCGTGTGTCGGTCAGCCGGCGTGAAACGGGCGGTCTGGCTCAGCAACTGCGGCTTCTGTGCCACTTCCACCATGAGTTTGCCCTGGGTGCCAAGGCGCGGCATGGTCTTTACCAAGTGGTTGGCCAGGCCGTAGTTGCGCGCTTCAGCAGCCAGCTTGGCGCGCTTCCAGCGTAGTTCCTCGCTCAACTGCCCTTCGGCTTTCCACATGCCGAATAGCACGTCGCAGGCCTCTGGCTGGGACTTGCCCACCAGCCAGAGCTTTTCGGCGGTGGCATAGCCTTCCTTCTTCATGCCGTGTTTGAGCTGGTACTGGCCGAACAGGCAGTCCAGTTCGGTGAAGTTGAGCTTGGGGTCGTAGTAGTTGACGAAGGTCTGCCATTCGCCGCGTTCGGCCAGCCAGCGCAGCCAGCGCAATTTCATCCAGCCGGCCTGCGGCAGGTCGCCGTGCTCGGCGAGGAACTTCTCGATCTCCTCGTTGCTTGCCCATTTCAGACGGGCGGTCAACTCGTCGTAGGCCAGGTAGGGCTCCAGCGGGTAGTCACTCAGGGCGTTGGCGTATCGCTGATAGGGGCCCGAGTCACCCTTGGCCAGGGCTCGCTTGGCCTCGTCGTACATCAGGCGCTGCTGGGCGAGAGGGGCCGAGTAGGCCTGGCTGGCGTGCAGGCCTACCGTGGAAAGGAGCAAGCAGGAAAACAGGTTGAGCAGGCGACCGCGCATGACACTTCCGGGGCAGATATATCGTTATGAATGCCCGTTTCGGGGCATCGAATAGCGCCTAGCTTAGCCGTTAGGCAGGGGCGGTTAAAGCATTGCGCCAGCAGGCGAAACCGGCGGTAAAAATTGCCCGAGAGACGGTACCGCAAGTCGGGTAGAATGCGCGCCCTGATCCAGGAGGCCCCTCATGACACTGCTCAAGTTCACCGATGTATCCCTCGCCTACGGCGCCATGCCGCTGTTGGATAAGGTGTCCTGGCAGATCGCCCGTGGTGAGCGGGTGTGCATCATTGGTCGCAACGGCACCGGCAAGTCCAGTCTGCTGCGATTGGTCAAGGGTGATCAGTTCGCTGATGACGGCGAAATCTGGCGCGCTCCGGCGCTGAAAATCGGTGAGCTGCCACAAGAACTGCCGCTCGCTGACGATCGCACCGTATTCGATGTGGTGGCCGAAGGCCTGGCAGAGGTCGGCAAGCTGCTCGCCGAGTACCACCACCTGAGCCTGCATATCAACGACGAAAATGATCTGGCGCGCCTGTCCCGGGTTCAGCAGGACCTGGAGGCTCGCGACGGCTGGCGACTGCAGCAGTTGGTGGACAGCACCCTGAGTCGCCTGCAACTACCGGCGGACAAGACCCTCGCGGAGCTCTCCGGTGGCTGGCGCCGTCGCGTGCTATTGGCGCAGGCATTGGTGGCCGAGCCGGACCTGCTGCTGCTCGATGAGCCCACCAACCATTTGGATATCGGCGCCATCGCCTGGCTGGAAGAGGCCCTGCTGGGTTTCAACGGTGCCGTGTTGTTCATTACCCACGACCGTTCCTTCCTGCAGAACCTGGCCACTCGTATTCTCGAGCTGGACCGTGGTCATCTGATCGACTGGAACGGTGACTACGCCAGCTTCCTGGTGCACAAGGAGCAGCAGCTCGCAGCGGAGGAAGTGGCCAACGCCCTGTTCGACAAGCGCCTGGCACAGGAGGAAGTCTGGATTCGCCAGGGCATCAAGGCCCGTCGTACCCGTAACGAAGGCCGAGTGCGTGCGCTCAAGGCGATGCGCAACGAACGCTCAGAGCGCCGTGAGCGTCAGGGCAAGGCTACGTTCCAGCTGGAGGCAGCGGAAAAATCTGGCAAGCAGGTGATGGTGGCGGAAAACGTCAGCTTCGCCCATGCAGGTGGTGAGCCGCTGATCCGCGATTTCAACCTGGTGCTGCAGCGCTCTGATCGTATTGGCCTGCTGGGTGCCAACGGCACCGGCAAAACCACTCTGCTCAAGCTTCTGCTGGGCGACCTCCAGCCCACCGGTGGCAGCATTGAGGTCGGCACTCGTCTGGAAGTGGCGTATTTCGACCAGCTGCGTCACCAGCTGGATCTGGAAAAGACCGTAATCGATAACCTCTCCGAAGGCCGCGACTTCATCAGCATCGACGGCCAGAACCGCCATGTACTGAGCTACCTGGGTGACTTCCTGTTCAGTCCGCAGCGCGCTCGCACGCCGGTAAAGGCGTTGTCTGGTGGCGAGCGGGCACGACTGTTGCTGGCCAAGTTGTTCAGCAAGCCGGCGAACCTGCTGGTGCTGGACGAACCGACCAACGACCTGGATGTGGAAACTCTGGAACTGCTTGAAGAGGTGCTGCTGAACTTCCCTGGCACTGTGCTGATGGTCAGCCACGATCGGGCCTTCCTCGATAACGTGGTCACCAGCACGCTGGTGTTCGAAGGGCAAGGCCGCGTTCGCGAGTACGTCGGTGGCTACCAGGACTGGCTGCGCCAGGGCGGCTCGCCGCGTCTGCTGGGTGTGGGTGACTCGCGGGAGGCGAAGGCCGAGGCGCCCAGGGCTGTCGAGCCTGCTCCTGTTGCCGTTGAGGTACCCAAGAAGAAGCTGAGCTACAAGTTGCAGCGTGAGCTGGAGGCCATTCCCGGGCAGATCGAGGCTCTCGAAGCGGAGCAGGTGAGGGTGCAGGCGGAAGTCTCCGATCCGGCCTTTTATCAGCGCCCAGCGGAGCAGACCCGCATGGTGCTGGAGCGCCTGGATGACGTGCAGAAGGAGCTGGACCGTCTGATCGAGCGTTGGGCGGAGCTGGAAGACAGTTGAGGAAGTGAGCCGGAGAGCCCATGGCCATCGAATACCGCATAAGCCTGGATGACCTGCATGAGTTCAGCTACCGCATCGAGCTGGACCGTGCGTATGACCCGGCGCGAGCAGAAGTCGCGCCGAAGTGGACGCGACTGGAACATCAGCAGTGCAGCAACTGCCCGCTAAGCCGGAATGCCTTTAGTCATTGCCCGGCGGCGGTGGATTTGCACCGGGTGATCGAGGATTTCCAAGGCCTGCCAGCCTTCAAGAAGGTACAGGTCTGGGTGCGTACCCCGGAGCGCGAGTACACCAAGCTGGTGGGGCTGGAGGAGGGGTTGCGTGCCCTATTGGGGGTGATCATGGCCACTAGCGCCTGTCCGGTGCTGGGCAAGCTCAGGCCCATGGCGCAGCAACACTTGCCGTTCGCCAGCAACCAGGAGTTCATCCTGCGGGCCGTTTCGCTCTATCTCGCGCGGCAGTACTTCAATCTCCGCGAAGGACGCCATGCGGACTGGGAATTGAAGGGGCTTGTACGGCTGTTCCAGCAGCTGCAACTGGTGAATCAGGCCTTCTGGCAGCGTATCCACGATACCTGCGAGGGGGACTCGAACCTCAAGGCGTTCCTGACCTTCTTTTCCATGGCTTCCAGCATGACTTACTCGCTGGAGACTCAGTTGCAGAAAATCCGGCCCCTGGTGATGAGCGCGGGCGAAGGCTTCGACTGAAGCCCTCGCCCGTCGGATTACTTCAATCTATTCAGGGTTCTTCAGGCGCACCGCCAGCACGTCGCAGGGGGCGCCATGGAGGACATCATTGGCGGTGGAGCCGAGCAGCAGGGCGAGACCGTGGCGACCATGGCTGCCAACGACGATCAGGTCGCAGCCCTGCTCCTCCGCGAGGCGGTGGATTTCCTGCCGTGGCTGGCCGTACGCCAGGTGGCGCTGGTCAGCAGTCAGCTCGGAGTAGATGCCGGCGAAGGTCTGCAGCCGTTCGCGGGCCTGCTCGAACTGCTGCTGCTGGAGCATGGAAAGGTCCATGGGTACGTCACCGCCGAACGCCATGGCCATGGGCTCGACTATGTGCACCAGCGACAGCTTGGCATGGCTGGCCTGGGCCAGCGCCTGGGCACGACGCACCACGGGATGGCATTCATCGGTCAGGTCGACAGCGACCAGAATGTGCTGGTAGGGCATGGGTGACTCCTCCTTAAGGTTGCGCATGATCACAAGTATGGCTGGCCGAAACGTTTAACACAGGCTTTTGCGCGGGGATAACCTATATGACCTTCTGGATCGTCCTATTGCTCCTCCTGGCGGTGCTCAGTCCCTTGGTCTGGCTGGTTCCGTCGAAGGGGCAGCGGGGGCGCATGGAGCTGCGCCTGCAGGCGCGGCGCATGGGGCTGGCCATGCAGCTGTCGCGCCAGGACTGGCCCCACTGGCTGGTCCAGGAGCCGCCGCATTCCTGCGCCCAGTACCATCGGCCGCGTTTGCGTGGACGCGAGGCCTGGTGCTATTGGCAGAGCGAACCCGGCACATGGCTGAACCAGTGGCGTGAGCCCTGCGAGGACGCGACATTGCTGGCACATCTGGGCGCTCTGCCGAAGGACGTCTACAAGGTTGAAGCAAGTTCGCAGATGGTTGCCCTCTACTGGGGCGAGCGTGGCACGGTGGAAGACCTACAGCGCATCGCCGACACGCTGAAGGCGTTGGCCTGAGGAGCGGGCGCAATGGTGTCGCCGTTGCGCCGATTGCCAGTGCTTCAGCTCTGGGCGGCCGAATAGCGGGCGGAGACGTTTTCGAGGCCGTCGATGATGCGGTCCGAGTACTTGTTGATAAGGAACGGAACGCTGTTCTCGTTGTAGTGCTTCAGCGATTTTTCGATGTAGCGCCACTTGGTACTGATGCCATCCAGCGCCTGGCGGATTTCCGGAGTGTTCTGCGGTGCCTGCTCCAGGCTGGCGAGCTGGCTGGCGAACTCGCCGGCCAGTTCGTCGATGGCCTTGCCGCCGTTGCCACCAATGAAACTGCCACCGATGGAGGCGCTGCGTGAGGCGTAGTCCACCGCTATGGACTGCATCAGCAGGCTCTGGTCGCGGCTACGCTGGGTCAGGGGTGGGACCTGGGTGGCGCTTTCCTGCTGGATTCTCGTGTAGAGCTCGTTGGAGAGCTCCATGAGGCGCTTGTTGCGCTCGGTCAGGTCGGCCACCGGCTGCAGGTCGGTATAGCCCTGCTGCTTGAGGGAGGTGACCAGACCGGTCAGCTCGCTGTTGTAGTTCTGCCATTCCTGCGCCAGCTGCGCGCGCAGGGCCTTCGAGGCTTCTCCGGGCATTTCCCCCAGTTCGTTCAGGCGGGCATTCGCTTTCTGCACCGACTCGTCGATCAGGCGCGCGTAGCGCTGGTCGCCTTCCATGCCGTTGTACATATAGAAGTCGCCGAGGCTGCGCTGGGCGGCCAGGCGCATCTGATGGAGCTTGAGGAGGCTGTCCGCGGGGGTGGCTTGGGCGGAAGCGAAGGCGGGAAGGGTAAGCAGGGTACCCAGCAGAATGGCAAGCAAGCGGCTCGTCATTGGTGCTTCTCCGTGGGCCATTGGCCTTGATTGTTGTTGTTATGGTGCTCGAAACCTGGCGGGTGCGAGTGGCACGAATGTACCCGTGGCGCAGGCAATTTGCCAGCGGCGTTCCGGGGACTTTTCCGTCTATCAGCGGTGATCGTGATAGGTCGTGATCATTCGCGTGAATCTTCGTCTGCTTCCGTGTCCACCTGGTGGCGAGGCTGGGGGCAGAGCCTTTCCATTGTGGCTGGTCGGTCACGTTGCGAGATTGACAAGAGCGGACTTTTCCCTGAATCTCCGCTCACCCAAATCAAACGGGCGTATGAATCGAGCGTTTGTCTTGTCAGACGCTTCCGATGCAGCCCGATTATCGCGTCGGTGGGTGTGCCGGACCGATCAGGACTATGCTCCGGCAGCGCCGGAAGCGAGTCCGCCGGCTGGTTCTGACGCGTACAGTCCAGTTTCCCAAACCGTGGAGATCAGTTGATGATTTACGAAGGTAAAGCCATCACGGTTAAGGCTCTTGAGGGCGGTATCGTCGAACTGAAGTTCGACCTCAAGGGTGAGTCCGTCAACAAGTTCAACCGTCTCACCCTGAACGAACTGCGTGATGCAGTCGCAGCCATCAAGGCTGATGCTTCGGTCAAGGGCGTGATCGTCAGCAGCGGCAAAGACGTATTCATCGTCGGCGCCGATATCACTGAATTCGTCGACAACTTCCAACTGCCTGACGAAGAACTGGTGGCCGGCAACCTCGAAGCCAACAAGATCTTCAGCGCGTTCGAAGACCTCGAAGTTCCCACCGTTGTCGCTATCAACGGCATCGCCCTGGGTGGCGGCCTGGAAATGTGCCTGGCAGCCGACTATCGCGTGATGAGCACCGTCGCCAAGATCGGCCTGCCGGAAGTCAAGCTGGGCATCTACCCAGGCTTCGGCGGTACCGTTCGCCTGCCGCGCATCATCGGCACTGACAACGCCATCGAGTGGATCGCCTCCGGTAAGGAAAACCGCGCCGAAGACGCCCTGAAAGTCGGCGCAGTCGACGCCGTGGTCGCTCCCGAGCTGCTGCAGGCCGGTGCCCTGGACCTGGTCAAGCGCGCCATTGCCGGCGAGCTGGACTTCAAGGCCAAGCGTCAGCCGAAGCTGGAAAAGCTCAAGCTCAACGCCATCGAACAGATGATGGCCTTCGAAACCGCCAAGGGCTTCGTCGCTGGTCAGGCCGGCCCGAACTACCCGGCTCCGGTCGAAGCTATCAAGACCATCCAGAAGGCCGCTAACTTCGGTCGTGACAAAGCTCTGGAAGTGGAAGCCGCCGGTTTCGTGAAGCTGGCCAAGACTTCCGTCGCCACCAGCCTGATCGGCCTGTTCCTGAACGATCAGGAGCTGAAGAAAAAGGGCAAGCAGTACGACGAAGCTGCCAAGGACGTGAAGCTGGCTGCTGTTCTCGGCGCTGGCATCATGGGTGGCGGCATCGCCTACCAGTCCGCCTCGAAGGGCACGCCGATCCTGATGAAGGATATCCGCGAAGAGGGTATCCAGATGGGCCTGCAGGAAGCGTCCAAGCTGCTCGGCAAGCGCGTCGAGAAGGGCCGCATGAAGCCTGAGAAGATGGCGGAAGCGCTGAACGCGATTCGTCCGACCATGTCCTATGGCGACTTCGGCAATGTCGACATCGTGGTCGAGGCTGTGGTCGAGAACCCGAAGGTCAAGCACGCCGTGCTGGCCGAAGTGGAAGGCCATGTGCGTGAAGACGCAATCATCGCCTCGAACACCTCCACCATCTCCATCAGCTACCTGGCCAAAGCCCTGAAGCGTCCGGAGAACTTCGTCGGCATGCACTTCTTCAACCCGGTGCACATGATGCCGCTGGTGGAAGTGATCCGTGGCGAGAAGTCCAGCGAAGTGGCCGTTGCCACCACCGTTGCCTTCGCCAAGAAGATGGGCAAGAACCCGATCGTGGTCAACGACTGCCCCGGCTTCCTGGTCAACCGCGTCCTGTTCCCGTATTTCGGTGGCTTCGCCAAGCTGCTGGAGTTCGGCGTCGACTTCGTACGCATCGACAAGATCATGGAGAAGTTCGGCTGGCCCATGGGCCCGGCCTACTTGTCCGACGTGGTCGGCATCGACACCGGCCACCACGGCCGCGATGTGATGGCAGAAGGCTTCCCGGATCGCATGGCGGTGGAAGGCAAGACGGCCGTCGACGTGATGTACGAAGCCAATCGTCTGGGCCAGAAGAACGGCAAGGGCTTCTACGCCTACGAAACCGACAAGCGCGGCAAGCCGAAAAAGGTTACCGATCCGGTTGCCTATGAAGTGCTGAAGTCGATCGTCAAGGAGCAGCGCGAGCTGACTGACGAAGACATCATCAACTTCATGATGATCCCGCTGTGCCTGGAAACCGTACGTTGCCTGGAAGATGGCATCGTATCGACCGCTGCCGAGGCCGACATGGGCCTGATCTACGGTATCGGCTTCCCGCCCTTCCGTGGTGGTGCGCTGCGCTACATCGACAGCGTCGGTGTGGCCGAATTCGTAGCCATGGCCGACAAGTACGCCGACCTGGGCGCGCTGTACCACCCGACCGCCAAGCTTCGCGAAATGGCCAAGAACGGCCAGAAGTTTTTCGGCTAATTGAGCGAGAGTGAAGAATATGAGCCTGAATCCTAGAGATGCAGTCATTGTCGACTTCGGTCGCACCCCGATGGGTCGCTCCAAGGGTGGCATGCACCGCAACACCCGTGCCGAGGACATGTCGGCCCACCTGATCAGCAAGCTGCTGGAGCGCAACACCAAGGTCGACCCGGCGGAAGTCGAGGATGTGATCTGGGGCTGCGTGAACCAGACCTTGGAGCAGGGTTGGAACATCGCACGCATGGCGTCGCTGATGACCCAGATCCCCCACACCAGCGCCGGCCAGACCGTAAGCCGTCTGTGCGGTTCGTCCATGAGCGCTCTGCACACCGCCGTGCAGGCTATCCAGACCGGCAACGGCGACGTGTTCGTAGTCGGTGGCGTGGAGCACATGGGCCACGTGGGCATGATGCACGGCGTCGATCCGAACCCGCATATGTCCCTGTATGCCGCCAAGGCCTCGGGCATGATGGGGCTGACCGCCGAAATGCTCGGCAAGATGCACGGCATCAGCCGTGAAGCCCAGGACCAGTTCGGTGTGCGTTCGCACCAACTGGCCCACAAAGCCACCGTCGAAGGCAAGTTCAAGGATGAAATCATCCCGATGCAAGGCTACGACGAGAACGGCTTCCTGAAGGTGTTCGACTTCGACGAAACCATTCGTCCGGAGACGACACTGGAAAGCCTGGCCAGCCTCAAGCCGGCGTTCAACCCGAAAGGCGGCACCGTGACTGCGGGTACTTCCTCGCAGATCACCGACGGGGCTTCCTGCATGATCGTCATGTCAGCTCAGCGCGCTCAGGACCTGGGCATCCAGCCGATGGCCGTGGTTCGTGCCATGGCGGTTGCCGGTGTTGACCCGGCGATCATGGGTTACGGTCCGGTGCCGTCCACTCAGAAGGCGCTCAAGCGTGCTGGCCTGACCATGGATGACATCGACTTCGTTGAGCTCAACGAAGCCTTTGCCGCTCAGGCACTGCCGGTGCTGAAAGACCTCAAGCTCCTCGACAAGATGGAGCAGAAGGTTAACCTGCATGGCGGCGCCATCGCCCTGGGTCATCCGTTCGGCTGCTCCGGTGCCCGTATTTCCGGCACCCTGCTTAACGTGATGAAGCAGAACGGCGGTAATCTGGGCGTGTCCACCATGTGCGTGGGCCTCGGCCAGGGCATCACCACCATCTTCGAGCGCGTCTGAGCGTAGCGGAGATGAGGAAACCGGGGCCTTGTGCCCCGGTTTTTGCTTTTATGTGGAGAAACATCGCAGGAAATTTCTCTCAAGGGCTGGCCTCGGGCCGAATGAAGCGGCACCATGCGCAACCTTTGCGGGATAGCCTGCATTCATCACTGTGAGGCAACCATGAGCCTGCAACCGGGTCTCTATCGTCACTACAAAGGTCAGCAATACAGGGTCATAGGTATTGCCCGGCACTCCGAAACCGAGGAGGTGCTGGTGGTTTACCAGGCCCTTTATGGCGAGTACGGCCTTTGGGTGCGTCCGCTCAGTATGTTCACTGAGACGGTTCAGGTGGACGGCGAGCAGATCGCGCGCTTCGCTCTGGTGAGTGCTGAGCCAGATCCCTTTCCGCAGTCCTGAGGGGCGTGGACACAGCCAGGGGCGCGCTTGACCGCGCTGCGCTGGCCACTATATATAGCGGTGCCGCGACAGTCGGCTGCCGACTTTTTCATATTTCATTCAGGAACATTCCGATCCATGGGCAAATCGCTGGTCATCGTGGAATCCCCGGCCAAGGCCAAGACCATCAACAAGTACCTGGGCAACCAGTACGTGGTGAAGTCGAGCATCGGCCATATCCGTGACCTCCCCACCAGCGGTTCGGCGAGTGCCGCCAAGGAGCCGGCCAAACGTGGCAAGGCCGCTGCTGAAGCTCCCGCCCTGTCAGCCAAGGAAAAGGCCAAGCGCCAGCTGGTTGCCCGTATGGGCGTCGATCCGGACCACGGCTGGAAGGCCAAGTACGAGATCCTGCCCGGCAAGGAAAAGGTAATCGAGGAATTGCGCCGCCTGGCCAAGGATGCCGACACCATTTATCTCGCAACCGACTTGGACCGCGAAGGGGAGGCCATTGCCTGGCACCTGCGGGAATCCATCGGTGGCGATGACAGCCGCTACAAGCGCGTGGTGTTCAACGAAATCACCAAGAAGGCCATTCAGGAGGCCTTCTCCCAGCCCGGCGATCTCGATATCAATCGTGTCAACGCGCAGCAGGCTCGCCGCTTCCTCGATCGTGTCGTGGGTTACATGGTCTCGCCGCTGCTTTGGCAGAAGATCGCCCGCGGTCTGTCCGCTGGCCGCGTGCAGTCCGTTGCAGTGAAGCTGGTAGTGGAGCGCGAGCGCGAGATTCGCGCCTTCGTTCCAGAAGAGTACTGGGAAGTGCATGCCGACCTCGGCACCGCCAAAGGCGCCAAGGTGCGCTTCGAAGTGACCCGTGAGAATGGCGAGGCCTTCAAGCCGCTCAATGAAGCTCAGGCCATGGCGGCCCTGGAGAAGCTCAAGGCGTCCAGCTACACCGTGGCCAGGCGCGAGGACAAGCCGACATCCAGTCGCCCGTCCGCGCCCTTCATCACTTCTACCCTGCAGCAGGCCGCGAGCAATCGCCTGGGCTTCGGGGTGAAGAAAACCATGATGATGGCCCAGCGTCTCTATGAGGCCGGCTACATCACCTATATGCGTACTGACTCGACCAATCTCTCGGCTGACGCCATTTCCATGGTGCGTGGCTTCATCGAGGGTGAGTTCGGTCAGAAGTACCTGCCGGCCAAGGCGAACGTCTATTCCAGCAAGGAAGGCGCCCAGGAGGCTCACGAGGCGATTCGCCCGTCTGATGTCAACTTGCGCCCGAACCAGCTGTCCGGCATGGAGCGTGACGCCGAGCGCCTGTACGACCTGATCTGGCGCCAGTTCGTAGCCTGCCAGATGCCGCCGGCCGAGTACCTGTCCACCAGCGTCAGTGTCAGTGCGAGCAAGTTCGAGCTGCGCGCGAAGGGCCGTATTCTCAAGTTCGATGGTTACACCCGCGTTCTGCCGCAGCAGAGCAAACCGGGCGAGGACGATGTGCTGCCGGAAATGGCCGAGGGCGAGCTGCTCAAACTGCTCACTCTCGAGCCCAGTCAGCACTTCACCAAGCCGCCAGCGCGCTATTCCGAGGCCAGTCTGGTCAAGGAACTCGAAAAGCGTGGCATCGGCCGTCCGTCCACCTACGCGGCGATCATCTCCACCATCCAGGAGCGTGGTTACGTGGCGGTGCATAACCGCCGTTTCTACGCGGAGAAGATGGGTGACATCGTCACTGAGCGTTTGAGCGAAAGCTTCGCCAACCTGATGGACTACGGCTTCACCGCCGGTATGGAAGAGCATCTCGACGACGTGGCTCAGGGCGAGCGCGACTGGAAGCACCTGCTGGATGAGTTCTACGGCGACTTCAAGAAAAAGCTGGAGCTGGCCGAAGGCGCCGACAACGGCATGCGCGCCAACCAGCCGACTTTGACCGACATCGCCTGCCGCGATTGCGGTCGCCCGATGATGATCCGTACTGCGTCCACTGGTGTGTTTCTTGGCTGCTCCGGCTACAGCCTGCCGCCGAAAGAGCGTTGCAAGGCCACCATCAACCTGGTGCCGGGTGATGAGATTGCCGCGGATGATGAGGGGGAATCCGAATCTCGCGTGCTGCGTGGCAAGCACCGTTGCCCGATCTGCTCCACTGCGATGGACGCCTATCTGCTGGACGAGACCCGCAAACTGCATATCTGCGGTAACAACCCTGATTGCTCGGGCTACGAGATCGAGCAGGGTCAGTATCGCATCAAGGGCTACGAAGGTCCGAGCCTTGAGTGCGACAAATGCGGCAGTGAGATGCAGCTCAAGACAGGTCGTTTCGGCAAGTTCTTTGGCTGCACCAATGCCAGTTGCAAGAACACCCGCAAGCTGCTGAAGAGTGGCGAGGCGGCGCCGCCGAAGATCGACCCGATCCGTATGCCTGAGCTGAAGTGCGAGAAGGTCGACGATATCTATGTGCTGCGTGATGGCGCTTCGGGGCTTTTCCTCGCAGCCAGCCAGTTCCCGAAGAACCGAGAAACCCGCGCCCCGTTGGTGAAGGAGTTGATCCCCCACAAGGATGAGCTGGACGCCAAGTACCACTACCTGCTGGATGCGCCGACGAAAGACCCTGAGGGGCGTCCGTCGGTGATCCGATTCAGTCGCAAGACCAAGGAGCAGTACGTACAGACCGAGGTCGAAGGTAAGCCCACTGGATGGCGCGCCTTCTACGATGGCGGAAAGTGGAAGGTCGAAGACAAGCGCTGACCGACCGCAGCGCGCCCGGCTCCGGGCGCGCATATACTGCCCGAGTCCCCTGTGGAGGGTGCCGTCATGGCCCATGAGCTTTATACCCGCACCAACCAGAAACTTTTTTTCGCTGGTCTGTCGCTTGAGTCCTGGCGCAAGGCGGAAGAGGGTAGGGCGATGAATGCCCAGGCGCTGGTGCAGTCCGAGCGTGAGGCTTCGCTCTTCCACCTTTATGGTGCGCTGCTGGGCCTTTGTCATGAGATTGCGGGCTACTACCGCCTTCCCGAGGCCAATTCGCCGCGCGTCGAGCTTGTGTTAACCCCAGAGGTGCTGGCCCTCGCGCCCAGCCCGGAGCTGGCTGAGCTGGTGGAGCTGGCTCAGCAAAGCGAAACCTGGTTGGCCGAGCTTTTGGCGGCGTATCGTGGGCTGTTCCAGCCGCCGCAGGCTCCAAAGCCGGCAAAAGTCGATCCCACACTGCCGCTGATTACCGCAGTCAGTCTGGAGAAGGAGGTGGCGCCTTTGTCGCGGGAGATGCTGGAGTCCTGGCGACAGAATCTGAAATCCCTTGCCTTGCGTTTCCGCGAAACGCTGAGCGAGTGCTGATTTGATCGACGGGCTAGGGCGTACTGGCGGCTCGCTGTTACAATGGTCGCCTTTCGTGGAGATTTGAACTTATGCCTACGTCCTTTCTGGAAATAGTCGAGCTGCCTGATGGGCGCATTATTCTGCGCCGGGCTGAGGACGAGGAGGCGTTGGTGACGCTGGACTTCTCTGCCGATGCCAAGGCTTTCCTTCAGGGGCATCACCTGGAAGTCGCCAAGGCCATGCTGAATGTCGGCGTGCAGATGGCTGGCCGACTGGCCGAAGGCGACATGGACCATCAAGACGGTCCGCGCGTTCTGCATTGATTTCTGGAGCCGAATCTACCTTTGATTCGGTTACCGTCTGATGTCAAAGGCCTCAGGTATCACCTGGCGCCTGCTGTCCTTATCACCCCAGAAGAATGTTAAGGCTTTGCGCGCTTCCCTCGCGTGCCGCCTGTGCTAGTCTGCGTTTGGCCTTTTGCCCAAGTTGCAGCCAGCTCACTACTGTGTGGCTGCGGCCAAGTCGCAGGGCCTCGCATGCCAGTTCCAGGGCGCTTTGTTCGCCGCGTGGTTGCAGGAGCAGGATGCGTTCGCGGTTCAGGCCGGACTCGCGCAACCAGTCACGGGTCAGGCCGGAGGGCGCGCCGATCAGTGTCAGCCAGCGTGCGTCCTGTTCTTCGCTGAGCTCCCGAAGCACCGACCCCAGTAGGCTTCGGCAGTGCCCGGTGGCACCTCGTAGCGAGAGCTCGCTGAAGGCTTCCGGTTCTTCCAGATGGGTTTCTTCCACTACATCGGTCAGCAGCGGGGCAACAGGGGTGGCCAGGATGGCGTCGTGGAACAGGGGGAGCTGAGACCGGCCAAGCGACTGCGGGAACTGCATAGAGCCTCCTTTAGCGGCGGATCACGCCGACACTCAAACCTTCGATCACCAGGTCTTGCTCATTAAGGTTCACTTCGATGGGGGCGAACTCGGGGTTCTCGGCGATTAACCAGACCTTGTCGCCTTCGCGTTTGAAGCGCTTGACCGTGACTTCTTCGCCGAGTCGAGCTACCACCACCTGGCCGTTGCGGGCCTCGCGGGTGCTGTGTACGGCCAGCAGGTCTCCGTCATAGATGCCGACGTCCTTCATGGACATGCCGCGAACGCGCAGCAGGTAGTCGGCACGGGGATGGAAGAAGTCGGGATTGATGCGGCAGGATTCCTCGATGTTCTGCTGGGCGAGGATCGGCGCGCCAGCGGCGACCCTGCCGATTACCGGCAAACCATCGTCTTCGTTGCTGCCAGGCTCGAAGCCAGGGATGCGGATGCCGCGAGACGCGCCCGGGGTCATCTCGATGGCGCCCTTGCGGGCGAGGGCCTTGAGGTGCTCCTCGGCGGCGTTTGGCGACTTGAAGCCGAGTTCTTGGGCAATTTCCGCCCGGGTCGGGGGGAAGCCGTTATCTTCAAGGCAGCGCTTGATGAATGCGAGAATCTCGGCTTGGCGGGGCGTCAGTTTCAGCATGGCGGCGCTCTGTTTTTTTATACAGTGACTGGGATTATATACAGTGGCGTGACCTTGGCAACGCTTCTTTTTGCGGAGAAAAAAGAGAGTGTGGTTCGGGGGCGGGCAAGGCTGCTGTTGCGGCGGCTGGGGGGAGGATGACCATTGCGTCAGATAGTGGTGTGCACGGCTTGACAAGCTGACCGGATGAAACGTATGTTTCAAACAAGTGTTTGTCAGGCGGAGGAGCCATGGCCCAGTCGGAAACCGTTGAACGCATTCTGGATGCTGCGGAACAGCTGTTCGCGGAGAAAGGCTTCGCTGAGACTTCGTTGCGTCTGATCACCAGTAAAGCTGGGGTCAACCTGGCGGCTGTGAACTATCATTTCGGCTCTAAGAAAGCGCTAATCCAGGCAGTTTTCTCGCGTTTCCTCGGCCCTTTCTGTCAGAGCCTGGAGCGCGAACTGGACCGCCGTCAGGCCAAGGCAGAGAGCAAGGCAAGTCTTGAAGAGTTGCTGGAAATGCTCGTTGAGCAGGCGCTGGCGGTAAAGCCCCGCAGTGGCAATGACCTTTCGATCTTCATGCGTCTGCTTGGGCTTGCATTCAGTCAGAGCCAAGGGCACTTGCGCAAGTACCTCGAAGAAGTTTACGGAAAGGTTTTCCGCCGTTACATGCTGCTGGTGAACGACTCCGCTCCCAAGGTTCCGCCACTCGAGCTGTTCTGGCGAGTGCATTTCATGCTCGGAGCTGCCGCTTTCAGCATGTCGGGTATCAAAGCGTTGCGTGCCATGGCAGAAAACGACTTTGGCGTGAATACCTCGATCGAGCAGGTCATGCGTCTGATGGTGCCGTTCCTGGCTGCCGGTATGCGTGCCGAAACCGGGGTCACTGACGAAGCCCTGGCTAGTGCGGTGCTCAAACCGCGCAACAAGGCCCCGGCGGCACCTGCCAAGGCTTAAAACCATATGGGCGCAGGCGAGCTGATGGGCTAAGCTTGCGGCCCATGCAAAACCTCGATCTTCTGCATATCTCCATCGCTGACCAACAGCTCTACGGCTTTGCCGGGGGGCAGTTGGTTCTGCGCATGTCTGTGTCTACTGCCCTGAATGGTGCAGGTGAGACGAATGGTTCTAACTGCACCCCCCGTGGGCTGCACCAGGTCCGTGCCCGGATCGGCGAGGGCCTGCCCCTCGGTGCAGTGCTTCGTGGTCGGCGCTGGACCGGTGAAGTCTGGAATGCCGAGCTCCACGAGCGCTTTCCGGGACGAGACTGGATTCTTAGTCGTATTCTTTGGCTGAGCGGTTGCGAGCCTGGTCACAATCGACTTGGCAAGGTGGACAGCTTCCGCCGCTACATCTACCTGCACGGTACGCCGGATACCGAGCCCATGGGGGTAGCTCGCTCGCATGGGTGCATTCGTCTGCGTAATGTCGATGTGCTGGAACTCTTCGATCGCGTACCCGTCCACTGTGCGGTACGCATTGACGAAGCACCTTGCCCGGTCTGGGCGACGGCACAACTCTCTTAAGGATTTTTCATGCAAGGTTCCCTGATGCTGGATATCGGCGGCACCTGGCTGACCGCCGAGGATCGGCAGATCCTCCGTCAGCCGGAAGTCGCCGGTCTTATTATCTTTGCCCGCAATATTGAGAGCCCGCGCCAGGTGCGCGAACTCTGCTCTGCGATTCGCGCCGTTCGGCCGGATCTGATCCTTGCCGTCGATCAGGAAGGCGGCCGTGTACAGCGCTTGCGCCAAGGCTTCCTGCGCTTGCCGGCAATGCGCGCCCTGGCTGATAACGACAATGCTGAGCAACTGTCCGAGCAGTGCGGCTGGCTGATGGCGACCGAAGTGCTCGCAGTTGGCCTGGACATCAGCTTCGCCCCGGTGCTGGACCTCGATCACCAGCGCAGCGCCGTCGTCGGCAGTCGTGCCTTCGAGGGCGACCCTGAGCGTGCCGCGCGTCTGGCTGGCGCTTTCATTCGCGGATTGCGACAGGCGGGTATGGCTGCCACCGGCAAGCATTTCCCTGGCCACGGCTGGGCAGAGGCGGACTCTCATGTGGCGATTCCCACCGACGAGCGCAGCCTGGAGCAGATTCGCCAGACTGACCTGGTCCCGTTCGCTCGTCTGGCCTCGGAACTGGACGGCATGATGCCTGCCCACGTCATTTACCCGCAGGTGGACAGCCAGCCTGCAGGTTTCTCCCGGCGCTGGTTGCAGGACATCCTGCGGGGTGAACTGAAATTCTCCGGTGTCATATTCAGTGATGACCTGTCCATGGCCGGCGCCCACGTGGTGGGCGATGCCGCCGAGCGCATCGAGGCTGCACTGACAGCCGGTTGCGACATGGGGTTGGTGTGCAACGACCGCGCCTCCGCGGAGTTGGCGCTGGAGCGCCTGCAGCGCTTGAGAGCCAAGCCACCCGCCAGTCTGTCGCGAATGCGCCGCCGTGCCTTCCCCGGCACCGAGTACCGCCAGGATCCCCGCTGGTCGCAGGCCGTTGCCGCCCTGCGCGAAGCCCAGTTGATCGATTGAGGAACTGACATGACCGTCTACGCCATTATTGGTGGTACAGGCCTGACCCAGCTCGATGGCCTGAGCATGAAAGCCCTGCTCAACCCTGATACCCCCTACGGCGCGCCGTCGGCCGGAATCGTCCATGGCGAGTACGCCGGGCACGACGTGCTGTTCCTTGCTCGCCATGGCCATCCGCATCGCATTCCGCCGCACCAAGTGAACTATCGCGCCAATCTCTGGGCGCTCAAGCATGCCGGAGCGCAGGCGGTAATCGCTGTGAATGCCGTGGGCGGCATTCACTCGGCCATGGGCAGTGGCCACCTGGTGGTGCCACATCAGGTGATCGACTACACCCATGGTCGTGTCGGCACCTACTTTGAGGGCGATCTGGACCATGTCACCCACATCGACTTCAGCCATCCCTATGACGAAGCCCTGCGTGCCAAGCTGCTGGCGGCGCTGAACGCGTGCGACTACCCGCACAGTGATTTCGGCGTTTATGGCTGTACCCAGGGGCCGCGCCTGGAAACCGTGGCCGAAATCGCCCGCCTGGAGCGCGACGGCTGTGACATCGTTGGCATGACCGGCATGCCTGAAGCAGCGCTGGCTCGCGAGCTGAACCTACCTTACGCCTGTCTGTCCCTGGTGGTGAACCCGGCAGCAGGTAAGTCGGAAGGCATCATCACCATGGCCGAGATCGAGGCTGCGCTGGCCGAGGGTATCGGCAAGGTACGCAATGTCCTTGCCCATCTGCTGAAAGGCTGAGGCCATGTCGTCCGCCGGCAGGCATCACGTGTTGATGGCTGTCGGCGTCTGAGTTGTTCGTAAATGGGCGTGTTAGTGCTCAGCCGCGTCAGCGGCCAATCATGCGAGGCGGGGCAGTGGGGCGAAGAGGGCGTCGAGATCCGCTTCCTGTAATCTCCAGCCTTCTTTTTCGCGACCGTCGAGAATGCCTCGCGCCAGCGCGTCCTTCTGGGCCTGAAGTTGCTGGATCTTCTCTTCCACCGTTCCTCGTGAAATCAGTCGATAGACGAATACCGGCTTGTCCTGGCCAATGCGATAGGCTCGGTCGGTTGCCTGGCGCTCCACGGCCGGGTTCCACCAGGGGTCGTAGTGGATCACGGTATCGGCGGCCGTGAGGTTCAGGCCGGTGCCACCTGCCTTCAGGCTAATGAGGAAAAGCGGCACCTCGCCGGCCTGGAAGCGCTGCACCGGCGTGCGTCGGTCCCGCGTGTCGCCGGTGATCTGCACATAGTCGATGGCGCGCTTGTGCAGTTCGTCTTCGATCAGCGACAGCATGCTGGTGAACTGCGAAAACAGCAGCACCTTGCGGCCCTCGGCGATCAGCTCCTCCAGCATTTCCATCAGGCTGTCCAGCTTGCCTGAGCTGCTGCCTCTCGAGCGGATGCCGCTTTCTTCGATCAGTCGAGTGTCACAGCACACCTGGCGCAGCTTCAGCAGGGCTTCCAGGATCACGATCTGGCTGCGTGCCAGGCCCTTGCGGTCGATCTCGTCGCGCACCTTGTGGTCCATTGCCAAGCGTACCGTCTCGTAGAGGTCGCGCTGGCGGTCGCTGAGTTCGACCCACTGAGTGATCTCGCTCTTGGCCGGCAATTCGGTG
Source organism: Pseudomonas sp. BN415 (assembly GCF_029871195.1). Taxonomy (NCBI): domain Bacteria; kingdom Pseudomonadati; phylum Pseudomonadota; class Gammaproteobacteria; order Pseudomonadales; family Pseudomonadaceae; genus Pseudomonas; species Pseudomonas sp. BN415. The sequence goes on from NZ_SSOK01000028.1 coordinate 40,733, forward strand.
GCCACGGCTTCCTTGCTGCGGCGCAGCAGGAACGGTTTGAGGCGGGCATTGAGATGGGCGAGGCGGATGGCGTCGCCATGTTTCTCGATGGGGTTGCGGTAGTTCCGCAGGAAGCTCTGGCTGTCACCCAGCCAGCCGGGCATCAGGAAGTGGAACAATGACCAGAGTTCGCCCAGGTGGTTCTCCAGTGGTGTGCCGGTGAGGCAGAGTCGCTGGCGTGCTTCCAGTTGTCGCGCCGCCTGGGCCGCTTTGCTGGTGGGGTTTTTGATGTACTGCGCCTCGTCGAGGATCAGCAAGTGCAGCGGAAGCTCCGCGAATTGCTCCAGATCTCGGGGCAGCAGGGCGTAGGTGGTCAGTAGCACGTCGTACTCGGCCATTCGCTCGAAGGCTTTCTTGCGGCCAGGACCGTGCAGGGCGAGGGCGCGCAGATCAGGTGCGAAGCGTTGGGCTTCGTCCAGCCAGTTGGGAATCAGGCTGGTGGGCATCACCACCAGGGTCGGGCGATCCAGGCGACCGGCTTCCTTCTCCAGCAGTAGGTGGGCCAGGGTCTGCAGGGTTTTGCCCAGTCCCATGTCGTCCCCGAGGATGCCGCCGACACCAACCTCCCGCAGGGTCTGCAGCCACGCGATGCCCTCGAGCTGGTAATGGCGGAGTTCGGCATTCAGGCCCTTGGGTGGATTGATAGTGGCCTTGCCGCTGTCACGCAGCTTTCGCGCCAGGTCGCGTAGCTCTTCACCGCCTTGCCAGTGCAGGTCCAGGCCTTCCAGTTGGCTCAGGCGAGCTGCGTCGGGGCGAGCCAGGCGCAGACTCTGAGTTGGGTCCTGGTCGCGCTGATAGAGCTCGCCCAGGGTGGTCAGTACAGGCTTGAGGCGGGAAAACGGCAGCATCACCTGCAGCGGGCGGCCATCTGCGGCGCGAGTGGCGTCCAGTTGCAGGCGCAACTGGTCATCGTCCTTGCGCCGTTGGAGGTTCTGCGGGTCGAGCAGCTCGGGGTTGCGTTGGATCAGGCGCAGAAGGACCGGTAACAGGCTGATGCGGCGACCTTCGACGACGATGCCCAGCTCCAGGTCAAACCATTCGCGGCCGGGCGCTTCTTCCACTTCGGCGTACCAGCCTTCGACCTGGGTGAGGTCGAACTGGAATCCCGGGCGAATATCGATGTGCCAGCCCTGCTTGCGAAGTGCGGGCAAATTCTCTCGCATGAAGTGCAGCCAGTCTTCGTCGCTGGGCAGCTCGAACATCTCCGCGCTGTTGGCAGGCAGTGCCAGGCTCTGCCGCAAGGCTTCCTTGAAGCCCAGTTGGCGCAGCGTGTCACGCCAGGCCTGCTCAGTCTTCGGGTGGCGGGCAATGGCAAGGCGCTCGCCATTGCTGCGGTGATGCAGTCGTTCCGGTTTCGCCGGCTTGCCGTGGGTGTGGGCGCCACCATAGTCGAACACCAGTCCGGCGCGGTGCTGCTGGCTGCCGACCATGCGTCCGCTGCGCAGGTCGTACTGGCTCTGTGCATGGCTGCCGAGGATCAGGTGCGGAAGTGGTTGCAGGTCGTCCACCAGGCGTTCGCTGGGTGGCGTCTGGATTTGCCAGCCTGTGGCGGGCTGATTGAGCAGATGGGTGATGGCGGCGACGCAATGCTTGCAGTTGAAACTCACCGGGCAGCTGCAGCGGCCGACCACTCCGAGCCCCTTCGGTGCCAGGCGGATCAGTTGGGTGTAGACGTGGCCTGCGGAGCCTTCGCAGCTCGTCTCGATGGCCTTGTCGCTCAGGCTCAGCAGGCGGATGCGACCTTCCGTTGCGTACTTGAGGCCACGGGAAAGGGCGCCCGGATCGAAATCCAGGCGCCATTCCAGCTGCCTCAATTGGTCGAGCAGAGCGCTCATGGTGCCTTAGAGCGGGCTAACGCGGATCAGGATGCCCAGGTTTCCGTGGTCAAGGTAGGTAAGTTCGCCGTTCTTCAGGCGCGTACCCTGGCGCAGACGTTCGCTGCTGCTGATCAGGCCGCTGTTATCGAACTGGTTGATCCAGAAGTCGGCCTGGGCGTCGACACTGCGATCGAGGGTGAGTGCCAGGGTGCCTTCCACGGGGTAATGCCCCAGCTGCTGTTCGCCGGACGTCACCGATACCGTGTTCGGAATCGCCGACAGGTTTTGCGACCAGGCCTTGTGCATTAGCACTTCGTAGCCGGCGTTGGGGTTCAGCTTGGCCGCTTCGCCATCCAGTGCGGTGCCGCGCTCGCTGCCGGCGATGGATTGGCTGCCTGTGGCCCAGTCGTCCGGAGCTGGCTGGCTGGCCGGGATGGGGTCGCCGGCCTGGCGGAAGATGATCATCTCCACCGAGTAGAGACCCTCGGCAAAGGCAGTCGGGGCCAGTAGGGCGAGCAGCAGGGCGAAGTTTCGGATGGCACGCATGGGTTGTTCCTTATTGGGGCAATCATTCCGCAGACTACTGCGGGGTCAGGCGTTCGAATAGCGCCTCGAGTGTGTTGAAGCGTTCTTCCGGGCGCTCCATGGGCACCTGGAACTTGAACAGGGTGGCGCCTTCGAACTTGTAGCGCTTGGGCTGGCCCTGGATCAGTTTGATCAGTACCAGTGGGTCGACGCAGGTCGAGGCGTCGAACTCAATGCGCCCCCCTTGGGGGCCGGCATCGACCTTCTTGATGCCGAGTTTCTCGGCCTGCAACTTGAGCAGGGTTGTGCGCACCAGGTGTTTGGTGGGCTCGGGCAACAGGCCAAAGCGATCGATCATCTCTACTTGCAGTTCCTTCAGGCCGTCTTCGTCAGTTGCCGAGGCAATGCGTTTGTAGAGGATCAGGCGCGCATGCACGTCGGGCAGATAGTCCTCAGGAATCAGCGCCGGCACCCTCAGGTTGATTTCCGGCCCGCCGCCCAGTGGCTGCTCAAGATTCGGTTGCTCGCCCTTGCGTATGGCCTTCACCGCACGTTCGAGCATTTCCATGTAAAGCGTGAAGCCGACGGCCTGGATTTGCCCGCTCTGGCCTTCGCCCAGCAGTTCGCCGGCACCGCGGATTTCCAGGTCGTGGGTGGCGAGAACGAAGCCGGCGCCCAGGTCCTGGGCGTTGGCGATGGCCTCCAGGCGTTTTTCGGCATCCGGGGTCATCTGCTTGCGCGGTGGTGTCAGTAGGTAGGCGTAAGCCTGGTGATGGCTACGACCGACCCGGCCGCGCAACTGGTGCAACTGGGCCAGGCCGAATTTATCGGCGCGTTCGATGACGATGGTGTTCGCGCTGGGTACGTCGATGCCGGTTTCGATGATGGTCGACGCCACCAGCACGTTGAAGCGCTTGTGGTAGAAGTCGCTCATCACCTGTTCGAGATCGCGTTCGCGCATCTGGCCGTGGCCGACGGCGATGCGCGCTTCAGGGACCAGTTCGGCCAGTTCGGCGGCGCACTTCTCTATGGTCGCTACCTCGTTGTGCAGGTAGTAGACCTGGCCACCACGTAGCAGCTCGCGGAGCAGGGCTTCCTTGATCGCAGTGTTCTGCCGTTCCATGACGAAGGTACGTACCGACAGGCGGCGCGCCGGCGGCGTGGCGATGATCGACAGGTCGCGCATGCCCGCCACCGCCATGTTCAGGGTGCGCGGAATCGGTGTGGCGGTCAGGGTGAGGATGTCCACCTCGCTGCGCAGGGATTTCAACTGTTCCTTCTGACGCACGCCAAAACGGTGCTCTTCGTCGATGATCGCCAGGCCCAGGTTCTTGAAGTTCACGTCGCCCTGCAGGAGCTTATGGGTGCCGATGATGATGTCGATCTTGCCTTCGGCCAGTTGCTGAGCCGCGCCTTCCACCTCCTTGGCGGATTTGAAGCGGCTCATTACCTCCACGGTTACGGGCCAATCGGCGAAGCGATCGCGGAAGCTGTTGTAGTGCTGCTGGGCGAGCAGGGTGGTGGGCACCAGGACGGCGACCTGTTTGCCGCTGTGTACCGCGACGAAGGCCGCACGCATGGCGACTTCGGTCTTGCCGAATCCAACGTCGCCGCACACCAGCCGGTCCATCGGTTTGGGTGCCAACATGTCGGCCAGTACAGCTTCAATGGCGGCCTGCTGGTCGGGCGTTTCCTCGAAAGGGAAACCGGCGGCGAAGGTGGCGTAATCCACCGTTGGGTCCTTGAACGCATAACCCTCGCGGGCGGCGCGGCGCGCATAGATATCCAGCAACTCGGCTGCGACGTCACGGACCTGCTCGGCGGCCTTGCGCTTGGCTTTCTGCCAGGCTTCGGAGCCCAGGCGGTGCAGCGGTGCCAGGGCGTCGTCGCTACCCGTGTAGCGAGCGATCAGGTGCAGGCTGGCTACTGGCACGTAGAGCTTGGCCTCTTCGGCGTACTGCAGGGCGAGGAACTCGGCGGCCTGGCCTTCGATTTCCAGAGTGATCAGGCCGAGGTAGCGGCCGACGCCATGGTCGATGTGTACCACGGGGGCGCCCTCGCGCAGCTCGGCGAGGTTCTTGATCACGTTGTCGCCGGCGTCGCTGCGGCGTTCGCGGCGGCGTCGCTGCATCACCCGCTGGCCGAACAGTGGGCTTTCGGCGATCAGGGCCAGGCCCGGGTCGTCCAGTAGCAGCCCTTCATCCAGTGGCGCGATGGTAATGGCCAGGCGTTCGGAACTGGCTACGAACTCCGGCCAGCCCTCGACTTCCTGTGGACGCAGCTTGAGACGTGCCAGCATTTCCAGCAGCACCTCACGGCGGCCGGCGGACTCGGCGCTGAACAGCACGCGGCCGGGGAAGTCCTCGATAAAGCGACGCAGAGCCGCAAGGGGTTCGGTGGCCTTGGCCTGGATAGCCAGGTCGGGGAGGGCGCGGGCGGAGAATCGTTCGCGACCGACGCCGGGTTCGACGTCTTCCTGGCTCAGCACCAGCCGGGGCGAGCCTTTCAAGCGGGCGAAGCAGTCTTCCACCGGCAAGAACAGCTCGGCGGGTGGCACCAAGGGGCGTTCAGGGTCGACGCGACGCTCCTCGTAGCGATTGCGCACGTCGGTCCAGAACTGCTCGGCAGCCTGCTCGATGCCCGGCAGGGAAAACACCTGGGTGTCGGTCGGCAGGTAGTCGAAGAGCGTGGCCGTTTCCTCGAAGAACAACGGCAGGTAGTACTCAATGCCGGCCGGCGTGATGCCGCTGGCCAGGTCCTGGTAGATGGGGCAGCGGCGGAAGTCGACGTCGAAGCGCTCGCGGAAGCGACCGCGAAAGTCGGTCACGGCCTTCTTGTCCAGTGGGAACTCGCGGGCCGGCAGCAGGCGGATCGATTCCACCTTGTCCACCGAACGCTGGGTTTCCGGATCGAAGGTTCGCAGGGTTTCGATCTCGTCGTCGAACAGGTCGATGCGATAGGGCAGGTCGCTGCCCATGGGGAACAGGTCGATCAGCGCGCCGCGCACGGCGAACTCACCGTGTTCGTAGACCGTATCCACACAGCGATAGCCGGCTGCTTCCAGGCGCAGGCGCATCTGCTCCACGTCCAGCTTCTGGCCGACATCCAGTACAAGGCTGGACCCCAGCAGGAACCGCGTCGGCGCAAGACGGTGCAGGGCAGTGGTTATGGGCACCACAAGCACGCCGCGCTTGACCCCAGGCAAACGGTAAAGGGTATCGACGCGCTGGGAAATGATGTCCTGGTGCGGCGAGAAGAGGTCGTAGGGCAGGGTTTCCCAGTCAGGGAAATGCAGAACGTCGAGGTCAGGGGCGAAAAAGGCCAGCTCCTGCTCCAGGCGTTCGGCGGTCTGGCTGTCGGCCGTCAGCAGCAGCGTAAAACGCTTGCCGGCGCTGGCGGCTTCGGCGATCGCCAGGCTCAGGGCGGCACCAGGCAGATTGCCCCAGTGCTGCTTGCCGGCGGCGGAGGGGAGGGACGGTAGGCGCAGTACGGACACGGGCAAGAGGCTCCGGTCGGAATAAGATCGGCGGATTGTAACTATCCCGACTAGCGGATGTCAGTGTTGAGGCCGCTGCTGATTGCCGGCGCCTGCGTGCGCCGTCATAATGTAGCCCCTTTTTTCATCCCCTACATGTGGAAGGTACTGCCCGTGACTCAGAAGCCCGACCAGTGTCTCGGTGAATGGATCGATCGTGAAGCCCTCGCGGAAGCCATGATTCCGATGATTGGCCAGCTCTATCGCAACAACAATGTTGTGACCTCGATCTATGGCCGTGGCCTGATCAACCGCTCCGTGATCGCCATCCTCAAGGCCCACCGTTTTGCCCGTCATCGCCTCGCGGACGAAGCCGAGCTGTCGGTTCACGAAACCTTCCCGATCCTCAAGGCCATGAGCGAGCTCAAGCTCGGCACCGCCTCCGTGGACCTGGGCAAGATGGTTGCCAAGTACAAGGCTGAAGGTAATGGCCGTAGCATCGAGCAGTTCACCAAGGACGAGCTGGCCGACGTAGTTGGCAAGCAGAACGGCGCTGCCCGTGAAGGCACCGACGTTGTCCTGTACGGTTTTGGTCGCATCGGCCGCCTGCTGGCGCGCATCCTGATCGAGAAGACCGGTGGCGGTGACGGCCTGCGTCTGCGCGCCATCGTTGTCCGCAAGGGCGCCGAGAACGACCTGGTCAAGCGCGCCAGCTTGCTGCGCCGCGACTCTGTGCATGGTCCGTTCGACGGCACCATCGTCATCGACGAAGAAAACAACACCCTGACCGCCAACGGCAATCTGATCCAGGTGATCTACTCGAACGATCCGGCCTCGATCGACTACACCGCCTACGGCATCAAGAACGCCCTGCTGGTGGACAACACCGGCAAATGGCGTGACGCCGAAGGCCTGGGTCAGCACCTGAAGTGCCCGGGTATCGACCGCGTTGTCCTGACCGCTCCGGGCAAGGGTGCGCTGAAGAACATCGTTCACGGCATCAACCACGGCGAAATCTCGGCCGACGACAAGATCATCTCCGCCGCTTCCTGCACCACCAACGCCATCGTGCCGGTGCTCAAGGCAGTGGATGATCAGTACGGCATCGTCAATGGCCACGTCGAAACCGTTCACTCTTACACCAACGACCAGAACCTGATCGACAACTTCCACAAAGGCAGCCGTCGCGGCCGCAGCGCTCCCCTGAACATGGTGATCACCGAGACTGGTGCTGCCACCGCAGCCGCCAAGGCTCTGCCGGTTCTGAAGGGCAAGCTGACCGGTAACGCGATCCGCGTTCCGACGCCGAACGTCTCCATGGCGATTCTGAATCTGAATCTGGAGAAGGCCACCAGCCGCGAAGAGATCAACGAATACCTGCGCCAGATGGCCATGCATTCGGATCTGCACAAGCAGATCGATTACGTCTCTTCTCAGGAAGTGGTGTCCAGCGACTTCGTCGGCTCCCGTCATGCGGGCGTGGTAGACGCCGAAGCCACCATCTGCAACGACAACCGCGTTGTGCTGTACGTCTGGTACGACAACGAGTTCGGTTACAGCTGCCAGGTGGTTCGGGTGATGGAAGATATGGCTGGTGTCAACCCGCCAGCTTTCCCGCGCTAAGCCTGTGTCATCGGAAAACGGGAGCTTTCGGGCTCCCGTTTTTCATTTTTGCGTCTGTAATCGGATAACAAGAATCGCTTGGGGATTTCCCAGATGGAAGGACATCACCTTCACCAGGGGCCGCTCAAAAGGGGCCTGAAAAACCGCCACATCCAGCTAATCGCGCTGGGCGGCGCCATCGGTACCGGCCTGTTCCTGGGCTCGGCCGGGGTGCTCAAGTCGGCGGGTCCGTCGATGATTCTCGGCTACGCCATTGCTGGCTTCTTTGCGTTCCTGATCATGCGCCAGTTGGGCGAGATGATCGTTGAGGAGCCGGTTGCCGGTTCGTTCAGCCACTTCGCCCACAAGTACTGGGGTGGTTATGCGGGCTTCCTTTCCGGCTGGAACTACTGGGTACTCTACGTGCTGGTGGGCATGGCTGAGTTGACTGCGGTAGGCAAGTACATCCAGTTCTGGTGGCCCGAGGTGCCGACCTGGGTGTCGGCTGCTGCGTTCTTCGTGCTGATCAATCTGATCAACCTGGCCAACGTGAAAGTGTTCGGCGAGGCAGAGTTCTGGTTCGCGTTGATCAAGGTGGTGGCCATCATTGGCATGATCATCCTCGGCATCTACCTGCTGGCCAGTGGTGAGGGTGGCCCTCAGGCTGCCGTCGACAACCTCTGGAGCCATGGCGGCTTCTTCCCCAATGGTATCGAAGGCCTGGTGATGGTATTGGCCATCATCATGTTCTCCTTCGGTGGCCTGGAGTTGGTGGGTATCACCGCTGCTGAGGCCAGTGAGCCGAAGAAAGTGATCCCCAAGGCGATCAACCAGGTCATCTACCGCATCCTGATCTTCTACATCGGTGCGCTCAGTGTGCTGCTGATGCTCTATCCGTGGGACAAGCTGCTGGAGACCCTGGGGGCTGCCGGCGACCCGTACAGCGGCAGTCCGTTCGTGCAGATCTTCTCGCTGATTGGTAGTGACACGGCGGCGCATATCCTCAACTTCGTGGTGCTGACGGCTGCGCTGTCGGTGTACAACAGCGGCGTCTACTGCAACAGCCGGATGCTCTATGGCCTGGCGGAGCAGGGTGATGCACCCAAGGCGCTGATGAAGGTGGACGATCGTGGTGTGCCGGTGTTGGCTATCGGTCTGTCGGCGCTGGTTACGCTGCTCTGCGTAGTGGTCAACTACCTGGCCCCGCAAAAGGCCCTGGAGCTGCTGATGGCGCTGGTGGTGGCGGCCCTGGTGATCAACTGGGCGATGATCAGCCTGTCCCATCTCAAGTTCCGCAAGAGCCTCGATGCACGTGGTCAGCAACCTTATTTCAAGGCGCTCTGGTATCCCGTCGGCAATTACCTGTGCCTGGCCTTCGTGGCGTTGATCCTCGGCGTGATGCTGATGATTCCGGGCATCAATGTGTCGGTCTACGCCATTCCCTTCTGGTTGGCCCTGATCGGCGTCTGCTACTACTTCAAGCGCTCTGCAGCGCGGGCTACTGCCCATTGATGCCGTTTGCGAATTGAAAGAACGGGAGCCCAGGGCTCCCGTTTTTTTGTGCGCAACGCTCAAGTAAGCGGGAAGCGATTGGGCGAAGTCCAATCCGAACGGGGGTGACCCACTGTTCAGAAGTAGACGCGATGTTGCTATTTGTTTCCTAAATATCTGAAAAGAAAGGGCTTGGGTGGCGACGGTGAATCGGGCTCTCTATAATCCGTCGCTTAACCGTTCGAAATGCAGCACGCCCGCACCCGCTCCGGCAGGCGCGACGTCGTCCTTTTTGGCTCTCGAGCCAACGCGTTTCGGGCAGAAACCCTGTTCCAGGCGAAACCTATGATCAGAGTAAAGCGAGGGCTGGACCTGCCCGTGGCAGGTGAGCCGATCCAGCGTATCGAAGCGGGGCGACCGGTTCGGAGCGTCGCCGTCATCGGCTTCGACTATCACGGCATGAAGCCGACCATGGACGTTCAGGTGGGGGATCGGGTCAAACTCGGCCAGCCACTGTTCGCCGACAAAAAGACCCCGGGCGTGATCTATACCGCGCCCGGCGCCGGAGTGATCAGTGCCATCCACCGTGGCGAGCAGCGAGTGCTGCAGTCCGTGGTGATCGATCTCGACGGCGATGAGGAAGTTCAGTTCGAGCGGTTTCCCGCCGAGCAACTCGACCAGCTCGATCCGCTGCAGATACGCGACAATCTGGTGCAGTCCGGCCTCTGGACTGCGTTGCGCACACGACCGTTCAGCCGCGTGCCGACGCTTGATTCCGTGCCGAGCTCCATCTTCGTTACCGCCATGGATACCCATCCTCTGGCCGCCAACCCAGCCATCGTGATTGGTGAGCATGCTGCGGATTTCGAACATGGTCTCAAGGTGCTCGCTCGCCTGGCCCGTGTTTTCCTGTGCAAGGCTGCTGATGCTGCGCTCCCGGGTGAAAACCTGGCCCAGATTCGGAGCGAATCCTTTACCGGGCCGCACCCGGCTGGCCTGCCGGGTACTCATATTCATTTCCTCGATCCGGTGAACAGCAGCAAGAGTGTCTGGCATATCGGCTATCAGGATGTGATCGCCATCGGCAAGCTGTTCACTACCGGCCGACTCTGGGTCGAGCGCGTGGTGTCCCTGGCTGGCCCGGTGGTGGACAGTCCGCGGTTGGTACGCACACGCCTGGGGGCAAGCCTGGACGAACTCACCGCCGGCGAACTTCAGCCGGGCGCCAACCGCGTGGTATCGGGCTCCCTGTTGGGTGGTCGGACCTCACGGGGTGCTTGCTCTTACCTCGGCCGCTACCACCTGCAAGTGTCTTGCTTGCGTGAAGGCAATGACCGCGAACTGCTGCATTACCTGCGCGCCGGGGTGAACAAGCATTCGGTGCTGAACATCTTCGTGTCCAAGTTGCTGGGCGGCCGCAAATTTGCCTTCAACACCAGCACCAATGGCAGCCCGCGCGCCATGGTGCCAGTGGGCAACTACGAATCGGTGATGCCCCTGGACATCCTGCCTACACAGCTCCTGCGCTACCTGATCGTGGGTGACACGGAAATGGCGCAGAAGCTCGGTTGTCTGGAGCTGGATGAAGAAGATCTGGCGCTGTGCAGCTATGTCTGCGCTGGCAAGTACGAATACGGCCCCATCCTGCGGGACAACCTCAACCGTATCGAGAAGGAGGGCTGAATGAGCCTGCGTAAATTCCTCGACCGGATCGAGCACAACTTCGAGCAGGGCGGCCGCTATGAAAAGTGGTACGCCCTCTACGAGGCGGTAGATACCTTCTTCTACCGCCCCGCGAGCGTGACTCACACCACGGCCCATGTCCGAGACGGCATCGATCTCAAACGAATGATGATCACGGTCTGGCTCTGCACCTTCCCGGCCATGTTCTTCGGCATGTGGAACGTTGGCTACCAGGCCAACCTGGTCTTCGCGCAGAGTCCTGACCTTCTGGCGGCACAGGAAGGCTGGCGATTCGCCTTGATCGGTTCCCTGGCCGGGTTCGACCCGAATAGCCTGTGGGACAACTTCATCCAAGGGGCCGCCTGGTTCCTGCCCATCTACGCCGTGACTTTCATCGTCGGCGGCTTCTGGGAAGTGCTGTTTGCCTCCATCCGCCGCCATGAAGTGAATGAAGGTTTCTTCGTCACCTCCGTACTCTTCGCGCTGACGTTGCCGCCGAGCATTCCGCTCTGGCAGGTGGCGCTGGGCATCAGCTTCGGCGTGGTGCTGGGCAAAGAGGTGTTCGGCGGCACCGGAAAGAACTTCCTCAACCCGGCTCTGGCTGGCCGTGCGTTCCTCTTCTTCGCCTACCCGGCGCAGATTTCCGGGGACGAGGTATGGACCGCCGTGGACGGCTTCGCGGGTGCCACCTCCCTGAGCCTCGGCGCTGCCGGTGGTGTCGAGAACATCATTGGCCACGGCATCACTTGGATGGATGCCTTCCTTGGCACCATTCACGGCTCCATCGGCGAAACCAGCACCCTGGCCATCCTGATCGGTGGTGGTGTGCTGCTGGTCACCCGCATTGCGTCCTGGCGTATCGTCGCCGGCGTGATGCTGGGCATGATCGCTACCACCTGGCTGTTCAATGCGATTGGTTCAGACACCAATCCCATGTTCGCCATGCCCTGGTACTGGCACCTGGTTCTGGGTGGCTTCGCCTTCGGCATGATGTTCATGGCGACCGACCCTGTCTCCGCCTCCATGACCGACACGGGCAAGTGGCTGTTTGGCGCGCTCATCGGTCTGATGGTGGTGCTGATTCGTGTCGTCAACCCCGCGTTCCCGGAGGGCATGATGCTGGCGATTCTGTTCGCCAACCTGTTCGCGCCGCTGATCGACCATTTCGTCGTCCAGGCCAATATCAAGCGGAGGCTGGCACGCAATGGCTAACCAGAAAGAATCCACTGTCCGCACCCTGATGGTGGCCCTGGTGGTCTGCCTGGTGTGTTCCGTGTTCGTTGCCGGCGGCGCCGTAGCGCTCAAGCCCGTGCAGGTGGAGAACCGTGAGCTGGACAAACAGCGCAGCATCCTGAGCATCGCCGGTCTGGCCCAGCCGGGCATGTCTGCTGACGAGGTGAAGAAGCTCTACGCCGAGCGCATCACTGCGAAGGTGGTGGACCTTGCCAGCGGCGATTTTTCCGATGAGATCCAGGCCGCCGGCTTCGATCCGCTGAAGGCCGCCAAGGACCCACAGCTTTCCGACGCGCTGCCTGCCGGGCAGGACATCGCCTCCATCAAGCGACGTGAGCGTTACAGCACGGTCTACCTGGTGGAACAGGGCGGTCAGCTGCAGACCCTGATCCTGCCGGTGCGCGGCTACGGCCTCTGGTCGACCCTGTACGGCTTCCTGGCGCTCAAGGGCGACCTGAACACCGTGGTCGGACTCGGCTTCTACCAACATGGCGAGACCCCTGGCCTTGGCGGTGAGGTGGACAACCCGAAATGGAAAGCGCTCTGGAACGGCAAGAGCCTGTTCGATGAGCAGGGGCAGTTGGCCATCCAGATCATCAAGGGCAGTGTCGATGCGCAGTCGCCGAAGGCCAGTCACCAGGTCGACGGTCTGGCCGGTGCCACGCTGACCAGCAAGGGCGTCAACAATCTGCTGCATTTCTGGCTCGGCAAGAACGGCTTCGGCCCCTTCCTGGCCAAGCTGAACAACGGGGAGGCATGAGCATGACGCAACCCACTATCCGGTCGGTCCTGCTGGACCCGATCCTGCACAACAACCCCATCGGCCTGCAGATCCTCGGTATCTGCTCGGCCCTGGCGGTCACTTCCAATCTGAAGACCGCGCTGGTGATGTCCATCGCCCTGACGCTGGTGACCGGCTTCTCCAACCTGTTCATTTCAATGATCCGCAGCCAGATCCCCAGTTCGATCCGCATGATCGTGCAGATGGTGATCATCGCCTCGCTGGTGATCGTGGTGGACCAGGTGCTCAAGGCCTACGCCTTCAGTCTGTCCAAGCAGCTCTCGGTGTTCGTTGGGCTTATCATCACCAACTGCATCGTGATGGGGCGCGCCGAAGCCTTCGCCATGGCCAATCCGCCGATCCTGTCTTTCTTCGATGGCATCGGCAACGGCCTGGGCTACAGCGCCATGCTGATCGTCCTCGGCATCGTTCGCGAGCTGTTTGGTGCTGGCAAGTTGCTGGGCTACGAGATCCTCCCGGTGATCAATGATGGCGGCTGGTACCAACCCAACGGGCTGTTGCTGCTACCGCCCTCGGCCTTCTTCCTGATCGGTCTGATCATCTGGGCGCTGCGCAGCTGGAAGACCGAGCAGAAGGAGGCGCCGGCCTACAGGATCGCGCCCCAGGTATCCAACAAGGAGGCCTACTGATGGAGCATTACCTCAGCCTCTTCGTGAAGGCGGTATTCGTCGAGAACATGGCCTTGGCCTTCTTCCTCGGCATGTGCACCTTCATTGCCATTTCGAAGAAAGTCGAAACCGCGATCGGTCTGGGTATCGCGGTGATCGTGGTGCAGGCCATCACGGTTCCAGCCAACAACCTGCTCTACACGCTGCTGCTCAAGGATGGCGCCCTGGCCTGGGCCGGATTGCCGGGTGTGGACCTGAGTTTTCTCGGTCTGCTCAGCTACATCGGTGTGATCGCTGCCATCGTGCAGATCCTCGAGATGCTGCTCGACAAGTACGTGCCCTCGCTCTACAACGCCCTGGGTGTGTTCCTGCCGTTGATCACCGTGAACTGCGCGATCATGGCGGGCTCCCTGTTCATGGTTGAACGCGACTACAACCTTGGCGAGAGCGTGGTCTACGGTGTCGGCTCCGGCTTTTCCTGGGCGCTGGCCATCGCCATGCTGGCCGGTATCCGCGAGAAGCTGAAATACAGCGACGTGCCGGAGGGGCTGCAAGGTCTCGGTATCACCTTCATCACCATCGGCCTGATGTCTCTCGGCTTCATGTCGTTTTCCGGTGTGCAGCTCTAAGGAACGGACATGCTGAGTTTTGAAATCTTCCTCGCCATCGGCATGTTCACCGCCATCGTCCTCGCGCTGGTTGTGATCATCCTGGCCGCCCGAGCCAAGCTGGTTTCCAGCGGCGACGTGAACATCGTAATAAACGGCGAGCGGACCATCACCGTTCCCGCCGGCGGCAAGCTGCTGCAGACCTTGGCAGGGCAGAGCGTCTTCCTCTCCTCCGCTTGCGGTGGCGGTGGCACGTGCGCCCAGTGCAAATGCATTGTCGAGAGCGGTGGTGGCGAGATGCTGCCTACCGAAGAATCCCACTTCACTCGCCGTCAGGCAAAGGAAGGCTGGCGCCTGTCCTGCCAGACGCCGGTGAAGCAGGACATGCACATCGAAGTGCCGGAAGAAGTCTTCGGCGTGAAGAAGTGGGAATGCACGGTGGAGTCCAACCCCAACGTCGCCACCTTCATCAAGGAGCTGACCTTGCGCCTGCCGGAAGGGGAAAGCGTGGACTTCCGCGCCGGGGGTTATGTGCAGCTGGAATGCCCGCCCCACCAGGTGGCCTACAAGGACTTCGACATCCAGCCCGAGTACCGTGGCGACTGGGATAAGTTCAACCAATGGAAATACGTGTCCAAGGTCGACGAGACTGTCATCCGTGCCTATTCCATGGCCAACTACCCGGACGAAAAGGGCATCGTGAAGTTCAACATTCGTATCGCCTCTCCGCCACCGGGCAAGGATGACCTGCCACCGGGGCAGATGTCGTCCTGGGTCTTCAGCCTCAAGCCGGGCGACAAGGTCACCGTGTACGGTCCCTTCGGCGAATTCTTCGCCAAGGACACTGATGCCGAGATGGTCTTCATTGGCGGCGGTGCAGGCATGGCGCCGATGCGCTCGCACATTTTCGACCAGCTCAAGCGTCTGGGCTCCAAGCGCAAGATCAGCTTCTGGTACGGCGCACGCTCACTGCGCGAGGCTTTCTACACCGAAGAGTACGACCAGCTGCAGGCAGAGAACCCCAACTTCCAGTGGCACCTGGCGCTGTCCGATCCACAGCCGGAAGATAACTGGACCGGCCTCAAGGGCTTCATCCACAACGTGCTGTTCGAGAACTACCTCAAGGACCACCCGGCCCCTGAGGACTGCGAGTTCTATATGTGCGGCCCGCCGATGATGAACGCGGCCGTGATCAAGATGCTGTTGGATCTGGGCGTTGAGCGGGAGAACATCCTGCTGGACGACTTTGGTGGCTAGGTCCCTCGTTTCGCTGCTCGCGGCCAGCCTGCTGTTGGCTGGCTGCGGTGGCGACCCGCTGGAGCAGTTCGGCGGCCCGACCATGGGCAGCAGCTACTCGGTCAAATACGTGCGCAGCGCCTCAGGCCCCTCAGTGGAGGAGGCGCAAGGTGAAGTGGAAGGGATTCTTGCCGAGATCGACCAGCAGATGTCCACCTATCGGGCGGACTCCGAGGTCGAGCGCTTCAATGCATTGCCGGCCGGCAGTTGCCTGACTCTGCCAGCAGCCATGCTGCAGCTGGTGGCCTTTGGCAGCAAGTTGTCCCAGGACAGTGGCGGCGCCTTCGATATGACGGTCGAGCCGCTGCTCAACCTCTGGGGTTTTGGCCCGCAATCACGCGGTGATCAGGTCCCCAGCTCCGAAGCCATCGCTGCGGTGAAGGCGGAAGTCGGCCAGCAACACTTGTCTATTCGTGGTCACGAGTTGTGCAAGGACGCGCCGGTCCAACTGGACTTCAACAGTATCGCCGCCGGTTACGCGGTTGACCGCGTCGTGGCGCGACTGAGCGAGTTGGGTGTCAGCAGTGCCCTGGTGGAGATCACGGGCGAGCTCAAGGCCGTCGGCCGCAAACCCGATGGCGCGCCCTGGCGTATCGCTGTCGAGGCGCCGAGGAATGATCGCCAGGTGGCACAGGAGATCATCACGCTCGATGGGCTAGGGGTTTCCACGTCCGGCGACTATCGCAACTACTTTGAGAAGAATGGCAAACGCTACTCCCACACGCTGGACCCCAAGACTGGCACGCCCATCAGCCACAACCTGGCTGCGGTCACGGTGGTGGATGAGTCGGCGCTGAGAGCGGACGGTCTGTCGACATTATTGATGGTGCTTGGGCCGGAAGCAGGCGAAGCCTATGCTGAAACTCATGGCATCGCCGCGTTGTTCGTGACCCGTGACGGCCAGGGTTTCGTCAGCCATGGCAGCAGCCGCTATCGGCAGCTGTTCGAGAAAGAGGAGAACTGAACATGACCTTCCTGCTGGTATTCCTGATCATGCTGTTGGTAGTGCTGGGCATGGCCGTGGGCGTGATCATGGGGCGCAAACCCATTGCCGGATCCTGCGGTGGTATCGCCAACCTAGGCATCGAGAAGGAATGCTCGATTTGTGGCGGTAATCGTGAGAAGTGCGAAGAGGTACGCCGCGAGGGCGATGTAGTGGATTCAAACCTCGCCTACGACGCGACCAAGCGCTAATGTGCAGCGCCAAGCCGCTCGGCTAAGCTGCACGCCAGTTCAAGGTCCCGCCCGGGATCGTCGAAACAGGTTCCGAATTCCGCGGTGTCGAGAGCCGCGGATCTTGCCGGGGGCGCCAGAGGGCGCCCCGGCCCGTTATGAGGAGTAAGCATGGCTGTCTACAACTACGACGTAGTGGTGCTGGGTTCCGGCCCGGCGGGTGAGGGGGCGGCGATGAACGCTGCCAAGGCCGGGCGCAAGGTTGCGGTAGTGGACAACCGCCCGCTGGTCGGCGGCAACTGCACCCACTTGGGCACCATCCCGTCCAAGGCCCTGCGTCACTCGGTACGGCAGATCATGCAGTACAACACCAACCCACTGTTCCGGCAGATCGGTGAGCCGCGGTGGTTCTCTTTCCCTGACGTGCTGAAGAGCGCGGAGCGGGTGATCGCCAAGCAGGTGGCCTCGCGCACCGGCTTTTACGCGCGTAACCGCGTCGACGTGTTCTTCGGCACCGCCAGCTTCTCCGATGAGCAAACCGTGGAAGTCGTCTGCGCCAGCGGAGTGGTGGAAAAGCTGGTAGCCAAGCAGGTCATCGTCGCCACGGGCTCGCGCCCTTATCGCCCGGCAGATGTCGACTTCAACCATCCGCGCATCTACGACAGCGACACCATTCTCAGCCTCACCCATACACCGCGCCGCATCATCATTTACGGCGCCGGGGTAATCGGCTCCGAATACGCCTCGATCTTCAGTGGCCTGGGTGTGCTGGTGGACCTGATCGACAACCGTGACCAGTTGCTCAGCTTCCTCGATGACGAAATCTCCGACGCCCTCAGCTACCACCTGCGCAACAACAACGTGCTGATCCGCCATAACGAGGAGTACGAGCGCATTGAGGGCCTGGAGAACGGCGTGATCCTGCACCTCAAGTCCGGCAAGAAGATCAAGGCCGACTGCCTGCTGTGGTGCAATGGCCGTACTGGCAACACCGACAAGCTGGGCCTGGAGAACATTGGTATCAAGGTCAACAGCCGCGACCAGATCAATGTCGACCAGTACTACCGCACCGAGGTCAGCAACATCTTTGCCGCCGGCGACGTGATCGGTTGGCCGAGCCTGGCCAGCGCCGCCGCCGACCAGGGGCGCTCGGCAGCCGGTAGTGCGGTTGAGAACGACAGCTGGCGATTCGTCGACGACGTGCCGACCGGCATCTACACCATTCCGGAGATCAGCTCTATCGGCAAGAACGAAAAGGAGCTGACCCAGGCGAAGATCCCCTACGAAGTGGGCAAGGCCTTCTTCAAGGGCATGGCGCGTGCGCAAATCTCCCACGAGCCGGTAGGGATGCTGAAGATCCTGTTCCACCGCGAGACCCTGGAGATCCTCGGTGTGCACTGCTTCGGCTACCAGGCCTCGGAAATCGTGCACATTGGCCAGGCGATCATGAACCAGAAGGGCGAGGCGAACTCCATCAAGTACTTCATCAATACCACCTTCAACTACCCGACCATGGCTGAAGCCTATCGGGTGGCGGCGTTCGACGGCCTCAACCGGCTTTTTTGAGTGGCACCGGCCGGGCGCCTGAGCCGGCCGGGGAGGATCCTCTCGGCGATCCGCGCCTGTGGCGCTGGCCGAACCGGGAGAGCTTCTGATCAGGCGACGCCATGAATGAAGAACCGGCCCTTGAGGCCGGTTCTTCATTCATGGCTCAGCGCGTCCCGACGGTCGCGCTCGCCAGGCCGGGGAAGTCGGTGATGATGCTGTCCGCACCAAAGTCGGCGAGGCGGCGCATCAGCGCCGGTTCGTTGACCGTCCACACCGAGACGTGCAGCCCTTCCTTCTGTGCGCGCAGCAGGCGCTCCGGGGTGCATAGCGTCCAGTTCAACGCCAGCAGGTTGCAGCCGTGGTGCTTGGCCACTTTCAGCGGGTCCAGCCAGTCATATTCCGCCACCAGGCCACGGGACAGCGTTGGCGTCAGCCTGTTCAGCGCGCGCAGTACCTCCCGCGAGCTTGAGGTGACCGTCACCTTGTCCGTCACGCCGTAGCGTTCGGCCAGCGCCTGGATCGCCAGCACGGTTCGCGCCGCTCGCACCCGCGAGGCGCTCTTCACCTCCAGTTGCCAGTGCTCGAAGTCGCAATGCTCGAACAAGGTCGCCAGTCGCGGGATGGGGCAGGGCTGTTGCCAGCCCGGGCCACCCAGTCGGGCGTCATAGGTCACCAACTCCTCGGCGTCATGCTCCGCCACTTTGCCGCGGCGGCCAGTGGTGCGTTTCAGACTGGGGTCGTGGATCACCATCAGCTCGCCGTCACGAGACAGGTGCAGGTCCAGCTCGCAACGCTTCACACCATGTGATAGGCATTGCCGGAAGCTGGCCAGGGTGTTTTCCGGGCATTCGCCCTTGGCGCCTCGATGGCCGTAGATCAGGGTCACGTTTATTCCCTTGGTGCTCTGGGTTGATGGTGGCGGACGCTGTCGATGACGCGTCCGCTTTCGAAATAGACCGAGAATTCGCGGTAGTCCCAGCGACTGATGGGGGGCTTGCCCACTGCGGCATGTTCTTCGTCGGGCAGGCCGAAACGCTGCAGGACACTGCGCTGGCTCTCACCGCGAGTTGGTAGCGAAACACCTTGGTCGCCCTGATTGCCAATGGGGATTTCGATGGTTTCGGCACTGACGGGCAGTGCGAGGAGAAGACAAGTCAGCAGCAGGCCGGGGCGCATCATGCGAGGGTCTCAGGGGGTAGGGGAGGAGCGTTCGCGAGCCTGGCGTCGCTGCTGGGCCTGCTTCTGCAGAATGTGCCGTGCCAGCAACTGGCGCTGAGCGTCGGTCAGTGCGTCGAACTCAGTACCGATGTCGAACTGGCCGTCATCACGGAGCTGGCTGTGGATTACCACGGCGCGCAGCAGCATGCCGAGGGCCTGGGGCATCAGGACGATCTTGATCGCCAGGTGGGTGCCCAGCTCGATGGATTGGTCGCTGCTGAAACCGATGCCACCTTCTGACAGGGTGACCTGGCGTGCCGGGCCTATGTCGCGCAATAGACTCTGGGCTACGGCTTGGCCGAGCAGATCGATGCGCTTGTTGATGACCTTGAGGTAGCTGGCCAGCGTCCGATCGCGCTCATGGATATGCCGCAACAGGTGCTGGGATTCGAAGTCCATAAGATGCAATTCGCTGAGCAGGCTGAACAGCTGCGAAGCACTGTCCACGCCGCTTTCATCAGCTGTTTCGCCCTGTTTCAGCGGGCGAAATTCCAGTGCGATCGTATCTTCGATGCGGTAGTATTCGCGGCGGTCATCCGCGTCTCGTGTCGACATGGCGAACCCATGGCAGCAGTGGTGGTCGAAGAGCTGTTCCGTATTTGCAAGTCCGTTTGCGTCGCCCGGGGCGCCGCAGCAGATCACGAACAGAATTTGAGTGTAAACGCTGCTTGCCAAGCCCCGCCACAAGGACGTCCCTTCTTTCGCCAGCGAACTCCACTTCCATGTTCAGACCGCTGTCCCTGTACATAGGCGCCCGGTACACGCGCGCCAAGCGCCGCAACTACTTCGTCTCCTTCATTTCCCTGACTTCCATGATCGGTCTGGCACTTGGCGTGCTGGTCATGATCCTGGTTCTGTCGGTCATGAATGGCTTCGATCACGAGATGCGCACCCGCGTGTTGGGCATGGTGCCCCACGCTACCGTGGAGTCCGCGGTGCCGATCAACGACTGGCGCAAGCTGGCCGAAGGTGTTGCACGTCATCCCGAAGTGAAGGCCGTGGCGCCCTACACGCAGGTGCAGGGGCTATTGACCGCCGACGGCAAGGTGCAGAAGGTGCTGGTCAACGCCGTGGATCCGCAGGAAGAATCCAAGGTTTCCATCATCGGCGACTTCTTTCGCCAGGGCAGCCTGGCTGCACTGAAGCCCGGTGAATTCGGCATCGTCATCGGCGACCGCGCCGCCAGCAAGCTGGGCGTAGGCATGGGTGACAAAGTCACCTTCGTGCTTCCCGAAGTGGCAGTGACCCCGGCCGGCGTCTTTCCGCGCATGAAGCGCTTTACCGTGGTCGGCATCTTCCACGTCGGCGCGGGCGAGCTGGATGGCTTCCTGGCCATTGCCAACCTGTCCGACGTCGCCCGCCTGAAGCGCTGGCGGCCCGATCAGGTGCAGGGGCTGCGCCTGAAGCTCGATGACTTGTTCCAGGCGCCCCAGTTGGCCTGGCAGATCGCTGGCGAGCTGAAGGGCGAAGATTTCTATGCCCGGGACTGGACACGTACCCACGGCAACCTCTACCAGGCGATCAAGATGGAGAAGGCCATAATCGGTCTGCTCCTGCTGCTGATCGTGGCCGTCGCTGCCTTCAACATCATTTCCACCCTGGTGATGGTGGTGACCGACAAGCGCGGTGATATCGCCATCCTGCGGACCCTTGGCGCCACGCCCAGGCAGATCATGGGCATCTTCATGGTCCAGGGCACGGTGATCGGCGTCGTCGGCACCGTCATCGGCGGTGTACTGGGCATTCTCGCGGCGCTGAAGGTGAGCGATGCCATTGCCCTGCTGGAACGCCTGATGGGGCATAAGTTCCTCAGTGCCGAGGTCTACTTCATTGATTACTTGCCATCTCAGCTGATGGTCGAGGACGTGGTGCTGGTCTGTTCGGCCGCGCTGGTCCTGAGCTTCCTTGCCACCCTTTATCCCGCCTGGCGTGCCGCCCGCACCCAGCCAGCAGAGGCTTTGCGCTATGAGTAACAAGGCAGTCCTGAGTTGCCGCAATCTGGGCAAGAGCTACGACGAAGGCCCTCAGTCTGTCGAGGTGCTGTCGGGCGTCGAGCTGGAGCTTCATCCGGGGGAACGAGTGGCCATCGTCGGCAGCTCTGGATCTGGCAAGAGCACTCTGCTGAACATGCTGGGCGGGCTGGATACCCCGAGCAAAGGGAGTGTCTGGCTGGCTGGCGAGGAACTGTCCGCCCTCAGCGAAACTGCCCGTGGCCTGTTGCGCAACCGAGCCTTGGGTTTCGTTTACCAGTTCCATCACCTGCTGCCGGAGTTCACTGCCCTGGAGAACGTCTGCATGCCGCTGCTGATCGGTCGCACTGCCATCGGCGAAGCGCGCCAGCGAGCCACCGCACTGCTGGAGCGAGTAGGGCTGGGCCATCGCCTGTCGCACAAGCCGGCAGAGCTCTCTGGCGGTGAGCGTCAGCGTGTGGCCATCGCCCGTGCCCTGGTCAACAACCCGGCCCTGGTGCTGCTCGACGAACCTACGGGTAACCTCGACCAGCACACCGCCCATGGCATCCAGGAGCTGATGCTCGAGCTGAGCGGCTCTGTGCAGACTGCCTTCCTGGTGGTGACTCACGACTTGCAACTGGCCCGCCAGATGGATCGGGCGCTGCGCCTTGAAGACGGTCGACTGGTGGCTGCCTGAGATGTTCAGACCTCTTCCGATCTTCATCGGCACGCGCTATACCCGCGCCAAACGCCGTAACCACTTCATTTCCTTCATCTCGCTGACCTCGATGATCGGTCTGGCGCTGGGCGTGCTCGCCATGATCGTGGTGCTCTCGGTGATGAACGGTTTCCAGAAGGAGATGCGCTCGCGCATCCTCGGCATGGTTTCCCACGCCACCCTGAGCGCGGAGCATCCCCTGGGGGACTGGCGCCGGGTGGCCGATGCGGCGATGAAGCACCCGGAAGTGGTGGGGGCGGTGCCCTTCGCCGAGCTGGAAGGCATGCTGTCCTACAAGGGCATGATGCAGCCGGTGCAGCTCAACGGTGTCGATCCGGCCGAGGAGCCCAAGGTTTCCATTATCGGCAAGCACATGGTTCAGGGTGACCTGAATGCCCTGAAGCCTGGCGAGTCCGGCATTGTCATCGGCGAGATCACCGCGCGGCGTTTCCGACTCAACGTCGGTGACAAACTGACCCTGATCGTCCCCGAGGTGAGCAGTGCGCCAGGCGGCATCACCCCGCGCATGCAACGACTCAACGTGGTAGGCGTGTTCAAGGTTGGCGCCGAGCTGGACAGCTCCCTGGCGTTGATCAACATTGCCGATGCGTCGGCTATCCAGCGCCTGCCGGAAGGGCAGGTGCAAAGCGTACGGATTGCCCTTAAGGATCTGTTCCTGGCACCGGAGGTGTCGAAGCAGATCGCCGCAGAGCTGGGGCAGGGCTACCGTGCAGATGACTGGACTCACACCCAGGGCAGCCTGTTCAGCGCCATGAAGATGGAGAAAACCATGATCGGCCTGCTTCTGCTGCTGATCGTGGCCGTGGCTGCCTTCAACATCATCGCCACGCTGATCATGGTTGTGGCCGACAAGCGGGCGGATATCGCTATCCTCCGCACCTTGGGGGCGACGCCGCGGCAGATCATGGCCGTGTTCATGGTTCAAGGCAGTGTGATCGGCGTCATCGGTACTCTGATCGGTACCGTTCTGGGCGTCATCACCGCGCTCAACGTCAGTCAGTGGATCGCCGCCCTGGAGCGTGCCAGCGGCCAGCAGATCTTCAGCTCAGACGTCTACTTCGTGAGCTACCTGCCGTCAGAACTGCAACTGGGCGATGTGGTGTTGATCTGCACCGCTGCCCTGGTGCTGAGCTTCCTGGCCACCCTCTATCCAGCGTGGCGGGCGGCCCAGACCCAGCCAGCCGAGGCCTTGCGCTACGAATAATCGGTTGTAATCGCAAACAAAAACGCCGCTATCGAAGCGGCGTTTTTCATTTCAGCGGCTGGTTTCTCGGCGCGCCTTCTGGCGCTTGCGCCAGCTATGGGCGACCCACCAACGCCAATAGAGCATGGTCAGCATGTAGGCCAGTGCCCCGACCAATACGCCGCAGACCAGCGAGCCTAGGAGAAATGGCTGCCAGAGCGTGGAAAGTTCCTGGGTGATCCATTCCCAGGTCAGTTCATTGGGTAGGGCGCGCGGAGAAATCTGCATGATCCAGGCACCCATCTTGTAGGTGCAGTAGAAGACCGGCGGCATGGTGATGGGGTTGGTCAGCCAGACCAGGCCCACCGAGATCGGCAGGTTCGCGCGGACCGCGATGGCTAGGCCGGCGGCCAGCAGCATCTGCATGGGAATGGGGACGAACGCCGCGAACAGGCCCATGGCCATGGCGCGGGCGACCGAGTGGCGATTGAGGTGCCAGAGGTTCGGGTCGTGGATGAGCGTGCCGAGAAAACGCAGGGACTTGTGTTCCCTGATAGTGTCCGGATTCGGCATGTAGCGTTTGAAGATGCGACGCGGCATGAGCGGTCTCTGGCGGACGAAAGCGCCGGGTATTATGCACACCCGGAAATGACAGCGCCGGGTCAGATTGTGTCGGCAAGTTTAACGGGAATTGCACCGGTCTGATCGACCCGTGCAGGGTGGCACAGGATGTTGCCGCGCTTTTCATCCCAGGGAAAGGGAGTTTGATACCCATGGTGTCGGGTCTGGCGACGCTTGCCGTCGGCCTTCTTCTACTGCGTTGGATACCCAGTCTGCCACCTGTCTGGTGGCTTTATTTTCAACTGCTTCTCGGTTTCGGGTTGCTGATGTCACGCGCCTGGCGCCCAGGCCTTTTTCTCCTCGGCCTTGGCTGGGCGTGTCTGAGTGCCCAGTGGGCGCTGGATGACCGATTGGACGCCCGCCTGGATGGCCAGGTGCGCTGGCTGGAAGGGCGGGTAGTCGGTTTGCCAAGTACTGCCGACGGAGTGGTGCGCTTCGAGCTGTCCGATCTTCAGTCCTCGCGGGCACAGCTGCCTGGCCGCATGCGCGTGTCGTGGCACGATGGGCCGCGTGTGCTCGCAGGTGAGCGCTGGCGCCTGGCGGTCCGTCTCAAGCGGCCGCGGGGTTTGGTGAACCCGGCGACTTTCGATTACGAAGCCTGGTTGTTGGCGCGCCGTATCGGTGCGACCGGCGCGGTAAAGACAGGCGAACGTGTCCAGCCGGCCGACGGCCTCGTTGCCTGGCGTGATGCACTGCGTCAACGCTTGCTGGAAGTGGATGCCAACGGGCGGGCCGGAGGACTTGCCGCCCTGGTTCTGGGCGATGGTTCCGGCTTGCAGGATCGGGATTGGCGACTGCTGCAGGACACTGGAACCACTCACCTGATGGTGATTTCAGGCCAGCACATAACCCTCTTTGCCGGCGTGCTCTATGGCGTGGTCGCGGCGCTTGCGCGATTCGGACTCTGGCCCCGGCACCTGCCCTGGCTGCCCTGGGCCTGCTTCATGGCTTTCGCCGGAGGCCTTGGTTACGGTGTGATGGCCGGCTTCGACGTGCCGGTGCAGCGGGCCTGCGTGATGCTCGCCGTCGTCCTGCTCTGGCGTTTGCGTTTTCGCCACCTGGGCTTCCTCACGCCGCTGCTGGTTGCTCTTTGCGTCGTGTTGTCAGTGGAACCACTGGTGATCCTGCAGCCGGGTTTCTGGTTGTCCTTCGGTGCAGTGGTCTTGCTGATCCTGGCCTTTGCCGGCCGTCTCGGCGCGTGGTCCTGGTGGCACACCTGGTGGCGTGCCCAGTGGGTGATGGGCTTGGGGCTTGCGCCGCTGCTGCTGGCCCTGGCTTTGCCCATCAGTCTCAGTGGTCCATTGGCCAACCTGGTGGCGGTGCCCTGGATCAGTCTGGTGGTATTACCGCTGGCGCTGTTGGGTACCATGCTGCTGGGCATTCCTGTTGTGGGAGACGCGCTGCTCTGGTTGGCTGGAGGCGCCCTGGACCTTCTGTTTCAGATGCTGGCTTGGATGGCGGCGCAGCTACCCGCCTGGATCCCCGAGCAGGTCCCGCTTTGGGCCTGGCTCCTGGGGGCATCAGGCGTCCTGCTTCTGATCGCTCCGGCAGGAGTGCCGCTACGGGCACTTGGCCTGGCGTTGCTGATGCCGATGCTGTTTCCGTCGAATGAGCCCCTCGCGCACGGTCAGGCCGAGGTGCGGGTGCTGGATGTGGGGCAGGGTCTTTCGGTGTTGGTACGCACCCGCGAGCATGCGCTGCTCTACGATGCCGGACCACGCCGGGGTGACTTCGACATCGGCGAGCGGGTGGTGGTGCCGACCTTGCTCGGCCTGGGGGTTTCCAGGCTTGACCTGATGCTGATCAGCCATGCCGACTCCGACCACGCCGGGGGTGCCCTGGCGGTGCAGCGGGGGGTGGCCGTGGAGCGGGTGCTGGCTGGCGAATTGGAGCGTCTGCCTCCTGAGCTGGGGGCCGAACGCTGTTCGGCGGGGGATGCCTGGACCTGGGATGGGGTGGACTTCCTGGTCTGGCAGGCGCCGCTGACAGGGGACAGTAACGACGACTCATGCGTGCTGGCGATCGAGGCCGCTGGTGAGCGCATTCTACTCAGCGGCGATCTGGGCACCCGTGGCGAGGCGGCCTGGGTTGCGAGCGGCCAACCGCTGGCCGCGCGCTGGCTGATAGCCGGTCACCACGGCAGCCGGACGTCTTCCAGCAATGCCTTCCTGCGAGTCGTGGCACCTGAGAAGGTGCTGATCTCCCGCGGCCACCTGAATTCCTACGGTCACCCGCATCCACTGGTCGTTTCGCGTATTCGCGCGCTGCCGGCCGAAATCCATGACACTGCGGAGCAGGGCCACTTGCTGCTGCATCTGGGGGCGAATCGCGAGCCCGAAAGCGGGCGAGAAAAGTCCGTGTTCTGGAGGGAAAAATGAGAACAGCGACGGTCGGCGCAGGTCCGACCCTATGCTAGAGTGGCGCCACTTTTCCGAAGGGGATTTCCTACCGTGTGGGAGTTGGTCAAAGCCGGCGGCTGGATGATGCTGCCGATCATTCTGTGTTCCATCGCCGCCACTGCTATTGTCGCTGAACGCCTGTGGACCCTGCGTCTAAGCCGGGTTTCGCCTCCGCATTTGCTGGGGCAGGTCTGGCGCCAGATCAAGGACAAGCAACTGAACAGCCAGAAGCTCAAGGAGCTGCGCGCGTCTTCGCCCCTGGGTGAAGTGTTGGCGGCGGGCCTGGCGAACTCCAAGCATGGCCGGGAAATCATGAAGGAGTGCATCGAGGAAGCCGCCAGCCGGGTCATCCATGAACTGGAGCGCTACCTCAATGCGCTGGGCACCATCGCCGCCATGGCGCCGTTGCTGGGGCTGTTGGGTACGGTCTTCGGCATGATCGAAATCTTCGGCGGCTTCATGGAAAACGGCATGGCCAATGCCCCGGTCCTGGCGGGCGGCATCGCCAAGGCCCTGGTGACCACTGCGGCGGGCCTGATCGTTGCCATCCCGGCCGTGTTCTTCCATCGCTATCTATTGCGTCGTGTCGACGAACTGGTGGTCGCGATGGAGCAGGAAGCGATCAAGCTGGTGGAAGTGGTCCAGGGTGATCGCGAAGTCGACTTCGCAGAGGAAGCAAAAGCGTGAAGTTCCGCCGCAGGGCGGGCAATGTCGCCCGCGAAGAGGTGTTCCTCAACCTTACTTCGTTGATCGACGTGATCTTCGTGCTGTTGCTGTTCTTCGTGGTGACCACCACCTTCAGCAAGCCCAACCAGCTGAAGATCGAGCTGCCCGAAGCGGTGAGCGGCACGCCGCCCGAAGAGACGCAGCTCAAGACGCTGGAGCTTTCCATTGGCGCCGATGGCCAGTATTCGCTCAATGGCCAGAACCTGGTGAAGAGCGACCTGGAGACCCTGATCTCTGCGCTGGGACGTGAGTCGGAAGGCGACAACAGCCTGCCGCTGGTGATCACCGCTGACGCTCGCACCACTCACCAGGCGGTGATTACCGCCATGGACGCCGCCGGCAAGCTGGGCTTCAGTCACCTGCGCATGACCACCGTCGAGGCCGAAGCGGCCAAGAAGCCCTGATGGCCTTCTCCGATCGTTTGCTGGACGCCTGGTACCGGGGCCACCCGGCCCTCGGCCTGCTAGGTCCGCTGGAGTGGCTCTACCGTCGGGTGGCCGAGCGTAAGCGCGCGTCATTCCTGGCGGGGCAGGGCGATAGCTATCGCCCGCCCGTACCGCTGATCGTGGTCGGCAACATTACCGTTGGTGGCACCGGCAAGACCCCGATGATTCTCTGGCTGATCGAACACTGCCGGGCGCGCGGACTGCGCGTTGGCGTGGTCAGTCGTGGTTACGGGGCGAAACCGCCGCAGCTGCCCTGGCGAGTGCGTGCTGAACAAGGCGCCGAACTGGCCGGCGACGAGCCGCTGCTTATTGTCCAGCGCAGTGGCGTGCCGCTGATGATCGACCCTGACCGTTCCCGTGCAGTGCGGGCCCTGCTGGAGCAGGAAGAGCTGGACCTGATCCTCAGCGACGATGGCTTGCAGCACTACCGCCTCGGGCGCGACCTGGAGCTGGTGCTGATCGACGCCGCCCGTGGTCTTGGCAATCGTCGCTGCCTGCCGGCTGGACCCTTGCGTGAGCCGCCCGAGCGCCTGGACTCTGTGGATGCGGTGCTGCGCAACGGCGCCGAGGCCGATTCCGCCGAAGGCTTCTCCTTCAAGCTGCAACCCGGCGTGCTGGTCAACTTGCGGAGCGGCGAGCGTGTGGGGCTGGAGCATTTTCCGTCCGGCCAAGCCGTGCATGCGGTGGCGGGCATCGGCAACCCGCAGCGTTTCTTCACGACTCTGGAGGCGCTAAACTGGCGCCCGATTCCGCACCCCTTCGCCGATCACGCTGTCTATAGCCCGGAAGCCCTGGATTTTACGCCGCCGCTGCCCGTGCTGATGACCGAGAAGGATGCGGTGAAGTGCCGGACCTTCGCTGCCGCCGACTGGTGGTACCTGGCGGTCGATGCCACACCGTCGCCGGCCTTCGTCACCTGGCTCGACGAGCAACTGGCCCGCCTGCTGCCGACCCGCTTCTAACCCAGGTAGC
Organism: Pseudomonas sp. BN415; assembly: GCF_029871195.1. Lineage (NCBI taxonomy): Bacteria > Pseudomonadati > Pseudomonadota > Gammaproteobacteria > Pseudomonadales > Pseudomonadaceae > Pseudomonas > Pseudomonas sp. BN415. Next base: position 68,889 of record NZ_SSOK01000028.1, read on the forward strand.
CCTTGGGCTACCGTCTCAAGGATTCACTCATGGACCCGAAACTTCTCGATATCCTCGCCTGCCCCCTGTGCAAGGGGCCGCTGAAGCTGGCCGATGACAAGAGCGAGCTCATCTGCAAGGCCGACGCCCTGGCTTTTCCTGTGCGCGACGGCATCCCGGTAATGCTGGAAGGCGAGGCCCGTCCCCTCAATGTCGATGAGCGTCTGGACAAATGACCCAGGCTTTCACCGTCGTCATTCCCGCTCGCTACGCCTCGACCCGCCTGCCCGGCAAGCCGCTGCAGGATATCGCTGGCAAACCGATGATCCAGCACGTCTGGGAGCAGGCAAAGCGCAGCGCGGCCCAGCGCGTGGTAGTGGCCACTGATGATGCGCGCATCGTCGACGTTTGCCGGGCCGTTGGCGCCGAGGTGCTGCTGACCCGTGAAGATCACAACTCGGGCACCGATCGCCTGGCCGAAGTGGCCAGCCAGTTGGGCCTGGCCAACGACGCCATCGTGGTTAACGTGCAGGGTGACGAACCGTTGATTCCGCCGGCCATCATCGACCAGGTGGCGGCTAACCTGGCCGCGCACCCGGAAGCTGGCATCGCGACCCTGGCCGAGCCGATCCAGGACGTGCAGGCGCTGTTCAATCCCAATGTGGTGAAAGTGGCTGCCGACCTCAACGGTCTGGCTCTGACCTTCAGCCGTGCGCCACTACCCTGGGCCCGCGATGCCTTCGCTTCCGACCGTGACCAACTACCGGAAGGCGTACCGTATCGCAGGCATATTGGAATCTACGCGTACCGCGTTGGCCTCCTTCACGACTTCGTCGCCTGGGGACCGTGCTGGCTGGAGAACACCGAATGCCTGGAGCAGCTGCGTGCGCTCTGGCACGGCGTGCGTATCCATGTGGCTGATGCATTTGAGGCGCCGCCCACTGGTGTCGATACCCCGGAAGACCTCGAGCGCGTCCGGCGCTTGCTGGGGGCCTGATGCGAGTGCTCTTCGTTTGCCTGGGCAATATCTGTCGCTCGCCCACCGCTGAGGGCGTGCTGCGCCACAAGTTGCTTGAGGCCGGGCTCGCCGGGCAGGTGCAGGTGGACTCGGCAGGCACCGGTGACTGGCACGTGGGCAAGGCGCCAGACGCTCGCACGCGCGTGGCTGCTCAGCGTCGTGGTTACGATCTGTCCCAGCTGCGCGCGCGCCAGGTGGACGTGGACGACTTCGGTCAATTCGACCTGATCCTGGCGATGGACGAGAGTAACCTGGCCAACCTGCATCGTTTGCGTCCCGGCAACGCCGCCGCTGAACTTGATCTGTTCCTGCGCCGCTATCAGCTTGCGCTGGACGAGGTGCCGGATCCTTACTACGGCGGCGAAGCAGGCTTCGAGCAGGTCCTCGACCTGGTGGAGCAGGCCTGCGATGCACTGATCCTGGAAATCAAGGGGCGCCTGTGAGCCTGGTCCTGCACGAATATCTGTCCCTAAAGCCGTACAACACCTTCGGCGTAGACGTTAAGGCGCGGTTGTTCGCCGAGGCGCATGACGACGCTGAGGTGCGTGAAGCTATCGCCCTGGCGGCCGAGCGCGACCTTCCGCTGCTGGTGATCGGTGGCGGTAGCAACCTGTTGCTGACTCGCGATGTAGAGGCCTTCGTCTTGCGCATGGCCAGCCGAGGAGTGCGTGTTCTGGCGGATGACGGAATGAATGTGCTGCTGGAGGCCGAAGCCGGAGAGCCTTGGCATCCTCTGGTGCTCTGGACGCTGGAGCAGGGCCTGGGTGGCCTGGAAAACCTCAGCCTGATTCCCGGTACCGTGGGGGCTGCGCCCATGCAGAACATTGGCGCCTATGGTGTTGAGCTGAAGGACGTGTTTGCAGGGCTGGTCGCGCTGGACCGAGAAACCGGCGAACTGCGCGAGTTTGCGCTGGAGGACTGCCAGTTCGCCTACCGCGACAGCCTGTTCAAGCGCGAAACCGGCCGCTGGCTGATCTTGCGGGTGCGCTTCAACCTCAGTCGCGCGCCGCAATTGCATCTGGATTACGGCCCGGTGCGCCAGCGCCTGCAGGCCGAAGGCATCGACGCACCAACGCCCAAGGATGTCAGTCGCGCCATCTGCGCCATTCGCAGCGAAAAACTGCCAGACCCTGCCGAGCTGGGCAATGCTGGAAGCTTTTTCAAGAATCCGCTGATTAGCGCTGAGCTCGCGCAGCACCTGCGTGGCGAACACCCCGATCTGGTCGCTTATCCCCAGGCAAACGGGCAGGTCAAGCTGGCCGCTGGTTGGCTGATCGAGCGTGCCGGCTGGAAGGGGTTCCGCGACGGTGATGCCGGCGTGCATCGCCTGCAAGCGCTGGTGCTGGTCAACTACGGCTCAGCAACGGGGAGCCAACTGCATGACCTGGCCCAGCGCATTCGTGCGGACATTGCCAAGCGCTTTGGCGTGGAGCTGGAAATGGAGCCGAACCTGATCTGAATGGCGCTGCCCTAAACAAAAAAACCGGCCTGATGGCCGGTTTCTTTTGTGCTGAGGCTTAGCGGTATTCACACAGGTAAGCGGTGTCCTGGGCGACTTTCAGCTGGAACTTGCTGTTGGCCGGAACGGTGAACTTGCTTCCGGAGGCGAAGGTTTCCCAGGCGTCGCTGCCCGGCAGCTTCACCGTCAGGGCGCCGGCGATGACGTGCATCACTTCCAGCTGGCTGGTGCCGAATTCGTACTCGCCAGCAGCCATCACGCCGATGGTGGCCGGACCTTCGGCCATGCCGAACGCAATGGATTTGACGGTGCCGTCGAAGTATTCGTTGACCTTGAACATGCTGGGCTCCTGGATGGGGTCTGAAAGGGCTCGACAGTATGCCCAAGGCCGGTTTTTCCGTCACTAGGTCCGGCAAGCTTCAGGCGGGAAGTACAAGGGGTAGCAAGCGTGCGGTGTTGCGGGCGTCTTCAAGGGCTCGGTGTTGCTGGCCCTGGAAGTGCAGGCCAGCCAGTTGCAAGGCCGTGTGCAGGCCCACCGCACGCTTTAGCTGACGCGCATCCGCGAACCGCTGTTTGAGGTTCAGGTGGGGTAGGGCGGCCAGGAGGCTATGCAGCCCGTGCAGATGCCACTCCTGCTCCAGTTGGCGGCGGTCGTAGTCACCCCAGCTTGCCCAGCCCGCCAGGCGCGGGCTGTGGTGGCCGAGCCAGCGCTCGAAGGTCTGCCATACCTGGGGCAGATTTGCCGCACTGTCCACGTCGGCCTGGCTGATATGCGTGAGCTGGCGGCAGAAGCCGGTCAGGCAGGGGCGGCGTGCGGGGCGGACAAAGCGCTGGAAATGGTCCACCTCATGACCGTCCGCACGAACCAGGGTGGCGCCTATCTCGATGATTTCCATTTCTTCCAGTGGCCACCCACCTTCTTCGGTGGTGGCTTCCAGATCGATGACCAGCCAATGCGGCATGGGGTTCTCCTTGGCAAAGGGGCGGCTGGGCCGACCTGGAGCGAGTATGGTGGTGCTTTCGCGGGGCGGCAAACTGCGTGTTAGGCTTTTCCGCAGGTCGACGAAGGAGAATAACAATGGCTGAAGTAGCGTTCATCGGTCTGGGGGTCATGGGCTTCAATATGGCTGGGCACCTGGCTTGCGAAGGGCACTCGGTACGGGTTTACAACCGCACGCCGGGCAGAATCTCACTGTGGTGCGACGAGTTCGGCGGCGATGCCTTTGCCACGCCGCGCGAAGCGGCCGAGGGGGCGGAGTTCGTGATGGTCTGCGTCGGAAATGACGCTGATCTGCGTGCGGTTCTGCTGGGGGAGAACGGCGCCTTCGCTGGGATGGCCCCCGGCTCGATCCTGGTGGACCACACCACGGCGTCGGCGGATGTGGCGCGGGAAATGGCCACGCTGGCTGCCGAGCGCGAGCTGGGTTTCCTCGATGCACCGGTTTCTGGCGGCCAGGCGGGCGCCGAAGCGGGCATGCTGTCTGTGATGGTTGGTGGGGAACGGGTTTTCTACGACCGCGCCGTGCCGGTAATCGACAGCTACGCCAAGATGATTCGACATATGGGGCCGGCAGGTAGCGGCCAGCTGACCAAGATGGTCAACCAGATCTGTGTTGGCGGCTTGCTGCAAGGACTGGCCGAGGCGCTTCACTTTGCCCAGTGCGCCGGCCTGAACGCGCATGGTGCCATGGAGGTGATCAGCAAGGGGGCCGCCCAATCCTGGCAGCTGGAACATCGTCACCAGACGATGCTGGAGGGCAATTTCGATTTCGGCTTTGCCGTGGACTGGATGCGCAAGGACCTGTCCATCGTCCTCGACGAGGCGGCGCGTAACGGCGCGCAACTGCCGGTGACTGCGCTGGTGGACCAGTTCTACGCAGAGGTCCAGGCCATGGGTGGTGGGCGTTGGGATACGTCCAGCCTGATCGCGCGGCTGAAAAAGCCCGCGTAGCGGGTGATGTCGGCGTCCTGAGCGAAGACCAGACTAGGCGGAAGGCGAGGAGAAAGCGGGGTTGGCGACCGTCAATGAGCATTTCGAGCCGACTTCCAACAACGCCTGGTCGACCATAGGGCCGTCTAGCTGCGGAAAATGAAGTAGACCGCGCCTAGCAGGCATAACCCCGCCCAGAGGTAGTCCAGCTTCAAGGGCTGTTGCATGTAGAGCACGCTGAACGGCACGAAGATCGCCAGGGTGATCACTTCCTGCATGATCTTCAGCTGGCCAACCGAGAGCTCGGTGTAGCCGATCCGGTTGGCTGGCACCATGATCAGGTACTCGAACAAAGCGATGCCCCAGCTGATGAGCGCCGCAATTACCCAGGGTTTGGTGTTCAGGGTCTTCAGGTGGCCATACCAGGCAAAGGTCATGAAGACGTTGGACAAGGTGAGCAGGGCTGCGGTCTGCATCCATACCGGCATGATCTGAGGCTCTGTGTTAGGGGGGGGACGCGCAAGCCTAATGGGTGCTGATTCTCAAGGAAAGGGGAGAACCATGGCCTTCTGGCGTGGATTGGGATTCGCGGTGCTGGTGTTGCTCGGGGTTGTGATCGCGACGCTGCGAAGCATTGATGTCGCGCGCAAGCAGCCGGTGATTGCGGAGTTGCACCTGCCACCTGCATTCGCGGTGGCGCGGGATTTCGATTTCGGGCGCTATCGTCTGTCCTGGCGTGGTCAGGGGTTCGTGGTTTATCCGCGAACCCGGCCGGAGAAGGTGCTCTGGGCTGCCGATGGTGGCTTCCTGGCGGCGGGCAGGGGGCAGTCTGAGCCTGATTCGCTCGAGCTGGGGAAGGAACTGCACGGCCGGCGTGGATTGATCTGTCGCGAACAGAGCCTTGAAGCGTTCGAGCGCCTGGGGAGCAAGCTGATGCTGAAGGGGCAGCTGCGCTGCGTCGATGGCAGTTTGAGTCGCTACGTGGTGGCCCTGGTGGATGATGGTGAGCGTGGCCTCGTGCTGGAAGTGACCCTTGAAAGTCCAGATTTGAATCGGCTTTTCCTGAGCTGGCGTCGGGAAGCGGGCGAGCAGGTGTTCGGCTTCGGCGATACTTCCGGGGCGTACGACATGTCCGGTAGGCGTCTGGTTGTACCAGCTGCCGGGAGCTCGCCGGTAGAGGAGGGAGGCTCGATCGCAACCCAGGCGTTCTACGCCACTTCGCGCTTGCGGGCTTTCCACAGCCAGTCTGCGGCCTATCAGTTGTTCGATCTACGCGACCCGCAACGCGTGGGGCTGGAAGTGCATGAAGGGTGGCTCGTGGCGCGTATCTACAAGGGCGATAGTCCGGAGGAGCTGCGTGAGCATCAGGCATCGGTCGTCGGGGTCGTGTCAACACGGCCACCGGCCAAGTAAAATGCGCCTTCGTGCTGCCAATCCTATCGTTCGAGGTTCTTCATCATGCTCTGCCGCCCCGGCTGCGGTGCCTGCTGCATTGCGCCGTCCATCAGTTCCCCGTTGCCCGGTATGCCTTCTGGCAAGCCTGCGGGCGAACGCTGCCTGCACTTGTCCGCTGAGAACCTCTGCCAACTATTCGGTGACCCGCGCCGTCCAGCAGTGTGTGGCGACTTCGATGCTGATCCCGAGGTCTGCGGTGATAGCCGGGAGGATGCCATCCGCCTCCTTGGTTGGTGGGAGCAGGCGACCTCGGCGGCCTAATCTTCCAGTCGGCTTTCGGTCGGTACCGTTCCAGCAAGGAGAGATCATGAGAATCAGGATTGTGGCGCTCTGCGCCCTCGGTTTGCTGGCAGCATCCATTGCCCATGCCGAGGACTGGAAGCTGGCCAAGGACGAAGACGGCATCAAAGTGTTCTTGAGTGAGGTGCCGGGTTCCAAGTACAAGGCCTATCGCGGTGTCACCACCATGAAAACTGATATTGCCACCCTGCGTGCCCTGCAGGAGGATGTCACCGGCTCCTGCGCCTGGATCCATGAGTGCAAGGATCAGAAGTTGCTCAAGAACGAAGGGGCCCAAAGCTGGACGTACACCCGTTTCAATACGCCCTGGCCGGTCACGCCGCGGGATTCAGTGATCCACGTGACTTCCGAGTTGGCGGCGGATGGAGGCGTGACGCGCATTCTTGAAGGGGGGCCGAAGTACCTTCCGGAGGCTGACGGCTATGTGCGGGTGACTCAGGTGGTCGGTTTCTGGAAGCTGGTGCCGAAGGGGGCGGGGGAGGTGGAAGTGATCTATCAGGCGCACACCGAGCCGGGCGGTAGCGTGCCATCCTGGCTTGCGAATAGCTTTGTGGTCGATGCGCCCTTCAATACCTTGAAGGCGATGCGCCAGCGGGCGGAAAAGCGCTGAAGGGCTAGACAAAGTTGAAATAAAAAAGGCTGCCGATCGGCAGCCTTTTTCATGGTGCAGTCAGCCTTACTTGCGGCCGTCCAGCGAGACGAAGTCACGCTTTTCGTAGCCGGTGTAGAGCTGGCGCGGACGGCCGATCTTGTACGGGCCGGAGAGCATTTCCTTCCAGTGCGAGATCCAGCCGACAGTGCGTGCCAGGGCGAAGATCACGGTGAACATGCTGGTCGGAATGCCGATGGCCTTCAGGATGATGCCCGAGTAGAAGTCCACGTTCGGGTAGAGGTTGCGCTCCTTGAAGTAAGGATCGTTACGCGCAATCTCGTCGAGCTTCATGGCCAGTTCCAGCTGCGGGTCGTCGATGCCTAGCTCGGCCAGGACTTCGTCGCAGGTCTGCTTCATGACCTTGGCGCGCGGGTCGAAGTTCTTGTACACGCGGTGGCCAAAGCCCATCAGCTTGAACGGATCGTTCTTGTCCTTCGCTTTGGCGATGAACTTGTCAATGTTCGAAACGTCGCCGATCTCGTCCAGCATGCTCAGTACGGCTTCGTTGGCGCCACCATGTGCCGGGCCCCAGAGGGCGGCGATGCCTGCAGCGATGCAAGCGAAGGGGTTGGCGCCGGACGAACCGGCCAGGCGTACGGTGGAGGTGGATGCGTTCTGCTCGTGGTCCGCGTGCAGGACGAAAATGCGATCCATGGCCTTGGCCAGTACCGGGCTGATCGGTTTGATCTCGGCCGGGGTGTTGAACATCATGTGCAGGAAGTTTTCCGCGTAGTTCAGGTCGTTACGCGGGTACATCATGGGCTGGCCCATGGAGTACTTGTAGGCCATCGCCGCGATGGTCGGCATCTTGGCGATCAGGCGCATCGCCGAGACTTCGCGGTGCTGCGGGTTATTGATGTCCAGGGAGTCGTGGTAGAAGGCGGAGAGGGCACCGACCACGCCGCACATGATCGCCATCGGATGGGCGTCGCGGCGGAAGCCGTTGAAGAAGCTCTTCAACTGCTCGTGAACCATGGTGTGGTTCTTGATGGTGCCAACGAACTTGGCCTTCTCTTCAGCGTTCGGCAGCTCGCCGTTCAGCAGCAGGTAGCAGGTTTCCAGGTAGTCGGATTTCTCTGCCAACTGCTCGATGGGATAGCCACGGTGCAGCAATACGCCCTTGTCGCCGTCGATGTAGGTGATCTTCGACTCACAAGAGGCGGTCGACATAAAGCCAGGATCAAAGGTGAAGCAGCCCGTGGAGGTCAGGCCCCGCACATCGACTACATCGGGTCCCATGGTTCCGGACAGAACGGGCAGCTCTACGGGGGCTGCGCCCTCGATGATCAACTGCGCTTTTTTGTCAGCCATAGCGGCCTCCTAGTTATGCTTGAAATCATCAGACAGCCCCCCACGCAGGGCCCGGGACACTATAGAGGTATAAATTCGAATGTCAATTTGAAGAAACCCATGTGGCAGTGGGGTTTGCGTGGGTTTTTCGGCGAAAAAAGTGGGGCTATTTACGCCTTTTATATAGGCAGTGCAATCCGCTTTTAGGGGCAGGCGTTCGCATTGTCATTAGTCAGCTAACTGTCTATACTCAGCGCCCGATCGCCAGGGGCCTTAAGCCCATATTCTGGAGGTCGGCACTCCCTTTGGTGAGGGGTACCTGATCAGTGCACTTCCCGACAACTTGCCCTGTTAGTTAGGGGCCTCAGTGTGAAAAAAAAGCCGTGAATAGCCAACGACCTGTAAACCTAGATCTCAGGACCATCAAACTCCCCGTCACTGCTTACACGTCCATCCTGCATCGTATCTCTGGCGTCATCCTCTTCTTCGGCATTGCCGTGCTGCTGTTCGCACTCGACAAGTCGCTGAGCTCCGAGGAAGGCTTCGAGCAGGTCAAGGCGTGCCTGACCAGTCCGCTGGCCAAGCTGGTGGTTTGGGGTCTCCTGTCCGCACTGCTTTACCACTTGGTTGCCGGTGTGCGCCATCTGGTAATGGATGCGGGCGTCGGCGAGACGCTCGAGGGCGGCAAGCTGGGCTCGAAAATCGTCATCGTAGTTTCTGCGGTGCTGATCGTGCTGCTGGGAGTGTGGATATGGTAACCAACGTTACGAACTTTTCGCGTTCGGGTCTTTATGACTGGATGGCCCAGCGCGTTTCTGCGGTCGTTCTCGCGGCTTATTTCCTTTTCCTGCTGGGCTACCTGCTGTTCAGTCCGGGTCTGACCTACGCCGAATGGCACGGTCTGTTCTCCCACACCGCGATGCGCATCTTCAGCTTGCTTGCCCTGGTCGCCCTGAGCGTTCACGCCTGGGTTGGCATGTGGACCATCTCCACCGACTACCTGACGCCGATGGCGTTGGGCAAGGCGGCGACTGTCGTGCGTTTCCTGTTCCAGGCGGTATGCGGCATTGCAATGTTCGCGTTCTTCGTCTGGGGCGTGCAGATTCTCTGGGGTGTGTGATCCATGGCTAGCATTCGTACTCTTTCTTTCGACGCCATCATCGTAGGTGGCGGCGGCGCTGGCATGCGTGCTGCGCTGCAACTGGCTCAGGGCGGCCACAAGACCGCCGTTGTGACCAAGGTGTTCCCGACTCGCTCTCACACCGTTTCGGCCCAGGGTGGCATCACCTGCGCAATCGCTTCGGCTGACCCGAATGACGATTGGCGCTGGCACATGTACGACACGGTCAAGGGTTCCGACTACATCGGTGACCAGGACGCAATCGAATATATGTGCTCCGTTGGTCCGGAAGCCGTGTTCGAGCTGGAACACATGGGCCTGCCGTTCTCCCGTACCGAGCAGGGTCGCATCTACCAGCGTCCGTTCGGTGGCCAGTCCAAGGACTTCGGCAAGGGCGGCCAGGCTGCTCGTACCTGCGCTGCGGCCGACCGTACCGGTCACGCCCTGCTGCACACCCTGTATCAGGCCAACCTGAAGAGCGGCACCTCGTTCCTTAATGAGTGGTATGCCGTAGATCTGGTGAAGAACCAGGACGGCGCCGTGGTTGGCATCATCGCGATCTGCATCGAGACCGGTGAAACCGTCTACATCCGCTCCAAGGCCGTGGTTCTGGCCACCGGCGGTGCTGGCCGTATCTACGCCTCCACCACCAACGCCCTGATCAACACTGGCGACGGCGTGGGCATGGCCCTGCGTGCAGGTGTGCCGGTTCAAGACATCGAAATGTGGCAGTTCCACCCGACCGGTATCGCCGGCGCCGGCGTGCTGGTGACCGAAGGTTGCCGTGGTGAGGGGGGCTACCTGATCAACGCTCATGGCGAACGCTTCATGGAGCGCTATGCTCCGAACGCCAAGGACCTGGCCGGTCGCGACGTGGTCGCCCGCTCCATGGTGAAAGAAGTAATCGCTGGCAATGGCGTGGGCCCGAACAAGGACCACGTACTGCTGAAGCTCGACCACCTGGGCGAGGAAGTTCTGCACAGCCGCCTGCCCGGCATCTGCGAGCTGTCCAAGACCTTCGCGCACGTCGACCCGGTCGTCGCGCCGATCCCGGTTATTCCGACCTGCCACTACATGATGGGCGGCGTTGCCACCAACATCCATGGCCAGGCCATCACCCAGGACGCCAACGGCAACGACACCATCGTCGAAGGCCTGTTCGCGGTGGGCGAAGTGGCTTGCGTATCGGTACACGGCGCCAACCGCCTGGGCGGCAACTCGCTGCTCGACCTGGTTGTGTTCGGCCGTGCCGCCGGTCTGCACCTGGAGAAGGCGCTCAAGGAAGGTATCGAGGCGCGCGGCGCCAGCGAGACCGACATCGAGCAGTCGCTCAAGCGTCTGTCCGGCGTCAACGAGCGCACCAGCGGCGAAGAAGTTGCCCCGCTGAAGCGCGAGCTGCAGCAGTGCATGCAGAACTACTTCGGTGTGTTCCGTACCGGCGAATACATGCAGAAGGGCATTGCCCAGCTGGCCGATCTGCGTGAGCGCATCGCCAACGTCAAGATCAACGACAAGAGCCAGGCCTTCAACACCGCGCGCATCGAAGCGCTCGAGCTGCAGAACCTGCTGGAAGTCGCCGAGGCTACCGCGATCGCCGCGGAAGTCCGCAAGGAGTCCCGTGGCGCCCATGCCCGCGAAGACTTCGAAGACCGCGACGACGAGAACTGGCTGTGCCACACCCTGTACTTCCCGGGTGATAAGCGCGTTACCAAGCGCGCCGTCAACTTCGCGCCGAAGACCGTTCCGGCGTTCGAACCCAAAGTACGTACTTATTAAGGGTGGCCGACATGTCCAACACTCTCACTGTCAGCGTCTATCGCTACAACCCGGAGCGCGACAGCGCTCCGACCATGCAGGATTTCCAGATCGATACCGACGGCAAGGACGTGATGGTCCTCGACGTACTGGCGCTGATCAAGGAACAGGACGAGGGTTTCTCCTACCGTCGCTCCTGCCGTGAAGGCGTCTGCGGTTCCGACGGCATGAACATCAACGGCAAGAACGGCCTGGCGTGCATCACTCCGCTGTCCGCCGCCGGCCTGAAGGGCGGCAAGCTGGTGATTCGCCCGCTGCCCGGTTTGCCGGTCATTCGTGACCTCGTCGTTGATATGAGCATCTTCTACAAGCAGTACGAGAAGGTGAAGCCCTTCCTGCAGAACGATACGCCGGCTCCGGCCATCGAACGCCTGCAGTCTCCGGAAGAGCGCGAGAAGCTCGACGGTCTGTACGAGTGCATCCTGTGCGCTTGCTGCTCGACCTCTTGCCCGTCCTTCTGGTGGAACCCGGACAAGTTCCTCGGCCCCGCTGCACTGCTCCAGGCCTACCGTTTCCTGGCCGACAGCCGTGACAACAAGACCGAAGAGCGTCTGGCTGCGCTGGATGACCCGTTCAGTGTGTTCCGCTGCCGCGGCATCATGAACTGCGTGAACGTTTGTCCGAAGGGTCTGAACCCGACCAAGGCAATCGGTCACGTACGCAACATGCTGCTGCAGAGCGGTACCTGATTCGATTGCGGTACCCGTAACACCTGCGGCACCGGCCTGGCTGGTGTCGCAGTAAAACCAGGAGCGCAGCTCACAAAGCCGTGTTCCTTATTTGAAAAAATATAGATGACCAGCAGGGGCAACCGGGCTGGTGCCCGGACTATCAGCGGGATCCTTGGTGGCTTACCGAAGTCGCTGTGCCAGGACTTCTAAGCCCTAGCGGTGTCCATGCCGATGGCGTCCCCTTATCGAGGGTGACAAAGCATGCAAGAAAGCGAAATGCAGCGCATGTGGAACAGCGCCCACCTATCCGGTGGTAACGCTGCATATGTGGAAGAGCTCTATGAGCTCTACCTGCACGATCCCAACGCTGTGCCCGAAGAGTGGCGCACCTACTTCCAGAAGCTGCCGACCGACGGCAATCTTGCCACCGACGTTTCGCACTCCACTATCCGCGATCATTTCGTTCTGCTCGCCAAGAACCAGCGCCGCGCTCAGCCGGTTTCCGCTGGTGCCGTAAGCAGTGAACACGAAAAGAAGCAGGTTGAAGTCCTGCGCTTGATCCAGGCTTTCCGCATGCGCGGCCATCAGGCCTCCAAGCTCGATCCGCTTGGTCTGTGGCAGCGTCCGGTTCCGGCTGACCTGTCGATCCGTCATTACGGGCTGACCGATGCCGATCTCGATACCACCTTCCGCACGGGTGAGCTCTACATCGGCAAAGAAGAGGCTACTCTGCGTGAGATTCAGCAGACCCTCAACGAGACGTATTGCCGCACCATTGGCGCAGAGTTCACCCACATCGTCGATTCCGAGCAGCGCAAGTGGTTCCAGCAGCGTCTGGAAAGCGTGCGCGGTCGTCCGGCATTCTCGCCGGAAGTCCAGAGCCATCTGCTTGAGCGCCTGACCGCTGCCGAAGGCCTGGAGAAATACCTGGGCACCAAGTACCCGGGCACCAAGCGTTTCGGCCTAGAGGGCGGCGAGAGCCTGATCCCGCTGCTGGACGAGATCATCCAGCGCTCGGGCTCCTATGGCTTGAAGGAAATCGTCATCGGCATGGCCCACCGCGGCCGTCTGAACGTTCTGGTCAACACCTTCGGCAAGAATCCGCGCGACCTGTTCGACGAGTTCGAAGGCAAGAAGACCGAGGGCCTGTCTTCTGGTGACGTGAAGTATCACCAGGGCTTCTCCTCCAACGTCATGACTCCGGGTGGCGAAGTTCACCTGGCGCTGGCGTTCAACCCGTCCCACCTGGAAATCGTTTCCCCGGTGGTCGAGGGTTCCGTGCGTGCCCGTCAGGATCGTCGTCAGGACAAAGCCGGTGACAAGGTACTGCCGATCTCCATCCATGGCGACGCGGCCTTCGCTGGCCAGGGCGTGGTCATGGAGACGTTCCAGATGTCGCAGACCCGTGGCTACAAGACGGGCGGCACCATCCACCTCGTGATCAACAACCAGGTTGGCTTCACCACTAGCCGTCCGGAAGACTCGCGTTCCACCGAATACTGCACCGACGTCGCCAAGATGATCCAGGCGCCGATCCTGCACGTGAACGGCGACGATCCGGAAGCGGTGCTGTTCGTTACCCAGCTGGCTGTCGATTACCGCATGCAGTTCAAGCGTGACGTGGTCATCGACCTGGTCTGCTACCGCCGTCGCGGTCACAACGAGGCTGATGAGCCGAACGGCACCCAGCCGCTGATGTACCAGCAGATCACCAAGCAGCGCACCACTCGCGAGCTGTATGCCGATGCCCTGAGCACCTCCGGCGTGCTCGACACCGCCGCCATCCAGGCGAAGGTCGACGAGTACCGCACCGCTCTGGACAACGGCCAGCACGTGGTCAAGAGCCTGGTCAAGGAGCCCAACAAGGAGCTCTTCGTTGACTGGCGCCCTTACCTGGGCCATGCCTGGACTGCTCGCCACGACACCCGCTTCGAGCTCAAGACCCTGCAGGAACTCTCTGCCAAGGTACTGGAGGTCCCCGAGGGCTTCGTGGTCCAGCGCCAGGTTGCCAAGATCCTTGAAGACCGCCAGAAGATGGGCGCGGGTGCAATGCCGATCAACTGGGGCTACGCCGAGACCATGGCCTACGCCACTCTGTTGTTCGAAGGCCATCCGGTGCGCATCACCGGCCAGGACGTTGGTCGTGGCACCTTCTCGCACCGCCACGCGGCGCTGCACAGCCAGAAGGACGCCAGTACCCACCTGCCGCTGCAACATCTGTTCGACGGGCAACCCAAGTTCGAACTGTACGACTCTTACCTCTCGGAAGAAGCCGTACTGGCGTTCGAGTACGGTTACTCGACCACCATGCCGAACGCCCTGGTGATCTGGGAAGCCCAGTTCGGTGACTTCGCCAACGGTGCCCAGGTGGTAATCGACCAGTTCATCACCAGTGGCGAGCACAAGTGGGGTCGTCTCTGCGGCCTGACCATGCTGCTGCCGCACGGCTACGAAGGCCAGGGTCCGGAGCACTCCTCCGCGCGTCTGGAGCGCTACCTGCAGCTGTGCGCCGAGCACAACATCCAGGTTTGCGTGCCGACCACCCCGGCTCAGGTCTACCACATGCTGCGTCGCCAGGTGATCCGTCCGCTGCGCAAGCCGCTGGTGGCCCTGACGCCGAAGTCGCTGCTGCGCCACAAGTTGGCCATCTCGACCCTGGAAGATCTGGCCGAAGGCTCCTTCCAGACCGTCATCGGCGAGATCGACCAGATCGATCCGAAGAAGGTTGATCGCTTGGTCCTGTGCAGCGGCAAGGTCTACTACGACCTGCTGGAGAAGCGTCGTGCCGAAGGCCGCGAAGATATTGCCATCGTGCGTATCGAGCAGCTGTATCCGTTCCCCGAGGACGATCTGGCCGAGGTACTGGCTTCGTACAAGAACCTCAAGCACATCGTCTGGTGCCAGGAAGAGCCGATGAACCAGGGCGCCTGGTACTGCAGCCAGCACCACATGCGTCGTGTCGCGGCGGCTCACAAGAAGGGCCTGTTCCTCGAGTACGCCGGTCGTGAAGGTTCGGCAGCCCCGGCTTGCGGCTATGCCTCCATGCACGCCGAGCAGCAGGAAAAACTGCTGCAAGATGCATTTACTGTTTAACGCCTTCGCGCAGAAGAAACCGAATTAGATAGGAACCCTACAGAATGGCTATCGAGATCAAAGCCCCCACATTCCCGGAATCGGTTGCCGACGGCACTGTGGCTACCTGGCACAAGAAGCCGGGCGATGCGGTCAAGCGTGACGAACTGATTGTCGACATCGAAACCGACAAAGTGGTCATGGAAGTCCTCGCGGAAACCGACGGCGTCCTGGCTGAAATCGTCAAGAACGAGGGTGACACCGTCCTCAGCGGCGAACTGCTCGGCAAGCTGAACGCAGGCGCCGCCGCTGCCGCCCCGGCCGCTGCTGCCGCTGCTCCGGTTGCCCAGGCTGCTGCTCCGGCAGCCGCTGCTGCCGACGACGCCATCCTCTCTCCGGCCGCCCGCAAGCTGGCTGAAGAGAACGGCATCGACCCGAACAGCATTGCCGGTACTGGCAAAGGCGGTCGTGTGACCAAGGAAGACGTGGTCGCCGCCGTTGAAGCCAAGAAATCCGCTCCGGCCGCTGCTCCGGCTGCCAAGCCCGCCGCACCGGCTGCCGAGGCTCCGGTCTTTGCCGCTGGCGACCGCGTCGAGAAGCGCGTACCGATGACTCGTCTGCGTGCCAAGGTTGCCGAGCGTCTGGTTGAAGCCCAGTCCACCATGGCCATGCTGACCACCTTCAACGAAGTCGACATGACCGAAGTCATGGCGCTGCGTTCGAAGTACAAGGACCTGTTCGAGAAGACCCACAACGGCGTGCGCCTGGGCTTCATGTCCTTCTTCGTCAAGGCTTCCGTCGAGGCGCTGAAGCGCTTCCCGGCGGTCAACGCTTCCATCGACGGCAACGATATCGTCTACCACGGCTACCAGGACATCGGCGTAGCTGTTTCCAGCGACCGTGGCCTGGTAGTTCCTGTCCTGCGCAACGCTGAGCTGATGAGCCTGGCCGAAGTCGAGAACGGCATCGCGACCTTCGGCAAGAAGGCCCGTGAGGGCAAGCTGTCCATCGACGAGATGACCGGTGGCACCTTCACCATCACCAACGGCGGCACCTTCGGCTCGATGATGTCGACCCCGATCGTCAACCCGCCGCAGGCCGCCATCCTTGGCATGCACAACATCATCCAGCGCCCGATGGCCATCAACGGTCAGGTTGTTATCCGCCCGATGATGTACCTGGCTCTGTCCTACGACCACCGCCTGATCGATGGCAAGGAAGCTGTAAGCTTCCTGGTGACCATCAAAAACCTGCTGGAAGACCCGGCTCGTCTGCTGCTGGACATCTGATCGGCAGTCTCTCTTTACGGCGGCCCCCCTTACAGGGGCCGTCCGGTTTCATATGAGAAGGAATGAGTTATGACCCAGAAATTCGACGTGGTAGTGATTGGTGCGGGCCCCGGCGGGTACGTTGCCGCCATCAAGGCAGCTCAGCTCGGCCTGAAAACCGCCTGCATCGAGAAGTACCAGGACAAGGAAGGCAAGACCGCTCTGGGCGGCACCTGCCTGAACGTCGGCTGCATTCCGTCGAAGGCGCTGCTGGACAGCTCCTACAAGTACCATGAGGCCCACGAAGGCTTCAAAATCCACGGTATCGAAGCCAAGGGCGTCACCATCGACGTACCGGCAATGGTTGGCCGCAAGAACACCATCGTTAAGAACCTGACCGGTGGTGTGAGCACCCTGTTCAAGGCCAACGGTGTGACCCTGCTGGAAGGCCACGGCAAGCTGCTGGCCAACAAGCAGGTCGAAGTGACCGGTTCCGACGGCAAGGTACAGATCGTCGAAGCCGAGAACGTGATCCTCGCTTCCGGCTCCAAGCCAGTAGACATCCCGCCGGCCCCGGTCGACCAGGACGTGATCGTCGACTCCACCGGTGCCCTGGACTTCCAGGCCGTTCCGAAGAAGCTGGGCGTGATCGGCGCCGGCGTTATCGGTCTTGAGCTGGGCTCCGTCTGGGCCCGCCTGGGCGCTGAAGTGACCGTCATCGAAGCGCTGGACAAGTTCCTCCCGGCCGCTGACGAGCAGGTTTCCAAGGAAGCCCTGAAGGTCCTCACCAAGCAAGGCCTCAAGATTCGTCTGGGTGCCCGCGTGACCGGCTCCGAAGTGAAGAAGAAACAGGTCACTGTGAACTTTACCGACGCCAACGGCGAGCAGAAAGAAACCTTCGACAAGCTGATCGTGGCCGTGGGCCGTCGCCCGGTGACCACCGACCTGCTGGCCGCCGACAGCGGCGTGACCCTGGACGAGCGCGGTTTCATCTTTGTCGATGACTACTGCAAGACCAGCGTTCCGGGCGTCTACGCCATCGGCGACGTAGTACGTGGCGCCATGCTGGCCCACAAGGCTTCGGAAGAGGGCATCATGGTCGCCGAGCGCATTGCCGGCCACAAAGCCCAAATGAACTACGACCTGATTCCGTCGGTCATCTACACCCATCCGGAAATCGCATGGGTTGGCAAGACCGAGCAGGCGCTGAAGGCCGAAGGCGTTGAAGTCAACGTCGGCACCTTCCCGTTCGCTGCCAGCGGCCGCGCCATGGCTGCCAACGACACTGCCGGTTTCGTCAAGGTCATCGCCGATGCGAAGAGTGACCGCGTACTGGGTGTCCACGTGATTGGCCCAAGCGCTGCCGAACTGGTCCAGCAGGGTGCCATCGGCATGGAATTCGGCACCAGCGCCGAAGACCTCGGCATGATGGTCTTCTCGCACCCGACCCTGTCCGAAGCGCTGCACGAAGCGGCCCTCGCGGTGAATGGCCATGCCATTCACATCGCCAACCGCAAGAAGCGCTAAGCAATACCCCCTGCACGGGTCGCGCGCGAGCTCGTGCAGGACGAAGAACCACGGCGGGTGGCCCGTCGTGAGCATCGCCCGATAGGGCGAGGCTCACCGCGGAAAGCCCGCCGGACTGCCTTCATCAGCAGTCACAGGTGGCGCGGCACCACGAATGCAGCGCCGAATGCGCAATACCTAAACGAAGACGGTAGACAAGCATGAATCTCCACGAGTATCAGGGTAAGCAGCTGTTCGCTGAATACGGCCTGCCCGTATCCAAGGGCTTTGCCGTAGACACCCCGGAAGAAGCCGCAGAAGCCTGCGAAAAAATCGGTGGCAGCGAATGGGTTGTGAAGGCCCAGGTCCACGCTGGCGGCCGCGGTAAAGCGGGCGGCGTGAAGCTGGTCAAGAGCAAGGAAGACGCCAAGGCGTTCGCAGCCAACTGGCTGGGCAAGCGCCTGGTGACTTACCAGACTGACGCCAATGGTCAGCCGGTCAGCAAAATCCTGGTCGAATCCTGCACCGACATCGCCAAGGAACTGTACCTGGGCGCCGTGGTAGATCGTTCCAGCCGCCGTATCGTGTTCATGGCTTCCACCGAAGGTGGCGTGGACATCGAGAAAGTAGCTCACGACACTCCCGAGAAGATCCTCAAGGCCACCATCGACCCGCTGGTCGGCGCTCAGCCCTACCAGGGCCGTGAGCTGGCATTCCAGCTGGGCCTGGAAGGTGACCAGATCAAGCAGTTCACCCACATCTTCGTTGGCCTGGCCAAGCTGTTCCAGGACTACGACCTGGCCCTGCTGGAAGTGAACCCACTGGTCATCAAGGCTGACGGCAACCTGCATTGCCTGGACGCCAAGATCAACATCGACAGCAACGCCATGTACCGTCAGCCCAAGCTGCGCGCCATGCACGACCCGTCCCAGGACGACGCTCGTGAAGCCCATGCGCAGAAGTGGGAGCTGAACTACGTGGCCCTGGAAGGCAACATTGGCTGCATGGTCAACGGTGCCGGCCTGGCCATGGGTACCATGGACATCGTCAACCTCCACGGCGGCAAGCCGGCCAACTTCCTTGACGTTGGCGGCGGTGCAACCAAAGAGCGCGTGACCGAAGCGTTCAAGATCATCCTCTCCGACAGCAACGTTCAAGCCGTTCTGGTGAACATCTTCGGCGGCATCGTCCGCTGCGACATGATCGCTGAAGGCATCATCGGTGCCGTGAAGGAAGTTGGCGTGAAGGTTCCGGTCGTGGTTCGTCTGGAAGGCAACAATGCTGACCTCGGTGCCAAGGTACTGGCCGAGAGCGGTCTGAACATCATCGCGGCGACCAGCCTGACCGACGCTGCACAGCAAGTCGTCAAGGCCGCGGCGGAGGGCAAGTAATGAGCGTCCTGATCAACAAAGACACCAAAGTCATCTGCCAAGGCTTCACCGGTAGCCAGGGTACTTTCCACTCCGAACAAGCCATCGCCTACGGCACCAAGATGGTTGGCGGCGTGACCCCCGGCAAGGGCGGCACCACCCACCTGGGCCTGCCGGTGTTCAACACCGTCAAGGAAGCGGTTGAAGCCACTGGCGCCGAAGCTTCGGTCATCTACGTTCCGGCTCCCTTCTGCAAAGACTCGATCCTGGAAGCGGCCAACGGCGGCATCAAGCTGATCGTTTGCATCACCGAAGGCATCCCGACCCTCGACATGCTGGACGCCAAGGTCAAGTGTGACGAGCTGGGCGTACGCCTGATCGGCCCGAACTGCCCGGGCGTGATCACTCCCGGCGAGTGCAAGATCGGCATCATGCCGGGTCACATCCACCTGCCGGGCAAAGTAGGCATCGTGTCGCGTTCCGGCACCCTGACCTATGAAGCCGTGAAGCAGACCACCGACGCCGGCTTCGGCCAGTCCACTTGCGTGGGCATCGGCGGTGACCCGATCCCGGGCTCCAACTTCATCGACATCCTGAAGCTGTTCCAGGAAGACCCGCAGACCGAAGCCATCGTCATGATCGGCGAGATCGGCGGTTCCGCTGAAGAAGAAGCTGCTGCCTTCATCAAGGCAAACGTGACCAAGCCGGTGGTGTCCTACATCGCTGGTGTGACTGCCCCTCCGGGCAAGCGCATGGGCCACGCTGGCGCCATCATCTCCGGCGGCAAGGGCACTGCGGACGAGAAGTTCGCTGCTCTGCAGGACGCTGGCGTGAAAACCGTGCGTTCCCTGGCTGATATCGGCAAAGCCCTGGCTGAGCTGACCGGTTGGGAAGTCAAGAACGCCTAAGGCCTCTTGACGCAAGCAAAGGCCACCCCTCGGGGTGGCCTTTGTTGTTTCTGGTGCAACCTTTTTCGTGCTTGGTGTAACCGCTTGTCGGTTAAGCGACAGAAATGGTTGCTACTCCGACAGCCTGATCCACGTCAGGCGCCTGGCACAGTAAAATTGGTAGGGTTGCACCTATCCCGCTTTACAAGCTTCAAAAGAGCCGAGGCGGGCAACAGCGATCAATCCCAAACGGATGGATGACGTTTCCCCAAACCCCAAGGGAAACCCTTCGGAACGTATGAAATTCTGCCTGTGGTACTTCCCCTCATGATTCGATTGAAAGGCTCGGACCTCGTTGCCCTTGGTTTTATGACCTTTGCGCTTTTCCTTGGCGCAGGAAACATCATCTTCCCACCCAGCGCTGGCATGGCTGCGGGTGATAACGTCTGGCGTGCTGCGTTGGGCTTCCTCCTGACGGGTGTTGGCTTGCCGCTGTTGACCGTCATCGCCCTGGCTCGCGTAGGGGGTGGCATGGATCGCTTGACCGCGCCGCTTGGTAAGCGTGCCGGCCTACTCCTTGCAGTTGCCGTGTATCTGGCAATCGGCCCGCTGTTCGCGACTCCGCGAACCGCTGTGGTGTCCTTTGAAATGGGCGTTGCCCCCTTCACCGGCGATAGCGGCGTTGCTTTGTTCCTTTACAGCGCTGCCTATTTCGCTGCCGTGCTCTTCCTTGCTCTGAACCCGGGCAAACTGGTGGATAGCATCGGTAAATTCATCACGCCGGTTCTGCTTTCGGCACTGTTGGTGCTGGGTGGCGCCGCGCTGTTCGCCCCCGCCGGGACGATCGGCACTTCGGCTGCCGACTATCAGGCCGCTCCCTTCGTTCAGGGCTTCCTGCAGGGCTACCTGACCATGGACACGCTTGGCGCCCTGGTCTTCGGTATCGTGATTGCCACGGCGATTCGCGACCGCGGCGTCCAGGACCCGCGACTGGTGACCCGCTACTCCGTGATAGCTGGCGCCATCGCCGCTCTTGGCCTGTCGCTGGTTTACCTGGCGCTGTTTTACCTTGGCGCGACCAGCCAGGGTATCGCCGGCGAAGCGCAGAACGGTGTGCAGATCCTCACTGCCTATGTGCAACACACCTTCGGCACTGCGGGCAGTCTGCTGTTGGCCGTGGTCATCACCCTGGCCTGCCTGACCACTGCGGTCGGCTTGCTCACCGCCTGTGGCGAGTTCTTCAGCAAGTTGCTGCCGTTCTCTTATCGCACGGTGGTCCTGGCGTTTGGCCTGTTCAGCCTGCTGGTGGCCAACCAGGGCCTGACCCAACTCATCAGTCTGTCGGTGCCGGTGCTCGTGGGGCTTTACCCGCTGGCCATCGTTCTCATTGCCCTTAGCCTGCTGGATGCGCTCTGGGTCGACCCGCGTCGTGTCTTCGTCCCGACAATGTCCATCGCATTGGTCTTCGGCGTGGCCGATGGCTTCGCAGCTGCAGGGTTCAAAGACGTTGTTCCTGCGCTGTTTGGCCAGATGCCGCTCGCCCACCAGAGCCTTGGCTGGCTGGTGCCGGTGCTGGTTGTACTGGGAATCTCGATAGTGGCCGATCGCCTCATGGGCCGCGCTGTCGCCAGCCCGGTCTGACCGTTGCTGGATCGAGGAAGGCCGCCGAAGGGCGGCCTTTTTCGTGGCGCTGGGTTAATGGGGGGAGGCGGCGCTTGCTTTGCCATCGGGTCTCGTAAAGTGCGTCGGAATCCAGATTCAGAGACACGTTCGCTCAGGTCTCCCGGCGTGCCTTGTCGGCCCAAGTACCGGTCGAATGACCGGCGCGTTTCCCCTTGGTAGTGCATTGCACGTGTCGTGTTGTCATGGCCATGGATCGCTATAATTCGTTGCGTTCTTACAAGGAATTTGCATGTCGACCATTCTGCGCAACTGGCCTCACCTGTTGGCCATTCTCTGGTTCATTACCTGCTGGGTGGGGTACACCCGCTACGCCATCTGGAAGGGCAAGGACACCGCCTGCCTGGCTTCGGTCCTGCATCTCTACCGCGAGGACTGGATGCGTCGCCTGTTGCTGCGCGACAACCGTATCGCCGACGCCAGTGTGATCGGCAACCTTGAGCGCAACGCCTCGTTCTTCGCCTCCAGTACCCTGATCATCCTGGCCGGCATTCTCACGGTGTTCGGCTCCACTGATCGCGCAGTGTCAGTGCTGGCCGACCTGCCGTTCGTTCAGGCTGCCAGCCGCAGTATTTCCGAGCTGAAGCTGTTGGGCCTCGCCGTCGTCTTCGTTTACGCCTTCTTCACCTTCAGTTGGTGCATGCGTCAGTACAACTTCGCCGCCATCCTGGTTGGATCGGCGCCGATGATCGGAGAGAAACACGTCAGCGAGCAGGAGAGGAAGGCTTTCGCCGAACGTACCGCGCGGGTGATTTCCCTGGCGGCCAACCAGTTCAACTTCGGCTTGCGCAGCTACTATTTCGGGTTGGCCATGCTGGCCTGGTTCATCAATCCCTGGTTTTTCATCATTGCGACCACAGGTGTTGTGCTAGTGCTTTACCGCCGCGAATTCCATTCCGATGTACTGGATGTGATGGTCTACACCCCAACCCACGCGCTGGAAGCGCCCAAGGAGAAGGTTGAATGAGTATTCCTTTCTGGTGCCTGTTCTTCTCGGCCCTGCTCATCTACCTGGCGAAGATTCCCGTGGCCAAGGCCATGCGTGAAGAGGGCAGGGGCTACGACAACCGTCATCCACGTGCGCAGCAGGCACGGTTGACTGGTTTCGGTGCGCGGGCTGTTGCGGCGCATCAGAACAGCATCGAGATTTTCCCGCTGTTCGCCGCCGGTGTGCTCATGTCCCATGTCACCCAGACCCACGGCTACTTCGTCGACCTGCTGGCGATCATCTTCATCGTGTCGCGCGTGCTTTACCTGTTCCTCTATTGGAACGACAAGGCCACCCTGCGCAGCTTGGTCTGGTTCGTCGGCCTGGTCTGCTGCCTGTTGTTGATGCTCAGTCCGGCACTCTGACCCACGGAAACAACAAGGCCCGCGCAATGCGGGCCTTGTCGTAGCTATTGCCAGGAGTTTACTGGCTCTGCTCCTCGGTCGGTGCAGTCTCCGGAGCGGCCGGAGCGGCGGGTGCGCTCGGAGCCGGGGCGGCTTCCGGAGCCGGAGTCGGGGCTGGGGCCGGTGCGCTCGGCTGGGATTCGGTCGCCGGTGCAGCCGGTGCCTGGGCCTCTTCCTTCTTGTCGCAGGCAGCGAGACCAAGGCTAGCGGCCAGGAGCAGGGCGAGAGACAGGGTTTTCTTCATCATTGAGCCTCCATGTGTGGCTTTTCCTCATCGATAGGCGTTGGAGTTTGTGACCTGTTTCTAAGTTCCGTGCTTAACGCAAAAAGCCTTACTCGAACGCTTGGCCACGGCGTGGGAGCATCCGTCGGGGTATCATTTAGCACTTTGCCCACTTTCCGCCAAGGTTGCAGTCATGACGGACAATTCCCTTATCGAACGGTCGCAGCGCTTTCTTTCCGCGTTGCGCCACTGCCAGGTGCTCGGCCTGAGCGTGCATGACGCCACGCCCCAGGGCCTGACTCTGCGTTTGCCTTACAGCCAACAGATCATCGGCAACCCGGAAACTGGCGTGATCCACGGCGGCGCCATTACGACCTTGATGGACACCACCTGCGGCATTTCCACGGTCTGCGTACTGCCGGAGTTCGAAATCTGCCCGACCCTGGACCTGCGCATCGACTACATGCACCCGGCTGAGCCGCACAAGGACGTCTACGGATTCGCCGAGTGCTACCGGGTGACGCCCAATGTCATCTTCACCCGTGGCTATGCCTATCAGGACGACCCGGCCCAGCCCATCGCCCATGTGGTCGGCGCCTTCATGCGCATGGGCAAGCCCGGCCAGTTGAAGCAGGGAGGTGCGGTATGAGCCTCGACTTCAACGCCCTGGTGCGCGAGGCCCAGGAGAAGAATGACTACGACTCGTTGGTGTGCCTGATCCCCTACGCCAAGCTGATCGGCATGGAATGCCTGCGCCTGGGGGATGACATGGTGTTCCGTCTTCCGGCGAGCAAGGACAACATCGGCAACCCGACCCTGCCGGCCATCCACGGCGGTGTGATCGCCGGTTTCATGGAGCATGCGGCCATGCTCCACCTGCTGATGTTCATGGGCACGCCACATATGCCCAAAATCATCGACTTCTCGATAGATTACCTGCGCGCTGGACACTATCGTGACACCTTCGTCCAGTGCCAGGTCTGGCGACAAGGCCGCCGCGTCGCCAACGTCGCCATCACCGCCTGGCAGACCACCCAGACCGAACCCATCGCCACCGCACGCGCCCACTTCAAGGTCGACGAGCCCTGAGGCGCGCCAGTAAGGTCCGGTCGCTCTCAAGGAAAGTCCGATGGTTGCGTTACTGATACTTGGTGGCCTGCTGCTGATCGTCACCGGCCTGGTCTGGCTGGTGATGCTCGCCTTTGGTACGAGTTTGCTCTGGGGCTTTGGCAGCTTGTTGCCGCCGGTGACGCTGGCCTATGTGCTCAACCATTGGCGCACCGCGCGCAAGGCAGTGGCCCTGGGCGCTATGGGCTTCATTCCGCTGGTGGTGGGGCTGACGATGCTGGCCGCGCAGGACCCTGAGCGGCTGCAGGCAATCATCAGCCTTCGCTGGCTGGGTGATGAGCCGCAGGCCGTGTCAGAACTGGATATCCGTCTCAACGGTGAGCTCAATGGCCAGCGCTTCTCGCCGCTACAGGCCGAACTGGTGGACGGCATTCTCAGCCTGCGCGAGGGGCAGGATTTCTACGCCCGTCGCGAGTTGACCATTCGTGTCGGCAACCTGCCGAAGGGGGCCTTGCGCCTGGACGTGCTGCCCCAGGACCCTGGACCGCAACCGGAAGTCGAGATCAGTTGGCTGCTACCGGAGCAGGAGCTACCGGAGGCCCGGCGTATCCCCCGTGGCTACACCCTGCATCTGGACTTGCAGCCCGTGGCGCCAAACCGTCTGGCCGGCGACTTCCATCTGGTCTTGCCGCCGAAGTTCGCCACTACACTCACGGGCCATCTGGAGGTCTTTACCGACCGCCTGCGCTACCGCGATGGACGGGTGGATACCGCCTACGACTCTCGCGACACCTTGGCCTATGTGATTCGTGACTACCTGCAGCGGCGCTTTGCCACCCATGACGTAGAGCTGGCCCAACTGCCAGCTGTCAGCCTGCCGTCGCGCGAGTTGGATCTGGACGTGGAGGCCCGTGTCGACGGCCAGGTTCGGCATCTGCCCTTGCCGCTAGCCAAGAGCGAGGCCCGGGGCTGGCGTGTGCGCCATGACAGTTTCCCGCCATTGACCACTCCCAGCGTGTCACCTGAAGCGCCGAACGGGGCACGGGAGCTGTCGCCTGTCGCGGACACCACCGGTCCGGTGGATCGTCGCGTGCGTTTCTCGCTGCAACGTTTGCTGAACACCCCCAGCCAGTACCAAGAGCTCGGCATGCGTGTGTACACAGTGCGTGGGAGCACCGCCGAAGGCCGCTTCGCCGGGTTGGATCGCGATGGCCGGATCCTCATTCGTCGTAACCTGGGCGGGGCAGGGGCCGCCAGCTTCAGTTTCGATGTCGAAGAGGTGTCCGACGTGGAGTTGCTGGAGCCCTGAGCCGGTCGAGTGAAACGCGCTTCTCTTTTCACTGTTTCCGGGCCCATAGCGGGTGCCATTGGCGGGCAAGTCCTGTTCGATTTTCCTAAGCACTTGAAATCCTTGTCGAAGCCCCCATCTGGATGACATCCGCCGCCGTATGCGGCTCAAACCATCCACGTGGAGTTAGACGACCATGAGTGTGGAAACTCAAAAAGAAACCCTGGGCTTCCAGACCGAGGTGAAGCAACTGCTTCACCTGATGATCCATTCCCTGTATTCCAACAAGGAAATCTTCCTCCGTGAGCTGATTTCCAACGCCTCCGATGCTGCCGACAAGCTGCGCTTCGAAGCGCTGGCCAAGCCCGAGCTGCTGGAAGGCGGCGCCGAGCTGAAGATCCGCGTCAGCTTCGACAAGGACGCTCGCACCATCACCCTCGAAGACAACGGCATCGGCATGAGCCGCGACGAGGTGATCGCTCACCTGGGCACCATTGCCAAGTCCGGCACTGCCGACTTCCTGAAGAACCTTTCCGGCGACCAGAAGAAGGACTCCCACCTTATTGGTCAGTTCGGCGTGGGCTTCTATTCCGCCTTCATCGTCGCCGACAAAGTAGACGTTTTCACTCGCCGCGCCGGTCTGTCGGCGAGCGAAGGCGTGCACTGGTCCTCGCAAGGCGAGGGCGAATTCGACATCGCCACTGTCGACAAGGCAGAGCGCGGTACCCGCATCGTCCTGCACCTGAAGAGTGGCGAAGAGGAGTTCGCCGATGGCTGGCGTCTGCGCAACGTCATCAAGAAATACTCCGACCACATCGCCCTGCCCATCGAGCTGCCGAAAGAACACCACGGCGAAGATGCGCCCGCCGAGCAGGAGTGGGAAACCGTTAACCGCGCCAGCGCGCTCTGGACTCGCCCGCGTACCGAGGTCAAGGACGAGGAGTACCAGGAGTTCTACAAGCACGTTGCCCATGACTTCGAGAACCCGCTGTCCTGGAGCCACAACAAGGTCGAAGGCAAGCTGGAATACACTTCGCTGCTCTATGTCCCGGCCCGTGCCCCGTTCGACCTCTATCACCGCGAGGCACCGCGTGGCCTGAAGCTGTATGTGCAGCGCGTGTTCATCATGGACCAGGCCGAACAGTTCCTGCCGCTCTACCTGCGTTTCATCAAGGGCGTCGTGGACTCCAATGACTTGTCGTTGAACGTCTCCCGCGAAATCCTGCAGTCGGGTCCGGTGGTCGACTCCATGAAGTCGGCCCTGACCAAGCGCGTGCTGGACATGCTGGAGAAACTGGCCAAGAACGAACCCGAGCAGTACAAGGGCTTCTGGACCCACTTCGGCCAGGTGCTGAAGGAAGGCCCGGCCGAGGACTTCGCCAACAAGGAAAAGATTGCCGGCCTGCTGCGCTTCGCTTCGACCCAGGATGCATCCGGTGAGCAGAGTGCTTCCCTCGCCGACTACATCGGCCGCATGAAGGAAGGCCAGGACAAGATCTACTTCCTCACCGGCGAGAGCTATTCGCAGGTGAAGAACAGCCCGCACCTGGAAGTCTTCCGCAAGAAAGGCATCGAAGTGCTGCTGCTCACCGACCGTATCGACGAGTGGCTGATGAGCTACCTGTCCGACTTCGACGGCAAGGGTTTCGTGGATGTCGCCCGTGGTGACCTGGACCTGGGCAAGCTGGACTCGGAAGAGGACAAGAAGGCCCAGGAGGAAGTCGCCAAGACCAAGGAAGGCCTGATCGAGCGCCTGAAGAAGGTGCTGGACGAGCAGGTCAGCGAAGTGCGCGTTTCCCACCGTCTGACTGACTCCCCGGCGATCCTCGCCATCGGCGAGCAGGATTTGGGTCTGCAGATGCGCCAGATCCTCGAGGCCAGTGGCCAGAAGGTGCCGGACTCCAAGCCGATCTTCGAGATCAACCCGGCCCACCCGCTGATCGAGAAGCTGGATGGCGAGCAGGATGAGGGCCGTTTTGGCGAGCTGTCCCACATCCTCTTCGACCAGGCCGCCCTCGCCGCTGGCGACAGCCTGAAGGACCCGGCCGCCTATGTGCGCCGCCTGAACAAGCTGCTGGTGGAGCTCTCGGCCTGATAAGAGGCTGGAACGGAACAGGCCCGCGAATTGCGGGCCTTTTTCGTTGTGTTGTGGGTGCTTGACGCTTCGGCGGAGCGAATTCATTCGCTACGCAGACCGCACAAGGTCAGGTCGACACTGCCGCGCTCTTGAAATCCCATGCAACGAACCCGGCAGGAGGGCTCAGCCGGCATTGGGTCTAACCTTAGTCATTTCCCCAGGCACAGGAGAGTCCCCATGAACCGTTTGCTCCTGCCTTTGCTGCTGTTCGCATTCGCCGGCCCCACTTGGGCGGCCATGGTTACCCAGGTTGTTCCGTACGAGATCGACGGCAAGGCCTTCGAAGGCACCCTGGTCTATGACGATGCGGTGAAGACCCCACGCCCCGGCCTGCTGATGGTGCCCAACTGGCTGGGCGTGACCCGGGCCGCAGCCGAGCAGGCCAAGGAAATCGCCGGCCAGCGCTACGTGATCTTCATTGCCGACATGTATGGCAAGGACGTTCGTCCGACCAATCCAGACGAAGCCAGGGCCGCCGCGACGGCCGTACGCGGTGATCGGCCCTTGATGCGCAAGCGTGCCCAGGCCGGTGTGGAGACTCTCAAGGCGCAGGCGGGGCAGGTGTCGCTGGACCTGGCGAGTCTCGGCGCCATCGGCTTCTGCTTCGGTGGCGGCAGCGTTCTGGAACTGGCTCGCTCAGGCGCACAGCTGAAGGGCTTCGTGTCTTTCCACGGCAACCTGGACACGCCGAACCCGGCCGATGCGCGCAATATTCGCGCGCCGGTACTGGTGCTGCATGGCGCTGACGACCCTGCCGTGCCCAAGACCCAGGTAGAGGCTTTCACTGCCGAAATGACGGCCGCCAAGGCCGATTGGCAACTGGTCAGCTACGGTGGTGCGGTGCATTCCTTCACCGAGCGCGGGGCCAGCGTGCCAGGGCGCAATGAATACAATCCCAAGGTCGCTGCCCGGGCCTACCAGGCTATGAACGACCTGTTCGACGAAGTCTTTGGCGGACCGAGGTAATCCATGACGCAGATCCAATCCCAGGTCCTCGGCTATACCTGCGATGGCCTGGCCTTTGAAAGTCGCCTGGTGTTCGATGCCGGGGATACTGCCTCGCGTCCGGGTCTGTTGATGGCGCCCAACTGGTTCGGAGTCAGCGACGGCGCAGTGGACCTCGCCGGACAGGTGGCCAGTCGGGGCTATCGCGTACTGCTCGTCGACCTGTATGGCGCGGCGGTGCGACCGGGTAGTCCGGCAGAAGCCGGCGCCGCCATGCTGCCGCTCAAACAGGACCGTGTGCTAATGCGCCGGCGCTTGGTGGCGGCCCTGGACGCGCTGCGTGGCCAGCAGGCGGTGCTCATGGATGGCAAGCGCCTGGCGGCTTTTGGATTCTGCTTTGGCGGCACGTGCGCGCTGGAACTGGCGAGAGCCGGAGCGCCGCTCAAGGCGGCGGTGTCCTTCCATGGGGCGCTGGATACGCCCGATCCGTCTGACGCGCGCAATATCCAGGGCGCGGTCCTGGTGCTGGATGGCGCGTTGGACCCGCTGGTGCCCCGTGAACAATTACCGGCCTTCGCCAGGGAGATGGGCGAGGCAGGGGTGGATTGGCAGTTGCTGAGTTATGGTGGCGCGGTGCATTCGTTCACCGATCCTGCCGCCAACCATCCGGGCACCGCGCAGTACAACGCCACGGTGTCGAGGCGCGCCTTCACCGCCATGTACGCGCTGCTGGACGAAGTCTTCGCCTGAGCCCCCAGCCATTTGTGGGAGCCCATAGGGTGGGCTTCGGCCCACCACCCGACGTCCAGATCAGCGCGGTAACTCGATGCGGCTGGTTTCGCCCGGCACGGTCGGCCAGTCACCAGCCGCCCAACGGCTGCGCGCTTGTTCGATCAGTTCCGGGCTGCTGGACACGAAGTTCCAGTTCATCCGTCGCGGCCCATCCAGTGGTGCGCCGCCGATCATCACCAGCTGGCTACCGCTGCATGCGGAGAGCACGTACTCCACGCCCTCTGGCAGCACCACCAGACTGCGTGCTTCGAGCGGCAGGTCGTCCAGCATTGCTTCGCCTTCCAGCAGATAGAGCGCCCGCTGTGGATGTTCGCAGGGGATGGTCAAGGTGGCGCCGGCTTCCAGTTGCAGGTCAGCGTAGAGAGTAGGGGAGAGCACCGGTACAGGCGATTCCAGGCAGAAGCCGGTTCCGGCGATCAGGCGGATGCGTACACCGAGTGCGTCCTGCTGCGGCAGGCTCGCCGCCGGATGATGGCTGTAGCTGGGTTCGCAATCCTCGAATTCCTTTGGCAGGGCCAGCCAGACTTGCAGGCCGTGCGCGCGCGGGCCGCTGGCCATCAGCTTCGCCGGGGTGCGCTCGACATGGGCAACGCCGCGGCCGGCAGTCATCCAGCTGACGTCGCCCGGCTTCACCAATTGGTCCGAGCCCAGGCTGTCCTTGTGTTGCAGTTCGCCTTCGAACAGGTAAGTGAGGGTGGATAGGCCGATATGGGGGTGCTGGCGCACGTCCATGCCGGTGTCGGGGGCGTAGTCAGCTTCCAGCATGTGGTCGAAGAATACGAAGGGGCCGACGCTGCGGCACTGGGCCGACGGCAGCGGTCGGAGGATGGGTTGCCCGGCGACTTCTTCGGCGCGCGGCCGTATGGTGAGAATGTTCATGCTCAGGTTTCCTGTTCGGGTCACTGGCTGAAGTTGCCTTCGGCAAGGCGCGTTTCGATGCTCACTTCCACCTGGGTCATCAGCTTGTGTACCGGGCACTTGTCGGCGATGCGCAGCAGGGTGGCGCGTTGCTCGTCGGTGAGGGCGCCGCGCAGGGTCAGTTTCACGTCCAGGCGGTAGTGCCCCTTGCGTTCCTCGCTGTCGTCGCGGGTCACCTCAACGTCCACGCCAGTCAGCGGGATGCCGTTTTTCTGGGCGTAATAGGTGACGGTCAGGGCCTTGCAGCTGCCCAGTGCTGCGTCGAAGTAGTCATGAGGCTCCGGGTCCGCACCGGCACCGCCAAGGTCCGTCGGCAGGTCAGTGAACAGCGGTGCCTTGCCTTCCAGCTCGATGCGTTGGCGGGTGCCGTTGGCGGAATCACGGGTGAGACGGATGGTCATGGGAGGCCTCCTGGCCGATGGGCGGAAAAGTCTCGCTAGGCTAGCGCAAAGGGCGGCGGCCGGGCAGCGGGTAACCCGGTTGAACGCGGTCAGCCGGCTGCCGGTCTATAGTCGCTCATGCACCCGGGAGGACCTGCCTTGTATCGACTGAGGACCAGTCTCGCCGCACTGCTGCTGACGGCGACCATGCCGGGGGAAGCGCGCGAGTACCACTACAGCGACGCCCACCTGCACTATGTGGATTTCTTCCAGGAAACGGATGGCATGAAAGCCCTCCTGGACGCAATGGACAAGGGTCGCATCGACCACGCAATGATCTCCGGTATTCCGGTGGCCAAGAAGTGGCACGAGGATGAACCCAAGCGGCCGCGCTACTACGCTGGCGACGACGCCGGAGCCTACTGGTACAGCGCCACCGACGTGCTGGTGGCCGCAGCGGTGAAGCAACTGCCGGTCGATCAGCGCAAGCGTTTTCATCCCTTTCTCAGCGGTTTCAATCCCAACGACAAGAATTCCGACGCCCACATTCGCCGCATGCTCGAACTGGATCCGGGGCTTTGGCAGGGCATCGGCGAGGTGTTCACCCGCCACGACGACCTCACCGCCCTCATCGATGGCGACACGCCACGGGCCAACAACGAGGCCATGAGCCGCATCTACCACCTGGCGGCCGAGTACGACCTGCCGGTGTTGTTGCACTCCAACATCACCTCCAAGCGTGAGCGCAATCCGCTCTACCTGCAGGAAGTGGAAGAGCCGCTGCGCAACCATCCCCACGTGCGCTTCATCTGGGCCCACGCCGGCTCCAGCCTGGAGATCCACCGCCACCAGACGAAGCTGGACTTTCTCCTGTCCACCCTGGAGCGGCTGCTGGGGGCCTACCCGAACCTCTACGTCGACCTCTCCTGGAGTGTGCTGAAACCCTACTTGCTGGATGCCGGCGGCAAGCCGGACCGGCGCTGGCTGGCATTGGTGGAGCGGTATCCGGAGCGCTTCATGCTGGGCTCCGACGTGGTCGGCCATTTCGACGGCCTGGGGGACTACCTGGCGGCCTACAACGCCTTCCTCGACGCCCTGCCCGAAGCGGTGGCGCGCAAGGTTGCGCGGGACAATTTCCTGGCAGTGCTGCCGCGCAAACACCGGAGTGACATCGCGCAGTGAGTCTGTCACGAGGCTGTCATGGCCACGTCATAACCTCGCGCCACCGCAAACAAGGAGCGCGACATGATCCCCTTTCGAATGACAGCACTCGTGGCCCTGGGCCTGGCTTCCGGCGTGGCCCTGGCTGATGTACGGGTGGACGGCCCGGTGGAGTACGGCATCTTCGAATCGCAGTATCAGGACTACCAGCCGGGCGAGCGTGTGCTGACCCGCAGCAACCAGAACATCGAGCAGACCGACGAGATCCCGGCCAAGTTGGGCACCAAGTTCGGCATGCGTTACACGCTGCTCGGCAAGCAGGATAAGGACACCCCGCTGACCCTGCTGTACTTGACCCCCGGCGTGGTTACCCCGGACGGCAAGCGTCACGACAAGTTCGTGGTCGAGCAGAAGATGGCTCCTGGCGCGCCGATGGACGTGATGGCCTACGAATTCACCGAGCACTACGAAGTGGTTCCGGGCGAGTGGCGTTTCATGGTGTTCCAGGGCGACCGTCTGTTGGCCGAGCAGCGTTTCACCGTCCGCTGATCCCGCGCGTGTCGCCAGAGCGCGCTATATTCGCTGGGTCATAGGTGGGCGCGAGGCGCGGGTCCATGGCCGAACAGATCAGCATCCTGGTGGTGGACGACGACGAGGCGATCCGCGAGCTGCTGCTGGATTACCTCGGCGGCCAGGGCTACCAGGTGCACGCCGTCGGCGACAGCGGCCAGCTGCGCGCGCGGTTGGCCGAGGCGCTGCCCGATCTGGTGCTGCTGGATGTAGGGCTGCCCGGCGAGGACGGCCTGAGCCTTGCGCGCTACCTGCGCGAACATCACGACCTGCCGGTGATCATGGTCTCCGGCGCCGGCACGCCACTGGATCGCATCGTCGGGCTGGAGGTCGGTGCCGACGACTACCTGGCCAAGCCCTTCGACCCGCGTGAGTTGCTGGCGCGGGTCAAGACCGTGTTGCGGCGCTATCGTCGCGCCCCGGCGGCTTCCACCCAGCCCGCCCCGGAAAGCGAGGGGGCCTGCCTGCAACTTGGCCTCTGCCGCCTCGATCTGCAAAGCCGCCAGCTGCTTGACGCCGCAGGAGAGGAAATCCCTCTGACCGCCATGGAGTTCGACCTGCTCCAGGCCTTCGCCCAGCGGCCCAACCGGCCGTTATCTCGCGACCAGTTGTTGAACCTTACCCAGCATCGCGACTGGAACCCGTTCGACCGCTCCATCGACATCCGCATCGCTCGCCTACGCCGCAAGCTGGAAACGGACCCGGACAAACCGCAGATCATCCGCACCGTTCGCGGCGTCGGATACATGTTCGTCCCGGGCTGAGTCCGCAAGAAGCGGTAGGGGCGAATTCATTGCCGGTAGGAGCTGGCTTGCCAGCGAATGGTCCCGTTTCGCTAGCAAGCCAGCTCCCAAGGCTCTTGGCCCGCTGATAAATCGCTCGCAACAGCTAACGCAGACATAGCGAATGAATTCGCCCCCACGTCAGCTCTTTGTTTCAATTGTTTCAATGGCTCCGGGGCCCTCCGGGCGTGGCCCGGCTGTCTCTATACTCAGGCTGTCCGCTACCTCCGGAGGGCTTACCGGTGAGCCAGCCTCTGACCAGCCGCTTCGCCGTCAGTGCCGAAGAGCATCGCTTGCGGCAGATTGTCGATAACAGCAGTGCGGTGATCTACGTGAAGGACCTCGACGGCCGCCTGGTCCTGGTCAACCGGGCCTTCGAGCGGTTGTTCAAGGTCCGCGCGGAGCGTGTGCTGGGGCATACCGACCACGATTTCTTTCCCAGGGAAATGGCCGATGTGCTGCGCGCCAACGACGTGCGTGTGGCCCAGCTCGGCCATGAGCTGGAGTTCGAGGAACAGGTGCCCATGGGCGGCGGTATCCGCACCTATCTGTCGAACAAATTCCCTCTCTTCGATGGTGAAGGGCGTGTCAGCGCCATCTGTGGCATTTCCACTGATATCAGCTCACGCAAGAGCCTGGAAGAGGTGCTGCGGTTTGTTGCGCTGGGGGTTTCGGCCGCCACTGGCAACGAAGTGTTCGAGGCCATTGCCCGCTACATGGTGCGCTCCCTGAATGCCGACTTTGCCTTTGTCAGTCGCATCAGCGACCAGGGGCCGCAATGCCTCACCACGCTGGCGCTCTACTACGAAGGACGCTTGCACCAGAACGCTACCTATGACCTGAAGGGGACGCCTTGTGCCGAAGTATTCGGTCGCAGTTTCCACTTCGTGCCTCGCGACCTGCGCTGTTCCTACCCCAGTGACGAAGTGCTGGCCGCTTTCGGTGTCGACAGTTATGCCGGCTACCCGCTCTTTGCCAGTGATGGCCGGCCGCTGGGCCTGATTGCCGCTGGCCGGCTGGGGACGATGAGCGATCGTGACAGGGTGGAGTCCGTGCTGCGGATTTTCTCGGTGCGGGCCGCCGCGGAAATCGAGCGGCTGGAAGCGGAAGCCAGCTACCGGGCGATTTTCAACAACTCCGAAGACGCCATCTTCGTCCACGACATCGAGAGTGGCGCCCTGGTGGACGTCAATCCCAAGGCCTGTCGCGCCTATGGCTACAGCTACGAGGAAATGCTCAAGCTGGACATCGATGCCTTCAGCGCCGGCTACGCCCCGTACACCGGCAAGGACGCGGCGGGTTACCTGGCCCGCGCCGCGGCCGGCGAGGTGCAGCGCTTCGAATGGCATCGACGCAATCGCGACGCAAGCCTGCACTGGGATGAAGTGCTGCTGAAGCGTGTCACCATTGGCGGCGTTGACCGCATCCTGGGCATCACCCGCGAGATTACCCAGCGCAAGGAGGCCGAGCAGGCCCTGCGCGCCAGCGAGCTGCAGTACCGGGCCATCACCAACACTGCCCTGGACTGCTTCATCAGCATGGACGAGGCCGGGCGCGTGCTGGCCTTCAACCCGGCGGCCGAGCAGTGCTTTGGCATCAGTCGTGAGCAGGCGCTGGGGCATTCGCTACTGAAGTTGATCATCCCGCCGCGTTTCCGCGATGCCTACGAACATGCACTGGAGCACTACGTGCAGACCGGCCATGGCGCATTCCTCGGCAAGCGCATGGAGGTGGTGGCGCAGCGCGCCGATGGCCAAGAGTTTGCCGCCGAGCTGGCCCTGACCCAGGTCCCGGGTGATGAGGGGCCGCGCTTTATCTGTTATTTGCGCGACATCACCGAACGTACCCAGGCTGAAGAGGAACGTGCCCGCTTGGAGCAGCAGCTACGTCAGGCTCAGCGCATGGAGGCCATCGGGCACCTGACGGGCGGCATTGCCCACGATTTCAACAACTTGCTGACCAGCATGCTGGGCTACACGGTGATGGCCCAGGAGCTGGCGGAGCAGGACAGTGATGAACGCCTGTGCAAGTACCTGTCGCGGGTTCAGCGCTCGGCGGAGAAGGCTCGCGACCTGATCCAGCAGATGCTCACCTTCAGCCGGGGCAGCCGCGGCAAACCGCAGGTGGTGGCGCTGGACTTGCTGCTGGGGGACTTTATCCGCCTGGTGGAGTCCACCCTGCCGGCCACGGTCGAGCTGGAGGTGCAGCTGGGCCACGACTTGCCCCGCGTACTGGCCGATCCTGTGCAGCTGGAGCAGGTGCTGATGAATCTCTGCATCAATGCCCGCGACGCCATGGGCAGCGTCGGGCAGTTGCGGGTGGGTCTGGCACAGCAGGAACTGGCGGGCGTCTGTGCCTCGTGCCAGCAGCGGATCGCGGGACACTTCGTGGCGCTTACCGTCAGCGACAGTGGGCCGGGGATCGATCCGGCGCTGCGGGCACAGATATTCGAGCCGTTCTTCTCTACCAAGGCCAGCGGTCAGGGCAGTGGCATGGGCCTCTCCATGGTGCACGGCATCGTCCATGAGTATGGCGGCCATATTCATCTGGACAGCGCGCCGGGGCAGGGTGCCACCTTCCGTGTGCTGATGCCGGCCCATGGCCCGGCGTCGAACGCGGACGCTGCAGTCGCACCGGCCGCCGAGCGCCCACAATTGCGTTCCGCCTTGCAGGGGCGGGTAGCCGTGGTGGACGACGACGCTACGGTAGCCGAGTTCATGGGCGAACTGCTGGAGGGCTGGGGGTTGGAGTCCGGCATCTTCTGCGATGCGGAGCAGGCCAGCCTGCTGCTCTGTGCCGACCCTTACGCCTGGGACTTCATCATTCTCGACCAGAGCATGCCGCGTCTCTCTGGCCTGCAACTGGCGCGGCGCCTCCTGGCGTCTCGCGCCGACCTGCCCATCGTGCTTTACACCGGTTTCAGCGACTCCCTGCTGGAGAGCGAGGTGCAGCAGCAGGGCGTCAAGGCACTGTTGACCAAACCCCTGAACCAGCAGCGCCTGCACCAACTGTTGCAGGCCTGGCTGGGCAGTCCGAGGAGCGGATACAAAGCCGAAACAAACTGAGCGCTGCCAGCCATAGGGCTGATACAGGACGGGACGAAGCTGGTGTCCAAGGCGGGGCGATTCCGCCGACCAGAACCCGAGGCAGGAGCGCATCATGTTCACTTACTTCAAGCGCAGTTCGATTTTCTTCTACGGCCTGATCAGCTACCTGATCTTCCTGGCCACCTTCGTCTATTCCATCGGCTTCATCGCCAACCTGCCGTTCGCGCCGCGAACCCTGGATGGTGAGCCGCGCCTGCCGTTCTGGATCGCCCTTGGAATCGATGTGGTGCTGCTGGCCATCTTCTCCGTACAGCACAGCCTGATGGCCCGCCCGGCCTTCAAGGCCTGGTGGACGCAGTGGATACCACCGGCGGCTGAGCGCAGCACCTATGTTCTGTTTTCCAGTCTCGCGCTGATCCTGCTGTACAGCTACTGGCAACCCCTGGGCGGTGAAATCTGGAACATCGAAAACCGTTCGGGCCGCCTGGTGATGGGCGCGATCTTCGGCTTCGGTTGGGCGCTGGTGCTCTACGCCACCCTCCTGATCAACCACTTCGATCTGTTCGGCCTGCGCCAGGTCTGGCTGAACCTGCTGGGCAAGCCCTACACCGAGTTGGAATTCAAGACTCCGGGCGCCTACAAGCTGGTGCGCCATCCGCTCTACCTGGGCTGGTTCCTGTGCTTCTGGGCCACTCCGACCATGAGCGCGGCCCATCTGCTGTTCGCGGTGCTGACCAGCATCTACATCCTGGCGGCCATTCAGCTGGAAGAACGCGACCTGCTGCGGGCGCACCCTGAATACGCCGACTATCGGCGCCAGGTGCCCATGCTGCTGCCGCGTATGGGTGGCCGGGACAAAGCTGAACACGGTCGCGAAGCGGCCTGAACCGCAGAAAACAGAAAGGGCGCCAATGGCGCCCTTTCTTCGTTGCGAAACAGCCGTCAGCCGTTGAAGCGGCGCAGCACCAGGGTGGCGTTGGTGCCACCGAAGCCGAAGCTGTTCGACATCACGGTGTCGACCTTGGCGTTCTCGCGGGTCTCGCGCAGGATCGGCAGGTCAGCGACTTCCGGATCCAGTTCGTCGATGTTGGCTGAACCGGCCATGAACTTGCCTTCCATCATCAGCAGGCAGTAGATGGCTTCCTGTACGCCGGCGGCGCCCAGGGAGTGGCCGGACAGGCTCTTGGTGGAGCTGATGGCCGGGGCCTTGTCGCCGAACACTGCGCGCACGCCGCGGATTTCCGCCACGTCGCCTACCGGAGTGGAGGTGCCATGGGTGTTCAGGTAGTCGATCGGGGTGTCGACGGTGGACAGCGCCAGCTGCATGCAGCGGATGGCGCCTTCGCCGCTCGGGGCGACCATGTCGTAGCCGTCAGAGGTCGCGCCGTAGCCGACGATTTCGGCGTAGATCTTGGCGCCACGCTTGAGCGCGTGCTCCAGTTCCTCGACCACCACCATGCCACCGCCACCGGCGATGACGAAGCCGTCACGCTTGGCGTCGTAGGCGCGGGAGGCCTTCTCCGGGGTTTCGTTGTACTGGGTGGAGAGGGCGCCCATGGCGTCGAACAGGCAGCTCTGGCTCCAATGTTCTTCTTCACCGCCGCCAGCGAAGACCATGTCTTGCTTGCCCAGTTGGATCTGCTCCATGGCCTGGCCAATGCAGTGTGCGCTGGTGGCGCAGGCCGAGGAGATGGAGAAGTTCACGCCCTTGATCTGGAAGGGGGTGGCCAGGCAGGCAGATACGGTGCTGCCCATGGTGCGGGTCACACGGTATGGGCCAATACGCTTGACGCCCTTTTCACGCAGGGTGTCGATGGCTTCCATCTGGTTGACGGTCGAAGCGCCGCCGGAGCCGGCGATCAGGCCAACGCGCGGGTTGGAGATCTGCTCTGCGCTCAGGCCGGCGTCTTCGATGGCCTGCTGCATGGCCAGGTAGGCGTAGGCAGCGGCATCGCCCATGAAACGGAAGATCTTGCGATCGATCAGCTCTTCCAGGTTCAGGTTGACGGAGCCGGACACCTGGCTGCGCAAACCCATCTCCGCATAGGAGGGGTTATGGCGAATGCCGGCACGGCCGGCGCGCAGGTTGTCGGAGACGGTGGCTTTGTCATTGCCCAGGCAGGAAACGATGCCCAGGCCAGTGATCACGACGCGACGCATGCGGATGTCCTTCAGAAGCTGTCGGTAGAGGTGAACAGGCCGACGCGCAGGCCTTCGGCGCTGTAGATCTCGCGGCCATCGACGGCAACGGTGCCGTCGGCGATGCCGAGGATCAGCGAACGATTAATAGTGCGCTTGATATGGATGTTGTAGGTGATCTTTTTCGCGGACGGCAGGACCTGGCCGAAGAACTTGACTTCGCCGGAGCCGAGGGCGCGGCCGCGGCCAGGATTGCCCTGCCAGCCGAGGTAGAAGCCGACCAACTGCCACATGGCATCGAGGCCGAGGCAGCCGGGCATGACCGGATCGCCCTCGAAGTGACAGGCGAAGAACCACAGGTCAGGATTGATATCGAGCTCGGCGACGATCTCGCCTTTGCCGTACTTCCCGCCGGTCTCGCTGATATGCACGATGCGGTCGATCATCAGCATGTTGGGGGCGGGCAGTTGCGCATTACCAGGGCCGAACAGCTCGCCGCGACTGCAGCGCAGCAGGTCTTCCCGGGAATAGGCGTTTTGTTTGGTCATGCGAGCTCCTCAATGGTCCCCGTGTGGCACAGGGCTTTGCATTCATCCTTCTGCCATGGCCGTTGTAGGGGGGCAGTTGGCAGACTAGTCATAGACTGTTGCGTTGCGGTGAAAGTCACAGAGTGGCGAGCACAGTCGTTCACCTGAGTGACCTTGACCCGCCCAAAGGGCGCGACAGGGGCATCCCGCTCGCAAAGCGTGGTGCACTTTAACATCCCGGAAGACTCGACGAATGTCTGGAAACAGCATCAATCGTTTCAGTCCGACGGTTTGCTCAGCCAGCGCTGCATCACCCGCAGCAGGTCGGCGCGCTTGAAGGGCTTGGCCAGGTAGTCATTCATGCCGGCGGCCAGACAGGCCTCGCGGTCGCCCTGCAGGGCGTTGGCGGTGAGGGCGATAATCGGCAGCGTTGCGCCGCCATTCATCTGGCGAATCTGGCGCGTGGCTTCATAGCCATCCAGC
The DNA here is from genome assembly GCF_029871195.1 of Pseudomonas sp. BN415. Classification (NCBI taxonomy): domain Bacteria; kingdom Pseudomonadati; phylum Pseudomonadota; class Gammaproteobacteria; order Pseudomonadales; family Pseudomonadaceae; genus Pseudomonas; species Pseudomonas sp. BN415. The sequence goes on from NZ_SSOK01000028.1 coordinate 108,213, forward strand.
ACCGGCAGGCGGCAGTCCATGAGAATAGCGGCATAGTGGTGGCGTGACGTCTGGTGTACGGCTTGCGCACCGTCGCCCACCAGGCTCACCTGGTAGCCGAGGCTGCGCAGCATGGCCTCTATCACGGTCTGGTTCACCGGGTTGTCCTCCACCAGCAGCACGTGCTGACCGCTGCCTTCACTGGGGGCGTGTGCCTGATTGGTGAGCGTTTCGGCTCCCTCGGGACGGAAAGGCAGGGGAATTTCCAGCGTGAAGACCGAGCCCGAACCTTCATGACTTTCAGCCCGCAGCGTGCCACCCATGCGTTCGGCCAGGGTGCGGGCGATGGGCAGGCCAAGGCCGGTGCCGCCATAGCGGCGGGAGATCGAGTGATCGGCTTGCTGGAACGCATCGAACATATGCTCCAGACGGTCGGGGGGGATGCCGATTCCGCTGTCGTGCACGGCACAGGTGAGCCAGAGCACTTCGCTGTCTAGCGCCTGCCAGCGGGTTACGACCTTGATGCCACCTTCTTCGGTGAATTTCAGGGCATTGCCTACCAGATTGACCAGGATCTGCCGTAGACGCGTCGGGTCGCCCTGCGCCTCGACCCGCTCCAGGCCGCCCTGGGTGTCCAGCGTCAGGACTAATCCGCGCTGCTGGGCACTGTGCTGGAACACTTGCACCGAACCTAGGATCAGGTCCAGCAAGTTGAAGGGAATGCGTTCCAGCTCCAGGGCGCCGCGTTCGATGCGAGAGAAGTCGAGGATATCGTTGATCACCTTGAGCAGGTGCTCGGTGGACTCGGTGGCCAGCGCCGCGTACTCCGTCTGTTCCTCGGTCATCTCCGTGGTTTCCAGCAGCTGGAGCATGCCCAGCACGCCATTCATGGGGGTGCGCAGTTCGTGACTCATCATCGCCAGGAAGTCGGATTTGGCCCTGTTTGCCATTTCTGCTTCCTCGCGTGCCTTGATCAGCTGACCCATTGCCTGCTGCTGTTCGCGACTGGCCTGTTCCAGGCCGCTGGCGAGGTTGTTGATGTGGCGGCCGAGGTCGCCCAGTTCACTGTCGTCTACCACGGGGAGGCTGGCGTCGTAGTTGCCGTCCTGGATGGCCTTGACCGCGTCGCCCATCGCGCTGATGGGTTGCGACAGGCGAGTGGCCAGGCGGCGCGCGAGCAGGAAGGTGAGGAGAAGGGCCATGAACGCGAGCACAGTGGCCTTGAGGAGGATCTCCTGCTGGCGGCTGCTGAAGGCGTCGTTGGACATGCCCACGACTACGCGGCCCAGGTAGTTGCCGTCGTTGCTGCGGCTGTCTCCCCTGGCCAGGGTGCGCTGCGCCTGCAGGTGCATCTGCTGCTGGACGATGGGCGCGTGGAAAACCTCCACTTGCGCGCCGCTCTTCTCGATGCGGTCCTGCTGCTCCAGGTAGACCAGGATATTGTCGGCGCGGTCGCGCACTTCGAGAAAACGCACATGGGGCGTGCCCAGGCTGGCCTGGAGCAAGCCTTCCAACACCTCCAGGTTGCCGGTGACCACGCCGTACTCCGCTGCTGGTGCGAGCTGGCTGGCGATCAACTGGCCAGTGTGGTTCAGCTCCTGGCGCAGGTCCTGCAGACGGGCGAAGGTGAAAAATCCGGTGAGCAGCAAGGTCAGTAGCAGTGCCGGGCCGAGGCTGATCAGTTGGGTGCGGGTGTGGATGTCCCAGCGATGCCGCAAGGTCATAGGCGCGGCTCTCCTTCAGCGGCGGGAGAGTTCGGCGATCGGGGGGAGGGTAGGCACATCTTCCTTTTGCCTCGGTGCGGGGGCGTCCGTGAGGTGAATCTATGTTGGAACTTTAGTCTTGTTATGCCCCAATGCTGGGGGATTTTTTGATACGCGGCGGTTGCTGGGGCGCGAATGCGGCAACCTTGACGTCAGAGAACTGCGGCATCTTAACCGAGGATGATCGCTTTGCCAGCGCGATGGCTCTGGATTGACGCTGGCCGGTAGACGGCGCCTCCGTATAATGCGTGGATTCGCCATCCCTTTGGCCTACATGGACCCGTTATGACTGAACAGCAACCCGTCGCGGTGCTCGGCGGCGGCAGCTTCGGCACCGCCATCGCCAACCTGCTGGCCGAGAATGGCCAGCGCGTGCGCCATTGGATGCGCGACCCCGAACAGGCCGAGGCGATCCGAACCCTGCGGGAGAACCCACGCTACCTCAAGGGTGTGAAGATCCACCCCGGCGTCGAGCCGGATACCGATCTGCCCGCCGTGCTTGCCGATTGCGAGCTGGTTTTCGTTGCCGTGCCGTCCAGTGCATTGCGACCGGTGCTGGAGCCGGTGTCCGGGCAACTGACCGGCAAGCTTCTGGTCAGCACCACCAAGGGCATCGAGGCGAAAAGCTTCAAGCTGATGAGCCAGATTCTCGAAGAAGTGGCACCGGATGCGCGCATTGGCGTGATTTCCGGCCCCAACCTGGCCAAGGAAATCGCCGACCACGCGCTGACTGCCACGGTGGTTGCCAGCGAGGATGCCGAGCTCTGCCAACGGGTACAGTCCGCCCTGCATGGCCGTACCTTCCGCGTCTACGCCAGCCAGGACCGCTTCGGTGTCGAGCTGGGCGGTGCGCTGAAAAACGTCTACGCCATCATCGCCGGCATGGCTGCCGCCCTGGATATGGGCGAGAACACCAAGAGCATGCTGATCACCCGCGCCCTGGCGGAGATGACCCGCTTTGCCGTCAAGCTTGGCGCCAACCCCATGACCTTCCTGGGCCTGGCCGGTGTGGGCGACCTGATCGTCACCTGTTCCTCCCCCAAGAGCCGCAACTACCAAGTGGGTTACGCCCTGGGCGAGGGCCTGTCCCTGGAAGACGCGGTTTCACGTCTGGGCGAGGTGGCCGAGGGCGTCAACACCCTCAAGGTTCTCAAGAGTCGTTCCGAGGAGCTGCAGGTCTACATGCCGCTAGTCGCGGGGCTGCATGCCATACTTTTCGAAGGACGTACGTTGGCCCAGGTGATCGAGCTGCTGATGCGCGGCGAGCCCAAGACCGACGTAGACTTCATTCCAACCACCGGCTTTTGATTCACACTTTCGGACAAGGAGATTCCCCATGAATGAAGAGCGCGAAGACCTGCAGCGCGAGCACATCCTGCTGCGCGTCCTGTGGATGCTGATCTTCGTCATCGTCTGGCAACTGGCTGAAATCGTGCTGGGTGCCGTGGTCCTGCTGCAACTGGGCTACCGCGCCTTCTACGGTGCACCCAACGCCGGCCTGCTGTCGTTCGGCGACAGCCTGAGCCAGTACCTGGCTCAGATTGGCCGTTTCGGCACCTTCAACACCGAGGAGAAACCCTGGCCCTTCGCCGATTGGCCCGAGGCTCGTGCTGCCGAAGGCGAGGCGCCCCATGCGGTGCCGCCAGCTGCTCACCCGGTGCGCGACGAAGAGCCCAAGCTGTGAGGCTCTGGCTGCTGCGCCATGGCGAGGCTGAACCCCGCGCCCGGACCGATGCCGAGCGCGAGCTGACGCGCCACGGTCGCAAGGACGTGCTGCACAGTGCCGCCCAACTCGCCGGGCAGCCGCTGGGCGCCATTTTGGCCAGCCCTTATGTGCGGGCGCAGCAGACCGCTGAACTGGTTCGTGATGCCCTGGCCTTCAGCGGTGCCGTTGGCACTGCGCCCTGGCTGACCCCGGACAGCGACCCGCGAGAGGCGCTCGACTTCCTCGCCGAACGCAGCGAGCAGGACCTGTTGCTGGTCACCCATAATCCCTTCGTCAGCGAACTGGCCGGTCTGCTGATCCACGGCCATCGCCAGGAGCCGCTGCCCATGGGCACTGCCAGTCTGGCCGAGTTGGAGGGTGACCTGCTGGTCCCCGGTCTCATGTCCCTGCGCGCCGTCCATCACGTTCGCCATCACTGACGATTCGCAACATTTCTTAACTTGCGCCTCCTCCCAGGTGCGTGGAATAGTCGACCAAGCAAGTGCTTGGTTGTCCCCTAAAAAAAGAACAAAGGAGGAGGCCCTGTGGCTGATGCAGTCCGTTTGCCGCTTGAAATGTTTTTCGAGCGTGAAGCCCGTCACCCGAATACGTGCTACCTGGTCCAGCCGCTTGGCGGCGGACGGATCGAGGAGCTGACCTGGGCCGATGTGGGCGAGCAGGCCCGTCGGGCCGCCAGCTGGCTGCGGGGGCGCGACCTGCCCCAGGGCAGCCGTATCGCAATCATTTCCAAGAATTGTGCCCACTGGATCGTTGCCGACCTCGCCATCTGGATGGCTGGCCACGTTTCCGTTCCCCTCTATCCCAACCTCACCGCCGAGTCGGTGCACCAGGTGCTGGAGCATTCCGAGTCGGCCCTTGCATTCATCGGCAAGCTCGATGACTGGGCAGCCATGGCCAGCGGTGTGCCCCAGGGCGTGCCGACCATCGCACTGCCAATTCACCCGGCGGGTGAGTTCGACTTCAGCTGGGCCGACCTGCAGGCCGTCAACCCAATCCAGGACAGCCCCAAGGGCGCCCCGGATCAGCTCGCCACCATCATCTATACCTCCGGGACCACCGGTACGCCCAAGGGCGTCATGCACAATTTCAGCAACTTCGCCTTCGCTGCCGGCCATGGCGTGGAACTGTTCCAGACCGGAGAGGACGACCGTTTGCTGTCCTACCTGCCGCTGTGCCACGTGGCTGAGCGGATGTTCGTGGAGATGGGGTCGCTCTACGCCGGGCAGACGGTGTTCTTCGCCGAGAGTCTGGAAACCTTCCTCGATGACCTGCGCCGTGCCCGTCCCACCGCGATCTTTGGTGTGCCGCGTATCTGGACCAAGTTCCAGATGGGCGTCTATTCGAAGATGCCGGCGGCAAAGCTCGATCGCCTGCTCCGGCTGCCTGTCATCGGTCGCATCGTCGGCCGCAAGGTGTTGGCTGGCCTCGGCCTGGATGCCGTGCGCAATGCCCTATGCGGCGCCGCGCCAGTGCCCGGTGCGCTGCTGAACTGGTACAAGCGCCTCGGCCTGGAGGTCGCGGAGGTGTATGGCATGACCGAGAACTGCGGTTATTCCCACCTGTGCCTCAAGGGTCGGCACAAGCCCGGCTGGATCGGCCAGAACAGCCCCGGCGTGGAGGTCCGGATCAGTGAGGAGGGCGAAGTGCAGGTGCGCAGCGGCGCCACCATGCAGGGTTACTACAAGGACCCGGAACGCACGGCCGAGACCATCACCGAAGACGGCTTCCTGCGTACCGGCGACAAGGGCGAGCAGGACGCCGACGGCAACCTGCGCCTGACCGGTCGCATCAAGGAAATCTTCAAGACCAGCAAGGGCAAGTACGTGGCGCCGGCGCCCATCGAAAATCGCCTCGCCGTGCATCCGCGCATCGAACAGGTCTGCGTGGTGGGTGATGGCCTGCCCCAGCCCATGGCCCTCTGCGTGCTGTCCGATGTTGGTCGGCAGGAGGCGGCGAACAGTGCCCGCGCCGAGCTGGAAGTCAGCCTGCGCAACCTGCTGGAGGAGGTCAACGGCGACCTCGACAAGCACGAACGCCTGCAGGGGCTGGTGCTGGTCAAGGAAGTCTGGGCGGTGGACAACGGCTTCCTCACCCCGACGCTGAAGATCAAACGAAACATGGTGGAAGATGCCTACGGCAAGCGCTTCCCAGAATGGCTCGAACGCCAGGAAGCGGTTGTCTGGCACGAATGATCCAGCCGGGCCGGGACGCTTCGTCCCGGCCTCCCACAAGGAGTGACCCCATGGGCCTGTGGCGACAAATCCCCGATCTCGCTCACCTCAACGAAACCCTGACGAACACCATTGGCGAAGGCCTGGACATCCGCTTCGAGGCCTTCGACGAAGAATCGCTGACCGCCAGCATGGTGGTCGACCCGCGCACCCATCAACCCTACGGCCTGCTTCACGGCGGCGCCTCAGTGGTGCTGGCGGAAACCCTGGGCTCCACCGCCAGTTACCTGTGCATCGATACCGCGCGTTTCTACTGCGTGGGGCTGGAGGTCAACGCCAACCACCTGCGAGGCCTGCGTAGTGGCCGCGTCACGGCTGTCGCCCGCCCGGTGCACCTGGGCCGGACAACCCATGTCTGGGACATCCGGCTCTCGGGCGAAGACGGCAAACCCAGCTGCATTTCCCGTCTGACCATGGCTATCGTGCCCCTCGGCGCCGAGCCGCCGCGGCGCGGCTGACATGTAGGAGCGAGCTTGCTCGCGAAAGATCGTGCTCGGGCTGTTCGCGAGCAAGCTCGCTCCTACAGAACTTCAGGCTTCATGCTGCTAATCGGTGCATTTCAATCGTCACAGCTACAACGGTGGATCACGCTTCACCGATCCCCCATCGGAGCATGGGCGGGCATCGGACGGTGGAAATGAAAAGCGATTTCCACCCTACGGCACTCGGGACCAATCCTTCCGCAATTTTGTCCAAGAAGCGCACGGCGTCGCGGAGTAAAGTGACGCCCATGGACCAGACCAACCACATCCCCAGCTGCCTGCCGGGCGTCCGCCTGATCGACGCCCAGTACCAGCACTTCGCCTTTCCCCGGCACTTCCATCTGGAGTACCACCTGGGGCTGGTGGTGCGTGGTCGGCAACGCTACCTGCACCAGGGTGAAAGCCATCAGGCCGACACCGGGGACGTGCTGTTGATGGCGCCGGAGCAGATCCACGATGGTGCCGGAGTCGATGGCCAGAGCTATCAGATCCGCGTGCTGGCTTTCGACCCGCAATGGCTGGACGACGCCAGCCGCAGTCTGAGTGATGAGCGCCAGGGCGCGCCGCGTCTGACCACCAGTATTCTTCGCGACGCCACACTGCGTGGACAGTTGCAAGCGTTGCACGGTGCGCTAGCCCAGGGCTCGCGGCTGGAGCAGGAAAGCCAGCTCTGGCCGACCCTGGCCAACCTGCTGGGGCAGGGTTCCACGCTACGCATCCGTGAGCCGGAGCATGGCTTCGATGCCCGCACCTGGGCGCGCTTGCGGGAGTGGCTGGAGTCGCGTCTCGATGCACCGCCCTCGCTGGAGGAGCTGGCCGCGTTCTGCGGCCTCAGCCCCTGGCAGGCGTTGCGCCGCTTCAACCGCCAATGCGGACTGCCGCCTCACCAGTGGCTGACGCAGTTGCGCCTGGAGCGCGCCCTGCCAAGGGTGCTGCGCGGCGAGGTTCTGAGCGAAGTGGCGCTGGACCTGGGCTTCTACGACCAGGCGCACTTCTCGCGGCTGTTCCGCCGCACCTACGGCGTGCCGCCGGCCAAGCTGCGCAACCGCTGATCTGTCATCACCGCTGAATCCTCACGATCCTGGAGAACATCCATGCAGGAGACTTCCGTCTTGCTGTCGCTGGCGGCCGTGTTCGCCGTCGCCCTGGTCAGTCCCGGCCCCGATGTCGCGCTAGTCGTTCGCACCGCCGTGCATCAAGGGCGTCGAGCCGGGCTAATCAGCGCACTGGGCCTGGCCTGCGGCATCCTCGTTCACGGTACCCTGGTGCTGACCGGCGTGGCGCTGTTGCTCAGTCGTTCGCCGCTGCTGTTCGATCTGCTGCAACTGCTCGGCGCCAGCTACCTCGGCTGGCTCGGCGTCGGTGCCGTGCGCAGCTGGTTCCAGCGCGGGGAGGGCGCCAATGGGCAACTGGCCAGTGCGCTGCCGCCCTCGGCCCTGGGGCCCTGGCTGCGCGGGCTGGCCACCAACTTGTTCAATCCGAAGGCGTTGGTGTTCTTTCTCGCGCTGCTATCTGGGCTGATTCCGGCGGATATGTCCGTTGCCGGCAAGCTCGGTGCCGCCGGCATCCTTTTCGGCATGGGGCTGGCCTGGTTCAGCGTGCTGGGCCTGGCGTTGACCCGTGGCAGCGCCCAGCAGCGCCTTCTGCGCGTCGCGCCGGCCATCGATCTGGCCTGCGGGCTGGTGTTCCTGCTGGTGGCGTTGGCCATAGTCGGGCGGCTGTTGGCACCGGGGTTATGGCAGTAGCGCCATCATCACTGGCGGTTACAGTCATTGCCGCGTGAACGAGGCTGCCGGAGAATCCTCCGCATTCCCCGACGAGCTGGACGCCATGTCGCACACTATCTTCTTCGCCCACGCCAACGGCTTTCCTTCGGCCACCTACGGCAAGCTCTTCGCCGCCCTGGCCCCGGACTACCGCGTCGAACACCTGGAACAGCACGGGCACGACCCGCGTTTCCCGGTGAACGACAATTGGGAGAATCTAGTGGGCGAATTGATCCACCACCTGGAAAGACGCAGCGATCCGGTCTGGGGCCTGGGTCATTCGCTCGGCGGCGTGCTGCACTACCATGCCGCGCTCCTTCGGCCCGACCTCTATCGCGGCGTGGTGATGCTGGACTCCCCGGTATTGACCCTTGCCGATCGCATCGTCATCCGTGCGGCCAAGCGCTTTGGCTTTATCGACCGCATCACCCCGGCCGGCCGCACCCTGGGCCGTCGCGAGGAGTTCGGTGACTTCAACGAGGCCCGTGATTACTTTGCCGGCAAGACCCTGTTCCGCCGTTTCGACCCCGAGTGCCTGGACGCCTATGTCCAGCATGGACTGGCACGCCAGGGCGAAAGCCTGCGGCTGAAATTCGACGCCGCCACGGAAATCAGCATCTACCGCAGCGTGCCGCACCGCACGCCGGGCCGTCCGCAGCAGCTCAAGGTGCCTTTGGCGCTGGTGCGCGGACGCCACAGCAAAGTGGTGTTGCCGCACCATGCGCGGTTGTTGAAGCGGGTACCGCAAGGGGAATACCTGTTGCTGCCCGGTGGGCATATGTTCCCTCTGGAACGCCCGCAGGAAACCGCCGAGCTACTCAAGTCCGTATTCGGCCGCTGGGACGGCCGCCGTCAGGAGGCCAGCGCATGACTGCCCAGGTCGAAGAAATCCGCCTCAACCTGCCCCACATCGAACTGGCGGCGCACCTCTACGGGCCCGAAGACGGCCAGCCGGTGATAGCCCTGCACGGCTGGCTGGACAACGCCAACAGCTTCGCCCGCTTGGCGCCGCGCTTGCCGGGGCTGCGCATCGTCGCCCTCGACTTCGCCGGCCACGGACTATCCGCCCACCGCGCACCGGGGGCCAGCTACCTGCTGTGGGACTATGCCGCTGATGTGCTGCTGGTGGCCGAGCAACTGGGCTGGGAGCGGTTTTCCCTGCTCGGCCACTCCATGGGCGCTATCGTCTCGGTGATGCTGGCCGGTGCCATGCCCGACAGGGTCGAGCGCCTGGCCCTGATCGATGGCTTGATGCCCTACACCGGCGAGGCCGAGCAGGCGCCGACCAAGCTGGGTGAGGCGCTGCGCGCGCAACTGGCGCTGGTGGGCAAGCGCAAGCCGGTCTACGCCGCTATCGACCGAGCCGTCGAGGCGCGCATGCGTGGCACTGGAGGGGTCAGCCGCGAGGCCGCTGAACTGCTTGCCGAGCGCGGCCTGATGCCGGTGCCTGGAGGCTACACCTGGCGCACCGACAGCCGACTCACCCTGCCGTCGCCGCTTCGCCTGACCCGTGCCCATGCGCTGGCCTTTGCCCACGCGGTGAAGTGCCCCTCCATGCTGGTGCTGGCGGAGGAAGGGCTGCTGCATATGGAGCCCAAGTTCGCCGGCCTGCTGGAGGGGTTGCCATTCGACGTGCATCGCTTGCCTGGCAAACATCACCTGCACCTGGATGACGAGGCCGGTGCCCAGGCGGTAGCAGACTGTTTCAATCCCTTCTTCGCGATTCCTTGACTTGAACCTGCCAACCGGGAAGGCTGGCGGTTTTTGATCAGCGAGCAGCGGGATGGTCGAAACCGTTGTGCGGCGCGGCTCAATCCGTGGCAATCGGCAGGAAAAGGCCCGAAAGCTGGTCCAGACTGCTCACTCCAGGAACTATCGATAAGGACGCGCATGCGCCTCACCCTTCTTGCCGGCTTGCTGCTGGCAGCATCCGCTCAGGCTGCTGATCCGCCTGGCAGCCACGACCTGGCAGCGCTGCCGCGCTTCCCCCACGCCGAAATCGTCGATTTCCAGGAGCGTCCGGACCAGGAGCGGGTCTTCCCGCAAAGCTCCATCCGCCGCATCAGCAACAGGTTGCGCATGGAGCGCAAGGTTGAAGTAGAAGGGCGGCAGACCTCGGTGACGTATCGCCTCCCCGCCGGCCACAGTTCGGCCGACGCCTTCGACCGCGCCCGAAAGGACCTGCTGGCCAATGGTGCCGAGCTGCTCTACTGGTGCCAGGGACGCGACTGCGGCTCCAGCAGCCTCTGGGCCAATTCAATCTTTGGAAACGCAAAACTGTATGGCCCTGATGAGCAACAGGCCTACCTGCTGCTGCGTCTGGCCGAACCGCACCAGGACAGCCTTCTGGCCCTCTACAGCATCACCCGGGGCAACCGCCGGGCCTACCTGTATGCCGAGCAACTGGATGCCGGCACGCCCCTGGGCGAACTGCTGCCCACACCCGATACCCTGATGCGTGAGCTCAAAAGCAGTGGCGAGCTGCACCTGGCGCGCCTACCAAGCGAGCCGTCGGTCGCCTGGGCCACACTGCTGGGGCGCTGCCTCAACCTCGACAGCACCTTGCGCATCAGCCTGGCCGGCGCGGGTGCAGAGGCCTGGCGCGAAGCGCTGGTGGGGCAGGGCGTGCGTGCTGCTCGGCTGGAACTGGGCGAAGGCAAGGACCCTGGCCTGCACCTGAACCTTCTGCGCTGAGAAACGGTCAGGATCAGTCTCTATGCTTGTGCTTGCCGGTCACGCAATGCGGTCTGGCAGGCACGGTCTTTCTTATCTGCTCGCCGGAGTGATTCAGGGATGCTGAACAACGATCGCCTATTGGTGCAGATACTCCTGCTGACCTTGCTCGGCGCCTGCCTCTGGGTGCTGGCGCCCTTTGTCTCGGCGCTGTTCTGGGCTGCCGTGCTGGCCTTTGCCAGCTGGCCGCTGATGCGCCTGCTGTGCAACCTGATGAAGGGCCACGAAACCGCCGCCGCGGGTGTGCTCACGGTGGGATGGATGGTGCTGGTGGCATTGCCCCTGGCCTGGCTGCTGGGCAATTTGGCCGAGCATGTGCGCGACGCCACCGAACTGGTGAAGAATGTGCAAATGGAAGGGTTGCCGCCGCCGCCGGATTGGCTGCTGGAGATCCCCCTGGTGGGTGAGCGTCTGGTGCGAGTCTGGCATTCCATCGATGCCCAGGGAGCGGCATTTTTCGCCAGTCTCAAGCCTTATATGGGGCAGGCCGGCAACTGGATACTGGCGCGTAGCGCGCAGATCGGTGGCGGCATCGTCGAGCTGGTGCTTAGCCTGGTGCTGGTGTTCTTCTTCTATCGCGATGGCCCGCGCATGGCCTTGTTCGTCGAACGTGGCCTGGAGCGGTTGATTGGCGACCGTGCCGAGCATTACCTGGCACTGGTGGCCGGCACTGTTCAGCGGGTGGTCAACGGCGTGATCGGTACGGCCGCAGCCCAGGCCGTGCTGGCGCTGATCGGCTTCTGGATTGTCGGCGTTCCCGGTGCGCTCGTGCTGGCTATCGTCACCTTCGCCCTCAGCCTTATCCCCATGGGGCCACCACTGGTGTGGGGGCCGGTCACCGCCTGGCTGGTCTGGCATGGCGATTATGGTTACGCCATATTCCTCGGTATCTGGGGCATGTTCGTCATCAGCGGCGTGGACAACGTGCTGAAGCCCTATCTCATCAGCCGGGGCGGCAATCTCCCGCTGGTGGTGGTACTGCTCGGGGTATTCGGCGGCATTCTTGCTTTCGGCTTCATGGGGCTGTTCCTCGGTCCCACCCTGCTGGCGGTGGCCTACAGCCTGATCTCGGACTGGATCGGCGATGCGCAGCCGCAGGTGGTGGTTCCGCCGACGACCAAGGTGCAGGAGGATCAGCCGTCCTGAGGGGGCGGTGGCCATGAGTCATCGGCTCTGCCTGTGACGATCGAACATCCCTGATGTACAGGATGAAGCCGGATTGTCAGTAGCCCGGCTGCATCCGCGATGTTCCCTGGTAGGGAGCCATGGTCAAGTCCACGTTCTACGAACGTGGGTGTTTACTCGGCAGGGGAAACCCAGTTGTCCCATGGCTCCGGAGAAGAAACTTTCCTACCCGAAATGGAGCGCGCGATGGGGGGCCGCAGTCATTGTCTTCCGATGCCGCGCCATCAACGGCGCGTCGTGATGAGCGAAGACCCGTTTTGGATCGTTGTCTGGCGAAGCGGTTCCTACGGCCTACGTTTGGGCAGAACGAATCAAATTGCCTTGGCATCTTGTTGTTCAATTTCATGAATCGACGCCCGCCGAGGGCCAGGCGCCGCTAGACAGGTATCAGACCTCTGGTTCGGGGTGGCGAACCATCGCTTCAGCCTCCCTGGCCAGTTCCTCGCGCACCGCGGCGCAAGCCAGTGCGAGATCCGCCAGCAGGTCGGCGGTGTCCTCGATGCCCACGGAGATCCGCACCAGCCCTTCGGATATTCCAAGGGCCAAGCGTTCCTCTAAGGTGTTCTCCACGTGACTGGTGGTGCGCGCCGGACCATAGATGGTTTCCACGGCCCCCAGATTGCCGGCCCGATGGGCGTACTTCAGGCGCGGCAGCAGCCGCACGACAGTCTCCATGCCGCCTTTGAGCACAAAGCTGACGATGGCGCCGAAGTTGCGCATTTGCGCACGGGCGATCGCATGTCCGGGGTGCTGGGGCAAACCGGGGTAGTTGACCGCCTCCACCAGCGGCTCACCGCATAGGTACTCAGCCAGCGCCTGGGCGCTCGCCTGCTGCTGGCGCACGCGCAATGCCAGTGTCTTGATCCCGCGAATGATCAAATAGGCCGAGAATGGATCCAGTGACGCGCCGTTGATTTCGCGATAGTGACGCACCTGCCCCATTAGCGATTCGGCGCCGCAAACGACGCCGCCAAGCACGTCGCCATGGCCGGACAGGAACTTGGTGGCGCTGTGCACCACAATGTCGACACCCAACGTCAGGGGATTCTGGTTCAGAGGCGTGGCGAAGGTGTTGTCGGCCACCACCAGAGCACCGGCCTTTTTGGCCACAGCGGCTAGGCGCTGGATGTCCAGCACCTTCAGGGTCGGATTGGTCGGTGTTTCCAGATAGAGCAGGTCACATCCAGTGGAGATTTCCCGCTCGATGGCCTCAGTGTCCAGGGTGTCACATAGACAGACCTGCACGCCTATGCGCGGCAGGAACTCCTCGAAGATCTTATTGGTGCCGCCGTAGCTGTCGCGGGTCGAGACCACGCGCATGCCGCTTGTCAGGAAAGTGTGCAGTACACCACTGATGGCTGCCATGCCACTGCTGAATGCGACCGCCGACTCCGCCTGCTCCAGATCGCAAAGCTTGGCCTCCAGCGTTGCTACCGTGGGGTTGCTCATGCGGCTGTAGATGTAGCCCGGCTGTTTGCCCAAGGCGACGTCGTACCAGACATCAATGTCCTGATAGCCATAGGCCGCGCTGACCACGATTGGAGTCTGGGTCGCATTGTACGGATGCTGGACCTGCTCACCGCCCCAAACTACTCGGGTCTCGACGCTGGCGATGCTATTCCGCTCGACTTCCACTTTCTTGTTCATATCCGGTTCCCGCAACACTGAGATGACTTCACTGACCCGTGGGTCGGTCTGCAGGGACTATAGGGAGACGGCAGCGAACTGAAAAACGATGTAATCAGGGGCTAAGTAGTATGTTTTTTAATGGCTCCTACACAGAGGGTGTGCAGAAATTTGTGTACCCGGGGTTTGGGTTACTGCTGCGGCAGACTGCCTTCGTCGCTGATCGTAAAGCGCGTCAACGCCGTCTTCCAGTCACGGATCGACATCGTCTATTTCTTTCTGAAGTTGCGTAGTGCCCAGTAGAACAGTTTCAGCAGCGCCTCGCCGCTGGGAAACGAGCCGCGATTCTTGGTGATTTTGCGCAGACTCATGTTCACCGATTCGATGGCGTTGGTGGTGTAGATCACCTTGCGAATCTCTGGCGGGAAGTCAAAGAGCGGCGTGATACGTGGCCAATTGCACCGCCAGGACTGGCCAATCGGCAGATAGCCATGCCGCGGGCATACAGCTAGAGGATCTTGTCGTCGAACCCCGCCCAGCGGGACTGGTGTTTCTCGACAATCTGCGGATCGAAGGGGCCATGTCGGTCGCGAGGCACTTCGATGGGCTGCTCGCCGAACTCGGCCTTTAGTTTCTTCTTGCGGAAACCGTTGCGGGTGTTGCCAGTTGGATTGCTGGCCGGCTGATGCTTGCTATGGCTCAGGTGGTGGGTCAGCTCGGCATCCAGTGCACGTTCGACTCGCTTCTTGGTCAGTTGCTTGAGGATGCCGTCGGCACCGATCAGGTCTTCAGGTTTCTGGTGGTTGGCTAGGAGCTGAGCCAGCAGCTCGCCGGTGATGGGGTGTGGCGTCTTGCTTATGGTGTCTACGGTTCAGAGCGATAGTGTGGCTCATTAGCCGGTTACACAACATCCGGACACCTTCAACAGGTTTGCAAGTACTCGAACATTTGGATTTGTCCAGCGAGTATGTCGAGTTGAATTATAGTCGGCAGGCAAGCAGGCACGCCATTGCAGTTATTCATAGTAAACTTCTCCACGTAGATCAGAGTAACGTCCGTTAGCGGCGCATAGGGATTTGCGTTTCGATACGTTGAAACAGATGATTAATGATGATGGCCACAAAGATGAAGAATGCAGTAACCACAAGTAATGGTTCGTAGACGAGCAAGGTATCCTGCCGCACTTTGTAAGCCACAGCGTATAAATCCATTACCGTTACAGTGAATGCGAGTGGCGTAGCTTTGAGCTGTAGAACCACTCCACCCGCTAGCACCGGAAGCACATTACGGATCGCACGTGGCAACCAAATACGACGAGTTACCTTTCCCTTCGGCATACCAAAGGCGCGCGCAGCCTCCAGTTCACCTTTTGGTACAGAACATAGGGCGCCGCGCAACACCTCAGCCTCATAAGCTGCATAGTTGAGGGTAAAACTAAGAGCGGCAAAGAAAAAACCTTCGGTTAGAACTGGCCAAATAAAGCTGCCGCGCAGACCGGGAATCATCGGGAGAAGCGAGCCGATACCGTAGTAAAGCAGCCAAAGCTGAATAAGCAGTGGGGTGCCGCGAAAAAAAGTGCAATAAGCATTAGCCAACATCCTAAGTGGACGATTCTGACCAACACGCAGAAGTGCAATGCCGATTGCCAACGGGAAGCCAAGACCAATTGAGATGACAAGTAAGGCAAGCGTTTGCCCAGCTCCCCACAGCAGAAGCGGCCAGTAGTCGAAAATCCACGAGACACTCATATAAGCCTCACGCAACGTGTGGCAGACCGCGCCGGAAACGACGGTCAGCAAGTCTAAAAACAAAACTCGAAACTAACGAGATGATTAGGTAAACAAACGCAGCTGCAAGGAAGAACAAAAAGTACTCCTTGGTATTTCCCGCCGCGATACGCGCTGACAGCGCTAGTTCCTGATAGCCGACTACCGCAATTAGCGCACTGTCCTTGGTTACGTTCATCCAAAGGTTTCCCATACCAGGTAGAGCGTTGGGTATCAGCGCCGGTAACACCACGCGACGAAACCTTAGCAAAGGCGCCATCCCCACGGCCTTGGCGGCCTCGATGCAGCCCACCGGTATAGCCAGAATTGCCGCTCGCAAAACTTCGGTCATGTAGGCCCCCTGCACAATGCCCAGTACGATGACCGCTGCTAGGAATCCGTTGATCTCTATAGGAGAGAAATTGGCCATCGCCAGTAATCGATTCAAGCCATCGGTTCCCGCATAAAAGAGCCCAACGATTAGGACCAATTCGGGAATGGCTCGTACCGCGGTTGTATAAACGTTCAAGCCTACTACCACGGGTTTAAAGCCCGAGAGCTTCCCAAGTGCACCAGCGAGCCCAATCAGCACACCAATAACGTAGGCTCCCCCTGAGATAGCGAGCGTCGCAAACGCGCCTTCCAGCAAGACCCCCCCCCATCCGGGGGGGGTAGGCGAGAGTAGTGCAAGTTTTTCTATCAACCCCGACATACGTAAACCTCTTCGTCCTGCTAGCAGGGATTACTGGCCATAGGGGTCGAATTCGAAGTACTTGGCAGATATTTTCTGATAGGTTCCATTTTCGCGCAGAGCGTGTATCGCTCCATTGATTCGCTCGGCCAACTTATCCTCGCCCTGCCGAATACCACCACCAATGCCATTACCTAGAATCACTGGATCATCAGCCACATTGCCCTTGTCTTCGCAGCAGGACTGACCAAAATTAGTCTTGAGGAACTCCATCAAGGGAATGGAATCCCCGAAGACATAGTCAATACGACCGGCAGAAAGATCCTGGAAAGCTTCATCCAAGGTCGCATAGGTTTTCTGTTCCGCTACGCTGCTGTAATGCTGCGCGAAATAGTTGGATTGGATTGAGGAAACCTGAACCCCGATTGTCTTATTGGCTACATCCTCCGGCGTGGTACCAAGTGAACTGTCACGATAGCCAATCAATTTGGCTGGCGTTTTGTAGTAAGGAGCCGTGAAATCGATGGTTTTTTCCCGTTCGTCAGTGATCGACATAGAAGACCAGATCACGTCGAAACGTTTAGAAAGAAGGCCGGGAATGAGTCCATCCCAAGACATTTCAACTATTGAGCAGTCTTCTTTCAATTCGGCACAGACAGCTTCCATCAACTCGATTTCCCAGCCTACCCATTTACCGCTGGAGTCTTTAGTAAAGAAAGGTGGATAGGGTTCATTCATAAGACCGAACCTGATATCGGCGTGCGCCGAAACAGAAACAATCATTAACGCCCCGGCGAGTGCCTTGGATATCGATTTCATTTTTATGATGCTCACTTTGGTGGATGTCAAACGGCAAGAGCGCCAGTGAACTCGCGTACTCTTTCAGTTGTTGGCGCCCCGAATATTTGATCGGGCGTTCCCTCTTCCTCAACTTGGCCACGATGAAGGAACATCACATGGTTTGAAACGTCACGAGCGAACCGCATTTCATGAGTCACCAGCAACATAGTCCGGCCCTCCTCAGCCAGATCGCGGATGACTTTTAGCACTTCACCTACTAGCTCTGGATCAAGCGCCGAAGTCGGCTCATCGAAAAGCATAACCGCAGGGTTAACGCACAAAGCGCGCGCGATGGATGCGCGCTGCTGCTGCCCCCCTGACATAAACGCCGGGTAGGAATGTCGCTTTTCAAAGAGACCGACTTTGTGGAGAATCGCCTCTGCCTGCTCGGTAGCTTCAGCGCGCGAGCGTTTTAGGACATGGACCGGCGCCTCTATGACATTTTCCAGCACCGTCATGTGGGGCCAAAGGTTAAAGCTTTGGAACACCATGCCGAGTCCGGTTCGAATGCGTTCAATCTGACGAATATCTGCTGGATGCGCGCTTCCATCCCGACCAGTCTTAAGTTGAATTGTCTCGCCATTGACGACGAATCGGCCGCTGTCTGGCGTCTCCAGGAAGTTGATACAGCGCAGAAAAGTGCTTTTGCCCGAGCCTGAAGAGCCAATAAGCGATATCACATCGCCTTTGCGAGCCTTCAACGAAACAC
Source organism: Pseudomonas sp. BN415 (assembly GCF_029871195.1). Lineage (NCBI taxonomy): Bacteria > Pseudomonadati > Pseudomonadota > Gammaproteobacteria > Pseudomonadales > Pseudomonadaceae > Pseudomonas > Pseudomonas sp. BN415. The sequence goes on from NZ_SSOK01000028.1 coordinate 125,710, forward strand.
CTCTGAGAACTTCGAGATTGCCGTACCTCTTGTGGACGTTCTCTACCTCTAACGCGAATGCTGCCTCTTGATTCATGCGACGCCCCCCCCTAAATGGTTCTCACGCATTCTGTGCGCGGCAGGAAATCCTCGAAGATCTTGTTGGTGCCGCCGTAGCTGTCGCGGGTCGAGGCCACGCGCATGCCGCTTGTCAGGAAAGTGTGCAGTGCACCACTGATGGCAGCCATGCCACTGCTGAATGCGACCGCCGACTCCGCCTGCTCCAGATCGCAGAGCTTGGCCTCCAGCGTTGCTACCGTGGGGTTGCTCCTGCGGCTGTAGATGTGGCCCGGCTGTTTGCCCAAGGCGACGTCGTACCAGACATCGATGTCCTGATAACCGCAGGCCGCGCTGACCACGATCGGAGTCTGGGTCGCATGGTACGGATGCTGGACCTGCTCACCGCTCCAATGCACTCGGGTCTCGACACTGGCGATGCGACCCCGCTGGACTTCCACTTTCTTGTTCATACCCGGTTCCCGCAACGCTGAGATGACTTCACTGACCCGTGGGTCGGTCTGCAGGGACTATAGGAAGACGGCAACGAACTGAAAAACGATGTAATCCGGGGCTAAGTAGTGCTTTTTTTAATGGCTGAATCGCCACGGCTTTTGTAGACACTCGATGACCGCTTTTGGCCGATTCTGTTGAAAAAGTCGGCCTCTGAAAGAGCCGCTTCTTGGCAGCTCAAAAATCGCTCAACTCTGGCGTTGCCACGTAAAAACCAAGACAGCTCCGTCTTTTGAGTGACTCAGATTTCAACGTCGCTAACGCTCATTCATTGGCAAAAATCGCGACAGGACTTTTTCAACAGAATCGGCCGGTAGCTGCCAGTGCTGGGCTTAAGGAGAAAGCGAATTGCTGGTCGCGTTGGAGGATGTCGTTGGGGAAGTGGTGGAAAGAGTTGAGGCGCTGGAAAAGGCTTCACAGTCCTGCGTCAACGAGTAGATCAGAAGGTCTGCACTGCATGGCGCCCGCGATACGCGCAATGTTCAGGAACGTGACATTTCGCTTGCCGCGCTCGATGCGGACTTGCGGCCTGCCTTCGTGGACGAGTGTCAGGCCGGGTTCTATCAACTCGACCCGTTCCACCTGGCCTGCCAGTTCGGTCAGACCGATGGGTTGTACAGCATGCGGCGGCTGGCGCCTGAGCGCTTTCATACCACTGAGTATTTCCGCAGCTATTACCGCTATCTGGAGTTGGCCGAGAAGCTGGGTCTGATCATCACAGTGGGTAAGGGGAGCAGGGCCGTGCTGTCGCTGTTGCGGCGCAGAGGCGCGTCGCCTTCCACTGAGGAGGAGAGGCAGTTGCTACGTAACGCGGCGCCGGTGGCGGAGCAGGTGGTGCGCTTGGCCTGGGAGGCGCATCGGCGGGGTGAGCGGTGCGTTGTGGATGATCTGGACGACTGGATGGATGAAGCGTTTGAGCAGTTCGGCCGGAATGTGCTGACCAGACGGGAGCGCGAGGTAGCGCGGTTGCTGCTGGAGGGACACTCCAGCATCTCGGCGTCGCAGTGCCTGCAAATCAGTCCGGGTACGGTGAAGGTGCACCGGCGCAGCCTCTACGAGAAGTTGAGCATCGGCAGCCAATCACAATTGCTGGCGCTGTTCGTGCGGCGGCTTAAGAGACGGGATGAGGCATGAATCGCGGCGCGTTTTGTGAGCGCGGCGAATTAGCCTGGCTGCAACCCTTCGCCGCCCGTCACGGAGCGATCCACGAGGCGGATGCTGTCTCGTCCGTCCCGCTTGGACTCGTAGAGCGCGGCGTCGCCTTGCTCGATCAATGCCGCCAGGCTGGTCGGTGGCTGGTCGAACAGGCTGGCGCCGATGCTCAGGGTTACAGCCTCGGGGGTGTCGAAGGTCCGCGAGGCGGTTGCGTGGAACTGCTCCCGCAGTTGGTTGCCCAGCTCGAAGATGCATTCACGTGAGGCACGGCTCAGCAGGACGACGAATTCGTCGCCGCCCAGCCGGGCGGCGAGCGCATGCTCGGGCAGTAGCGAGCGGATCATCTCGCTGAGCGCCACCAGCAACCGGTCGCCTGCACCATGGCCATGCAGGTCGTTGACCAGTTTGAAGTTGTCGATATCGATTAGCAGCAATGCGCCCGGCTGAGTCTCACAGACCTCTTCCAGCAGGCGCGGTGCGCGTGCTTCGAGGGCGCGGCGGTTGTAGAGGGCGGTCAGGGGATCGCGCGCGGCCAGCCGGGCGATGCGTTTTTCACGCCGATGGCGCTCTGTGCCGGTCATTGAAAGGGCGATCAGCATGATCGCCATCGCACCTTCCACGAGCGAAATCTGGATGATCTCGCCCCGGAAGGCTGCCAGATCCACCAGCGTGCCGGGAACCACGGCCGTCATGGACTTGACCAGGTAGAAAAGGCCGTGGGCCAGCAGCACGTAGCGCAGTTGCACCGCGCCCACGCTCAGTGATTTGCCGTGGGGGCGCAGGAGGGCGCTGGCCCTGAGCGCCAGCAGGGCGACCAACAGCGAGTTGGCGAGGAACATGACCTTCGACCAATGCGGCCCGTCCGGCAGCAGCAATAGGGCCGCCCAGGCGACGAAGATCAGGTACCAGGCCCGGGACAGCCGCGTCCCGGTGAAGCGCGCGACCCCTAGCAGGAACAACCAGTGGGCTATCACCAGCAGGCCGTTGGCGAACCAGATGCCGATGAACAGAAGGCCGTTCCCGCGCAGCAGGGCCAGTGTCGAGCCGACGGTGATGGTGGCGAAGCCGGCGCTCCAGTACAACAGCGAGGGTTCACGAATGCTGCCCCATTCGACCGCCAGGTACAGGGCGGCGGCGGCCGCGAGCGCAATGGAAAGGGTCAGCATCGTGGGCGGATCGAGCGGCATATCCGAATTGGGCTGTATTGCGGCTGAAGTTAAGGATTGTATGCGCTCGGGGGGATCTTTCGCAGCGCCCGCCGGGCTTTTACGAACGCGGGTGAGGACGGGCCAATGAGTCGCCCGGGATTCCTTGCCGGATGGAATGGGTGAGCCGGCCACCCCGGAGGTGGCCGGCGCCTTCAGGCTGACAGGCTCAACTGGCTGCCCACGCGGCTGCTGCAGCCGGCTCCCGTTTCGTACTGCTTGAGCAAGGCCGCCATTAGGCGGCCGTACCCTGGTCTTCGGTGCTGCTCGCCGCCTCGTCGGTTTGGCCGAACGGCAGGCCTTCCGCGCCCTGGCCGGGCGGCGGTGGCGGGGTCTGGCCCGTCAGCGGCGGGGCAACGTCAATTGCGCCAACAGACCGCCGCCTTCCGGCGCGAGCAGTCACGCCCACCGCCTCGATATTGAAACGCGCCAGATAGCCGCAGAGCAGTTCACGGATGGGCGCGTCATCGTCCACGATCAGGGCGCGGACGCTCCAGCGGTTCCGGGGAAAGGGCGTGTCCGAAGCGGAAGTCGATTGCATGGCGAAGCTCGTGCCGAGGAGGAGGGCGTTTGGCGGCCCAGGAACTGCACGCGGGCGTGCTTCGGGTGGAGGCGCTACTTGGCGATGGACGTTGCGAGGCGCGGTGGGCTTTCTCACCTCCAGCCCTTCCCCATTCGGAGAAGGGCTGGGAGTGGGGGGATGCCTCAGCCTGCCCGAGCGAGAATGGCGCGCGCCACCCTCGATCCGTTCTCCTTGCCCAGCACCGCGCAGATGCGTTGCCCGGCGCTCACCAGCTTGTTCATATCGATACCGGTCTCGATGCCCATGCCGTTGAGCAGGTAGAGGACGTCTTCGGTTGCGACGTTGCCGGTGGCACCCTTGGCGTAGGGGCAGCCGCCGAGGCCGGCGACCGAGCTGTCGAACACGGTGATGCCTTCCAGCAGGCTGGCGTGGATGTTCGCCACGGCCTGGCCGTAGGTGTCGTGGAAGTGGCCGGCGAGGCGGTCGCGCGGCACACGGGTGCCCACCACGTTGAACAGGTGGCGGGTGGCGCCGGCCGTGCCGGTACCGATGGTGTCGCCCAGGGACACTTCATAGCAGCCCATGGCGTAGAGCTCAGCGGCAACGCTGGTGACCTGTTCGGCGGGCACCTCGCCCTCGTAGGGGCAGCCCAGCACGCAGGACACATAGCCACGCACGCTGATGCCGTGGGCCTTGGCCGCGTCCATTACCGGCACGAAGCGCGCCAGGCTCTCGGCGATGGAGCAGTTGATGTTCTTCTGCGAAAAGGACTCGGACGCGGCAGCGAACACCGCCACCTCCTTCACCCCGGCTTCCACGGCGGCTTCGAAGCCCTTGAGGTTCGGCGCCAGGGCTGCGTAGGTCACGCCGGCCTTGCGCTGGATCTGCGCGAAGACTTCGGCGGAGCCTGCCATCTGCGGCACCCACTTGGGCGAAACGAAACTGCCCACCTCCACATAGCCGAGGCCGGCGGCGGTGAGATCGTCCACCAGGCGCACCTTGTCGGCGACGCTGATAGGTTGTTTCTCGTTCTGCAGGCCATCGCGCGGGCCGACTTCGACCAGGCGAACCTTGCTGGGAATAGTCATTGCGTCATCTCTCGATTCGGGTGCTGGACCGTAGGATGGGTCGGGCGGCGTTCCGCGAGCGGAGCGATACCCATCAACTCCGCGATGGGTATCGCAGGCTCCACCCATCCTACAGAAGCGTCATGGCAAAGCCTCAGGCCTCTTCCAGGTCGACGAGGGCGGTGCCTTCGTTGACCAGCTCGCCTTCGCTGCAATACAGCGCCTTGACCACGCCGGCGTGGGGTGCGCGGATGCTGTGCTCCATCTTCATGGCTTCGAGCACCACCAGGGCGGTGCCGGCTTCCACTGTCTGCCCGGCTTCCACCAGGACGCGCACGATACTGCCGTTCATGGGCGCCGTCAGCCCGCCGTGGTGGGCGTGGCTGGCTTCGACTTCCTCGATCGGGTCGACGCGGCCGACGCTGCGCAGCTCGCCATCCCACTCCAGGTAGAGAGTTTCGCCCCGGCGGATCGCCAGGTGCTGGCGGCGCAGGCCGTCCTGCTCCAGGGTGACGAATTCGCCCTTGAGCTGGATCGGGCTGGCGGCCGCACCGCGCAGGCGTATGACCTGGCGCTCGTCGTCGCAGGTCAGGTGCAGGTCGGTCGCGCTCGGCAGGCCGGCACGCCAGCCGCTGTTGCGGCTCCAGGGGGAGTGCGGGTCGTCGCCGCGCACGCGCTCGGCCTCGCTCTGGCGGAAGGTTTCGCCAGCCACCTGCCAGAAGACCGGGGGCAGGGCGGCCGGGGCGGGCAGCAACTGCTCCTGGTGACGGGCAATGAAACCGGTGTCCAGCTCGGCAGCGGCGAAGGCCGGGTGGGCCAGCACGCGACGCAGGAACGCCAGGTTGGTCTTGAAGCCGCCCACGGCGGTTTCATCCAGCATGGCCAGCAGGCGTTGGCGGGCTTCTTCGCGGTTCTCGCCCCAGGCGATCAGCTTGGCCAGCATGGGGTCGTAGAAGGGCGATACCTCGTCACCTTCGGCCACCCCGCTGTCCACGCGGCGGCCGGGGCCGGCATTGGCTTCGCGGTAGAGGGCGAGGCGGCCGCTGGCGGGCAGGAAGTCCTGATCCGGGTCTTCGGCGTAGAGGCGCACTTCGATGGCGTGGCCGATCAGCGGCACCTGCTCCTGGGTAATGGGCAGGGCCTCGCCACGGGCAACGCGAATCTGCCAGGCCACCAGGTCCAGGCCGGTAATGGCTTCGGTAACCGGGTGCTCCACCTGCAGGCGGGTGTTCATCTCCATGAAGAAGAAGTCGCCGCGCTCATCCAGCAGGAATTCCACGGTGCCGGCGCCCACATAGCCGATGGCCTGGGCAGCACGTACGGCCGACTCACCCATGGCCTTGCGGATTTCCGGCGAGAGGCCGGGGGCGGGTGCTTCTTCCACAACCTTCTGGTGGCGGCGCTGGATGGAGCAGTCGCGCTCGTTCAGGTACAGGCAGTTGCCGTGGCTGTCGGCGAACACCTGGATTTCCACGTGGCGCGGCTTGAGGACGTACTTCTCCACCAGCATGCGCGAGTCGCCGAAGGCGGACTGCGCTTCGCGCTGGGCGGAAGCCAGGGCCTCGGCCAGCTCGCTTTCGCGCTCCACGACCTTCATGCCCTTGCCACCGCCACCAGCGGCGGCTTTCAGCAGCACCGGGTAGCCAATGCGCTCGGCGGCGGTGCGGAAGGTGTCCAGGTCCTGGGCTTCGCCGTGATAGCCGGGCACCAGGGGCACGCCGGCGGCTTCCATCAGCGCCTTGGCGGCGGACTTGCTGCCCATGGCGTCGATGGCGGTGGCCGGCGGGCCGAGGAAGATCAGCCCGGCATCAGCGATGGCGCGGGCGAAGCCGGCGTTCTCGGAGAGGAAGCCGTAACCGGGGTGGATGGCCTGGGCGCCGCTGGCTTTGGCAGCGGCGATGAGCTTGTCCACCAGCAGGTAGCTTTCCGCTGGCTTGGCGCCGCCCAGGTCCACGGCCACGTCAGCCTCGCGCACGTGGCGAGCGTTGCGGTCGATGGCGCTATGCACGGCCACGGTACGGATGCCCAGCGCCTTGGCAGTGCGCATGACGCGGCAGGCGATTTCGCCGCGGTTGGCGATCAGCAGGGTGGTGATCATTGTTATTGCTCCTGCCAGGACGGTTTGCGTTTCTCCAGGAAGGCGCGCAGGCCCTCCTGGCCTTCGGGGCTCACGCGGATGCGGGCGATGGCGCTTTCGGTGTAGCGGCGCAGGTTGGGGCTGAGGGCTCCGCTACCGACTTCGCGCAGCAGGTCCTTGGTGGCGCTCATGCCCTGCGGGCTGTTCTGCAGCAGGTTGGCCGTCCAGGCTTCCACGGCCTGGTCCAGTTCCTCGGATGGATAGCACTCGGCGAGCAGGCCCAGTTCACGGGCGCGTTCACCGCTGAAGCGTTCGGCGGTCAGGGCGTAGCGGCGCGCGGCGCGCTCACCGATGGCCTGGACAACGAAGGGGCTGATCACCGCGGGGGCCAGACCAATGCGCACTTCCGACAGGCAGAACTGCGCGTCCACCGCGCCGATGGCCATGTCGCAGCAACTGATCAGGCCCAGCGCGCCACCGAAGGCCGCGCCCTGCACCACTGCAAGGGTTGGCACCTTGAGGTGGTAGAGGTTGTACATCAGCTCGGCCAGCTCGCGGGCATCGTCGAGGTTGGCGGCGTAGTCGAGCTGGGCGGATTCCTGCATCCAGGCCAGATCCGCGCCGGCGGAGAAGTGCCGGCCGCGGCCGCGCAGGACCAGGAAGCGCACCTTTCCATGCGCCTTGACGGCATCCAGGGCGAGGATCAGCTCGCGGATCATCCCGGCGTTGAAGGCGTTGTTCTTGTCCGGACGGTTCAGCCAGAGGGTGGCGATGCCGTTGTCGGCGAAGTCCAGTTGCAGCGTGTTGAAGTCGGTCATCCTGCTCTCCTGTAGGAGCGAGCTTGCTCGCGATCAGCGGTGGTACCCGGGTTCGCCAGCAAGCTGGCTCCTACGATGGCTCCACCGGTCGCAAGCAGGGTTTACATGCGGAACACGCCGAAGGTGGTTCGCTCGATCGGGGCGTTGAGGCTGGCCGAGAGCGCCAGGCCGAGCACGTCGCGGGTCTGCGCCGGGTCGATCACGCCGTCGTCCCACAGCCGTGCGCTGGAGTAATACGCATGCGCCTGGCGCTCGTACTGCTCGAGGATCGGCTGCTTGATGCGGGCTTCGTCTTCGGCGCTCAGGCTGTGGCCGGCGCGTTCGCTCTGCTCGCGCTTGACCTGGGTGAGCACGCCGGCGGCCTGCTCGGCACCCATCACGCCGATGCGGGCGTTGGGCCACATCCACAGGAATCGCGGGTCGTAGGCGCGACCGCACATGCCGTAGTTACCCGCACCGAAGCTGCCGCCGATGATCACGGTGAATTTCGGCACCTTGGCGCAGGCCACGGCGGTCACCAGCTTGGCACCGTGCTTGGCGATGCCGCCTTCTTCGTACTTCTTGCCCACCATGAAGCCGGTGATGTTCTGCAGGAACAGCAGCGGGATGCCACGTTGGCAGGCCAGTTCGATGAAATGCGCGCCTTTCTGCGCGGCCTCGGCGAAGAGGATGCCGTTGTTGGCGAGGATGGCGATGGGGTAGCCGTGCAGGTGAGCGAAGCCGCACACCAGGGTGGTCCCGAACAGCGCCTTGAATTCGTCGAACTCGGAGTCGTCCACCAGGCGGGCGATGACTTCGCGCACGTCGAAGGGCTGCTTGGCATCAGCCGGGATCACCCCGTACAGCTCATCGCTGGCGTAGCGCGGAGCGAGCGGGGCGCGCAGGTTCAGCTCGCCGGCCTTGCGCCAGTTGAGGTTGGCGATGCTGCGACGGGCCAGGGCCAGGGCGTGCTCGTCACTCTCGGCGTAGTGGTCGGCCACGCCGGACACCTTGCAGTGCACGTCGGCACCGCCCAGCTCTTCGGCGGTCACCACTTCACCGGTGGCGGCCTTCACCAGCGGCGGGCCGGCGAGGAAGATGGTGGCCTGGTTGCGCACCATGATGGTCTCGTCGGACATGGCCGGCACATAGGCGCCGCCGGCGGTGCAGGAGCCCATGACCACGGCGATCTGCGGGATGCCCATGGCACTCATGTTGGCCTGGTTGAAGAAGATGCGGCCAAAGTGTTCGCGGTCGGGGAACACGTCTTCCTGGCGCGGCAGGTTGGCGCCGCCGGAGTCCACCAGGTAGATGCAGGGCAGGCGGTTCTGCTGGGCAATGGTCTGGGCGCGCAGGTGCTTCTTCACAGTCAGCGGGTAGTAGGAGCCGCCTTTCACCGTGGCGTCGTTGGCCACGATCATGCATTCCACGCCTTCCACGCGACCGATGCCGGCCACCACGCCGGCGGCGGGTACGTCTTCGCCGTACACCTCATGGGCGGCGAGCTGGCCGATTTCGAGGAAGGGCGAGCCGGGGTCCAGCAGGCGATTGATGCGCTCGCGAGGCAGCAGCTTGCCGCGCGAGGTGTGGCGTTCCTGGGCCTTGGCGCCGCCGCCTTCATGGATGCGGCCGAGCAGGCTGTGCAGGGCGCCGACCTGTTCGAGCATCGCCGCGCTGTTGCGGGCGAACTCCGGGGAACGGGTGTTGATCTGGGTGTGCAGGATGGCCATCTGGCGCGCTCCGTCGAGTGTGGTGCCCAGTGCTCTCTTGTAGGAGCCAGCTTGCTGGCGAAGGCTTGTCCGCGTGCAAGCTCGCTCCTACAGGGGCTCGGTGTGGCGATCAGCGGGTTTCGTTGTAGAGCTCGCGGCCGATCAGCATGCGGCGGATTTCGCTGGTGCCGGCGCCGATCTCGTAGAGCTTGGCGTCGCGCAGCAGACGGCCCGCCGGGTACTCGTTGGTGTAGCCGTTGCCGCCCAGCAGCTGGATGGTGTCCAGAGCCATCTTGGTGGCCATTTCGGCGGTATAGAGAATTACCGCAGCGGCGTCCTTGCGTGATTCCTCGCCGCGGTCGCAGGCCTTGGCCACGGTGTACAGGTAGGACTTGGACGCGTTCATGCCGGCGTACATGTCAGCCAGCTTGCCCTGCACCAGTTGGAATTCGCCGATGGACTGCTTGAACTGCTGGCGCTCGTGCACATAGGGCAGCACCACGTCCATGCAGGCGCTCATGATCCCGGTCGGGCCGCCGGAGAGCACGGTACGCTCGTAGTCCAGGCCGCTCATCAGTACGGCCACGCCTCGGCCTTCCGCACCGAGGATGTTTTCTTCCGGCACCTCAACGTCTTCGAACACCAGCTCGCAGGTGTTGGAACCGCGCATCCCCAGCTTGTCCAGCTTCTGGTGGCGGGAGAAGCCCTTGAAGTCGCGCTCGACGATGAAGGCAGTCATGCCGCGCGAGCCAGCGTTGACGTCGGTCTTGGCGTAGATCACGTAGGTGTTGGCGTCCGGGCCGTTAGTGATCCACATCTTGTTGCCGTTGAGTACGTAGCGGTCGCCTTTCTTATCGGCGCGCAGCTTCATCGACACCACGTCGGAGCCGGCGTTGGGCTCGCTCATGGCCAGTGCGCCGACATGTTCGCCGGAGCACAGCTTGGGCAGATACTTGAGTTTCTGCTCGTGGGTGCCGTTCTTGCGGATCTGGTTGAGGCAAAGGTTGGAGTGGGCACCGTAGGACAGGCCGACCGAAGCGGACGCGCGGCTGATTTCTTCCATCGCCACCACGTGTGCCAGGTAGCCCATGTTGGTGCCGCCATATTCCTCTTCCACGGTCATGCCGAGCAGGCCCATGTCGCCGAACTTGCGCCACATGTCCATGGGGAACTCGTTATCACGGTCGATCTGCGCGGCACGCGGGGCCAGTTCGGCTTGAGCGAACTGATGGACGGAGTCGCGCAGCATGTCGATGGTCTCGCCGAGACCGAAGTTGAGAGTGGGGTAGCTCATCGTTACACCTGTGCTTGTCATTGTCGGAGGATGAGTGAATCAGGCGTTGACGCCCTGTTTGCGTTCGGTTTCGGCCATTGCCGCCAGGCAGCGTTCTTCGGCCGTATCCAGTTCCAGCTGCATCTGCTGGATATCCAGCAGTTGCTGTTCAAGCTGCGCGCGGCGCGCGGCGATCTTGTCCATGAAGGTCTGCAGCTGCTTGCGGTTGCCGCTGCTGGGGTCGTAGAGGTCGATCAGTTCCTTGCATTCGGCCAGCGAGAAACCGATGCGCTTGCCCCGCAGGATGAGCTTGAGTGCCACCAGATCCTTCGGGCTGTAGATACGTTCCTGGCCACGGCGCTCGGGGCTGAGCATGCCTTGCTCCTCATAGAAGCGGATGGCGCGGGTGGTGACGTCCAGTTCGCGGGCCAAGTCGGAAATGCTGTAGGTGGTGGGCATGGTCGGGGCTCGTGGCTGTGTTTACCTTTACGTTAACGTAAACCTGTGCCAACCTGACTGTCAACTACGCTTCGCAAGAGCAGGCGACGGCCGGAATGGCTTGATACTTGCTGCCTGCAGGGGAGTTGGCCCGCTCTTTACGGACGTGGGCCGGGGGTGTAGACATTCAAGGCGAGCGACTTGACCGCCGGCCCATGCCGGGGCGCACGCTGGAGCGAGAGATGGCGCAAGACATTCGAATAAAAACCGCTGCCGATCCATTGCACGAGTCGCGTCAGGCTCGTTTGAAACTGGCCAGCGAAGGCGAACTGCCCCAGGGCGTGCTACGCGACGAGATCGATGCCTCGTGGCGGCGCAGTCTCGGCCACGGCCTCAATTGCCTGGAAGGCGAGCAGGTCGAGCAGCGGCACGACCTGCAATTGCTGCTGGACAGCAACCGCCTGCTGATCGATGCCGCCACGCCGGAGCTGGAGTACCTGGTCAGCCAGCAGGGCAAGGGCGGGCTGATCATCCTCGGCGATGCCCAGGCCAACGTTCTGGCCATCGAAGGCCAGACCGAATTCCTCAAGAGCTTCGGCCTGCGCGACCTGCGTCCCGGTAGCTGCTGGAGCGAGTCCCTGCGCGGCACCAACGCCATCGGCACCGCCGTGGTCGAAGGGCGACCGACCCTGATCAACTGCGGCGAACACTACCTGGATCGCCTCAGCCCGTTCTCCTGCACCTCGGTGCCCTTGCGCGATCCCCAGGGCCGGGTGGTCGGCGTGATCGACCTGACCCGAGAAGGGGTCATGGCCCAGCCCCAGGACAACCTCGCCACCCTGATGCTGGCCGCCGGTAACATCGAGAGCCGCATGTTCGGCCTCTGCTACCCGGATCATCTGGTGCTGGCCTTCCACAGCCGTCCGCAATACCTCGGCAGTGCCTGGCACGGCCTGCTGGCCGTCAGCCTGGACGGCGAAGTACTCGCGGCCAACGAGCGCGCCTGCGACCTGTTGCAGATGCGCCGCGAAGCGCTGGTGGGCCGCCGTTCGAGCGACCTCATCGGTGAACGCTCGCCGCAATTCATCACCCGTCTGTTGCAGGGCGGGGTGAGCAGCGTGCAGACCGCCAAGGGCGAGTTCTTCTTCCGCGCCCTTCAGGTGCCGCGTCACACCAGCCTTGGCGGCCCGGCACCTGCTGCCAAGGCGCCGGCCTCGCAGAAAGCCTTGCTACTTGATGAGCTGGCCGGACGCGACAGCCGTTTCGCCCGCGCTCTGCGCATGGCGCGCCAGGGCCTGGCCAACGAACTCCCGGTGCTGCTGCTGGGCGAGACCGGCACCGGCAAGGAAGTGGTGGCCCGCGCGTTGCACCAGTCCAGCCCGCGTGCCGACAAGCCTTTCGTGGCGGTGAACTGCGCCGCCATCCCGGAAGGCCTGATCGAGTCCGAACTCTTCGGCTACCGCGAAGGCGCATTTACCGGTTCGCGTCGCGGCGGCATGGTTGGACGGCTGATGCAGGCCCACGGCGGCACCCTGTTCCTTGACGAAATCGGCGACATGCCGCTGAGCCTGCAGGCGCGCCTGCTGCGGGTGCTGCAGGAGCGCAAGGTAGCGCCGCTCGGTGCTGGCGAAGAACAGGACATTGACGTCGCCGTGATCTGCGCCACCCACCGCGACCTCAAACGCCTGGTGCAGGAAAAGCACTTCCGCGAAGACCTCTACTACCGCATCAACGGCGTCAGCCTGCGTCTGCCGGCCCTGCGTGAGCGGGATGACCTGGGCGGAATGATCAGCGGCGTGCTGCACAAGTTCGGCGCGTCCAATGTGAGCCTCGACAAGGACCTCACCGAGTTGCTGTCCGGCTACGACTGGCCGGGCAACATCCGCCAGCTGGAAATGGTCCTGCGCTCGGCGCTGGCCATGCGCGAGGCGGGCGAGAAAGTGCTGGGGCTGGATCACCTCACCGACAGCCTGCTGGACGAACTCACCGCCAGTTGCCGCCAGCCCGGCAGCATCCGCGAGAACGAGCTGGAGCTGATCCGCGGCGCTCTGGACCGCCACCAGGGCAATGTCTCGGCCGCCGCCGACGCCCTCGGCATCAGCCGCGCGACCCTGTATCGCAAGCTGAAGCAGCTCAGGGGATGAAATGGCCTCCTTCGAAATGTGTGGCAGGAACCTTGTGGGGGCGAATTCATTCGCCAAGCAGACCGCAGGTCTGCCCTGAAAGACCCAAGGGGGCTGCGTTGCAGCCCATCGCGAATGAATTCGCCCCCACAGTGAAACTGCAGATCCTGGCCGTAACCTGATGACTCGTCTGCTCCTCAAACTGGTGGAAACCAGCGACCCCGACCTGCTGCGCCGTGCCCTGGCCTGGCTTTATGGCTTCGTCCGCCCGCAGCTGCGCGCCATCCTTGTGCTGCTGGGCCTGTCCCTCGGCGCCTCCCTGCTGGTGCTGGCCCAACCCTGGCTGACCAAGACCCTGATCGACGACGGCCTGCTCGCCAAGGACTTCGGCCTGCTGGTGCAGGTAGCGGTGACGATGATCGCCGTCGGCATCCTCGGCACCGTGCTGTCGGGCATCAACCGTTACCTGCACACCCGGCTCTCGGGCCGCATCCTCTTCGCCCTGCGTGATGACCTCTATCGCCACCTGCAGCAACTCTCGCCGGCCTTCTATGGCCGCAAGCGCATCGGCGACATCCTTTCCCGGCTGGATGGCGACGTGGCGGAAATCCAGCGCTTCGCCGTGGATTCGCTGTTCTCCGCCGTCTCCAGCGTCATCGGCCTGATTGGCGCGGTGACCCTGATGTTGCTGCTGTCCTGGCAGCTTTCCCTGCTGCTGGCGCTGCTGATCCCCATAGAAGTGCTCTGGCTGCGCTGGATGCGGCGCAAGGTCGAGCGCGAAGTGCGCAGCCTGCGCGAGCGCTCGGCGGATGTGTCGTCCTTCCTGGTGGAAACCCTGCCGGCGATGAAATTCATCCAGGCCGCCGGTCAGCAGAAACGCGAATCGGACCGCCTGGAAAGGCTCGGGCAGGGCTATATGAGCCAGTTGCTGCGTGTGCAAATCACCGAGTTCTTCACCCATGCCGTGCCCGGCACCCTGACCTCGCTGTCCCGCGCCTGTGCTTTCCTCATCGGCGGCTATTGGGTGATCCAGGGCACCTGGCAGTTGGGCGCGCTGATCGCCTTTTCCACCTACCTCGGCATGGCCGTTGGGCCGGTGCAGAGCCTGCTGGGCCTCTACGTGGCGTTGCAACGGATGACCGTGAGCCTCGGCCGGGTGATGGAGCTGCAGCAGGAACCGGTACCCGTGCGCCAGCCCGAAGCGCCCAAACCCATGCCGGAGGGCAGGGGAGAACTGCGCCTGGAGCGCGTTCATTTTGCCCACGAGCAACGTGCCGGTGCCGTGCTGCGCGACGTAGACGCCTGCATTCCCGCTGGCCTCAAAGTCGCCATCAGCGGCGCCTCGGGTGTCGGCAAATCCACCCTGATCGACCTGCTGCAACGCTTCTACGACCCGGACCAGGGGCGCGTCCTGCTGGACGGCGTCGACCTGCGCGAACTGGACCTCTTTGCCCTGCGCCGGCGCATCGCCGTGGTCAGCCAGGACATCGTCCTGTTCCGTGGCACCCTGGCCGAGAACCTTGTCTACAGCGCCCCCGACGCCACCCGCGAGGCCCTGGAACAGGTAGCGCGGCTGGCCCGCCTGGACAGCCTGATCGAATCCCTGCCGCTGGGCCTGGACAATCCACTGGGCGAGCGCGGCCAGCAACTTTCCGGCGGGCAGAAACAACGCATCGCCATCGCCCGCGCGCTGCTGCAGGACCCGCTGATCCTGGTGCTGGATGAAGCCACTTCGGCGGTGGACGAAGCCACCGAGCGCGAAGTGATCGCCGCCATCGACCAGCTCTTCGCCGGGCGTACGCGCATTCTTATCAGCCACAGGCCATCCACCCTGGCCCAGGCCGACATCGCCTTCCGCCTGGAGCACGGCCAGTTGCACAGCCAGGAACCCGAGCAGGTGAGCCATGGCCAGTGAGCTTGCCGTCGGCATCATCGACAGCGGTTTCGCGCCGGAGCAGGGGAGCCGCGTCGTCTTGGCCCGGCGCTTCTGGCTGGAAGGCGGTGAGTTGCTCGATGGCGAAACCCAACCCGATGCCCTCGGCCACGGCAGCGTGGTGCTGGACACCCTGACGCGCCCGTGCGGCCCGGTCCGCCTCTGTGTCGCCCAGGTTTTCGCCGAGCGCTGGCAGACCAGCCCGCTGCAGATTGCCGCTGCCCTTCACTGGCTGATCGAGCAGAACGTGGCCCTGGTCAACCTGAGCCTCGGCCTGCGCAACGACCGCCCGGTGCTGCGTGAGGCCTGTGTGCTGGCCCATACCGCCGGCATCCTGCTCTGCGCCTCCAGCCCGGCCCAGGGCGAGCCGGTGTACCCGGCGGCCTATCCGGGCGTGATCCGCGTGACCGGCGATGCCCGCTGCGCGCCGGGGCAATGGTCCTGGCTGAACAGCCCGCAAGCCGACTTCGGCGCCCATGTCGCAGCGGCCAATGGCGTGGCGGGTTCCAGCATCGGTTGCGCGGCCCTTTCCGGCATCATCGCCGGCTTCCTGCAAGCCCATCCCGGCGCCGGCCGCGAGGCTGTGCTCCAGTGGCTACGCGAGGGTGCGGCCTTTACCGGACGGGAGCGCCGTGGCCATGACTGAGATCGTCGTGCTCGGTGCCGGCCCGGCCGGAGCGGCGGCGGCTCTCGGGCTGCGTCGGCTGGGCTACTCCGTGCGGGTGGTCAGCGAATGGCGCCGCTTTGCGGCAGTGGAGGGCGTGTCCCAACGGGTGCTGGATGGGCTGCGGCAAGCCGGCCTTGATCGTGCGCTGGCCTGCGCCGCCGCTCCCTCGCCGCGGCGGGTGCAGTGGAACGGCGACGGCCAGTCGATCAATCAGGAATGCCTGTTGGATCGCCCGCAGTTCGATGCTGCCATTCGCGAAGACCTGCGCGCTGCTGGCATCGAGGTGCTGGAGGCGCGGGTGCTGAAAGTGGAAAGCACCGGAGACGGCCAACTGATCCATCTCGAACCGGGCGACCCCCTGCGCGCGGACTTTCTTGTCGAAGCCCGTGGTCGCCAGGCGCCGCTGGCCGGTGGTCGCCTGCGCGGACCGGAAACCTTGAGCCTGCTCAACCAGTGGCAGGGCGCCCCCGGTCAACCGGCCTCGGCGGTGGAAAGCCTGCCCGATGGCTGGGCCTGGATGGCGCGCCTGACGGACGGCCGCTGCTACTGGCAGATCACCCTGGACGCCCGCGGCCTGCCGCCCAAGGAGCAACTTCCCGACTACTGTGCCCATCGCCGCCGCGACTCCGCGCTGGTGCGCGAGCTGTTCGGCGCCCAGGCCCTGCAGCCGGCCCGCCTGCACGCCCGCAGCAGCACGGCGATTCTCTTCCACGAGGCCAGCGGCCCCAACTGGCTACGGGTAGGGGATGCCGCGATGGCGGTGGACCCACTCTCCGGCAACGGCATCTTCCAGTCGCTGTCGTCGGCCCTGCAGGCATCGGCAGTGATCAACACCATGATTCAACGCCCCGCGTGCGCCGAACTGGCCCGGCGTTTCCACCAGCGCCGGGTGGAACACCTGTTCCTGCGCTTCGCCCGCACCGGGCGGGACTTCTACGCTCTGGAGCAACGCTGGCCAGACGCAGCCTTCTGGCGTGAGCGCCGTGACTGGCCCGACGCCGAGCCCATGCACGCGTCGGCGGACTTCAGCCGGGTGCGCGTGGAGCGTGCACCGGTGATCCATGGCGACCTGATCGAAGAGGCCGATGTGGTCGTAACGGCGGACCAGCCGCTGGGCATCTGGCACCTGCAAGGCATCGAACTCGCCCCCATCGTTTCCGCCCTGCATCGGGGTGAGCTGACCCAGGCCCTGGCCACCCTCCCGGAGCAGCCTCGTCGACTGGTGCAAGGCTGGCTGCTGGTCCAGGGCTATAGGCCCTGAACCCGCTCAGGCCGCTGCTTTTTCTGTGGGGGCGAGTTCATTCTGCTTGGCAATTGAGATGGCTATGTCTGCGTTACGTGTTGTCGGGAACTGCATTGCCCGTAGGAGCTGGCTTGCCAGCGAATGGCCGCGTTTCGCTGGCAAGCCAGCTCCTACAAGGCTCTTGGCCCGATGGTCAATCTCTCGCAACAGCTAACGCAGACAAAGCGATTGAAATCGCCCCTACAACGGCAACGCCTGGCCGACCGGCTTGGAGAGCCTTGTCCATGGAAAGTCTGCTGGTCGCTGCCGGGGTGTTCATCTGCCTGAGCGTTGCCTCGCTCACGATTCCGATACCTGGACGAACTTGGCGACGAATTCGCCGCCATCAGTCCGACTGGGGAGATCGTCTCCAAGCCAAACCACCCGCCGGCAATCGATGGGTGTGCATGCACTTTTCGTTTAAACAGCACGTCAAACCAATCGTTTCTGGAAAAAGAAGCGCTTGTGCTCTGGAGGGAAATCATCGAGGTGGCCGAACTCGGTGAAACCGTGCTTTTGATAGAACTCGGGTGCCTGGAAATCGAAGGTGTCCAGCCAGATGCCGACGCAGCCTTTTTCACGTGCAACATCTTCTGCCATGTTCATCAGGCGTGAGCCTGTGCCTTGCCCTCTTGCTTGCTCAGGTATGGCTAGCAGCTCGATGAACAGCCAACGATAAAAGATCTCGCCATAAAGGCCCCCAATGATTTCGTTGGTGTGCTCATCGCGGACTAGCAGGGCGATTGCTTCTCGCTTTGGGTCACCCGCTTGAGAAACGTTATAGGCCCGCAAGGGCTTGAGGATTGCTGCGCGCTGATCTTCGCCTGGATTTACCGTCAGTTCGATACGAGTACTCATTCGCTAGTCCTTTAGATGTTTACTGATATGAAGAGGCGCCACTTGCTCGATTGGCTGGGCTGAACCGCTTGCGCCCGCTTTCTTGTAGTTGGCTACGGCTGCCCGCTGATCAGTGTGCCGGTTCTTCTCTTGGCGATCGATTTGCGATCAGGAGATTAATTCTTCTCCGAGCAGGGGGCAGCGCTTTCGGGCGATGGCTTCAAGCGTTTGGGGTTGTGCGGCGGCAGGTCAATGCGGTGAGCAAGACCCCTCGTTGGGTTTTGCCTCGCTCGTACCAACAAAGCGCGCAAGGCTTTTTGCCCAGGCAAGAAAAAGCGATTGAGGCGGGGTCGCCGCACGTCAGCGTCGTGGTCTCCCCTGGCCTTCGTTCGCTATCGCAACCCGCTATGGCCGGCATGCGCCTCTGGTATTGGCGCGGGGTGGCGGGCCTCCCTAGAGTCGCGGAGGGACCGCGTGTCCGTTCATACCAACAAGACCAGAACGAGCCTTTACATGCCCAGCTTCCGCCTCAGCGCCATCGCCCTGGCGCTTTTCCTGTCCGGCGGCGCCCATGCCGACCAGCCCGCTGCCGGCAAACCTGCCACCGAGTTCACCCGCACCCTTAACCAGGACTGGCTCGAGCGCCTGCCCTTCGCCGACAGGGCCGATTTCGATAACGCCCGCCGGGGGCTGCTCGAGCCCTTCAAGGGTGTCGTCGAGAATGCCGACGGGCTGCCGGTGTGGAACCGCAAGGCCTACGACTTCCTGGACGGCAGGGATGCCCCGGCCAGCGTCAACCCCAGCCTCTGGCGCATGGCGCAGTTGAACAACATCGCCGGTCTGTTCCAGGTACGCGAACGCGTTTACCAGGTGCGCGGGCTGGACCTGTCGAACATGACGATCATTGAGGGCGACAGCGGGTTGATCCTCATCGACCCGCTGATCAGTACCGAAACCGCCCGTGCCGGCCTGGAGATGTACTACCGGCATCGCCCACGCAAGCCGGTGCTGGCCGTGATCTACAGCCATTCCCACGTCGACCATTTTGGCGGTGTTCGCGGGGTGATCGAGGAGGCTGACGTGAAGGCTGGCAAGGTGCGGGTGATCGCGCCGGAGGGCTTCTACGAGCACGCTGTCAGCGAGAACGTGCTGGCCGGCCCGGCGATGATGCGCCGGGCCCAGTACATGTACGGTTCGCTGCTGCCTAGGGGCGAGCGGGGGCAGGTGGATGCCGGCTTGGGCAAGAGCACGCCGATCAATGCCACGGTGACGCTGATCCCCCCCACCGAGCTGATTGCCAAGCCCCTGGAGACGCGTACCATCGACGGGGTGGAGATCGAGTTCCAGCTCACCCCTGGCACGGAGGCGCCGGCGGAGATGAATCTCTATTTCCCGCAGTTCCGCACCCTTTGCATGGCCGAGAACGCCACCCATACCCAGCACAACGTGCTGACCTTGCGGGGTGCCCTGGTGCGTGACGCCAAGGTCTGGGCGCACTACCTGGACGATGCGCTGGTGCGCTACGGCGACAAGGCCGATGTGCTCTTCGCCCAGCACCATTGGCCCACCTGGGGAGGCGCCGAGATCCGTGACTATCTGGCGGACCAGCGTGACATGTACGCCTTCCTCGACAGCCAGACGCTGCGCCTGATCAACCAGGGCCTGACGCCCACCGAGATCGCCGCGCAACTGTCGTCGCTGCCGCCGCGTCTGGCCAGCAAGTGGTACAGCCGCGACTACTACGGCTCCCTCAGCCACAACGTGCGTGCCGTCTACCAGCGTTACATGGGCTTCTACGACGGCAACCCGGCCAACCTCGACCCCTTGCCGCCGGAAGTCGCCGGCACGCGCTACGTCGAAGCCATGGGCGGCGCCGACTCGGTACTGGCCAGCGCCCGCAAGGCATTCGCTGCCGGGGAGTATCGCTGGGCTGCGCAGTTGCTTAACCATCTGGTCTTCGCCGAGCCCGGCAACCAGGCAGCGCGGGACCTGCAGGCCGACACCCTGGAGCAGTTGGGCTACCAGAGCGAGAACGCCACCTGGCGCAACGTCTACCTGAGCGGCGCCCAGGAACTGCGCCAGGGCGTGGCGCAGCCCCGTGGCCGCAACGGTGCGCCAGACATGATCCGCGCCCTGACGCCGGGCATGTTCTTCGACTACCTGGCGGTGCGCATCGACGCCATGAAGGCCGCCGGGGAGGACCTGCGTATCAACTGGCGCTTCAGCGACCTGGGCGAGGATTACGCCCTGACCCTGCGCAACGGCGTGCTGACCTACCGCAAGGGCATGCGCCACCCCGAGGCCGAGGTGGACCTGAGCATGACCAAGGTGCTGCTGGATCGCATCGCGCTGAAGGAAACCGGCTTCCTCAAGGAGGCCACCGTGGGTGGCATCGAGTTCGAGAGCGGTCGCGTCAAGCTGCTCAAGCTTCTCGGTGGGCTGGACGAGGCCAATCCGCAATTCAACCTGGTGGAACCCTGATTCCACACCAAGGCTCCGGCCGCGCCCCGAGGCGGCGGCGCGCCGGGGCGCTCTTGCCGAAGTAAGTCAGGCCGTCGGTCGCCTACGCGGCGCCGTCGACTTCCTGGCTTCGGCGCGGCTTTTTATCGAGGGGCTGGGGCTGTTGTGTTCCCGTGTTGGGTAGCCGGCGTGCGGACAGTCATCGTTGTCGCTTCCTTGTGAAGGGCAGTGGGCTGCGCCGAGCGCCAGGCGCCCTGGAGAGCCACCAGCGTCATTGCCACCAGGGCCAGGCTGGTTCCGATCACCAGGACCGGTCGTGCGCGACCGCATTCGTCCTGCAGCATGGCCAGGCTGATCCGGTAGCGACCGCCCTGGCAGGCCCACAGCAGACCCGCGGATACCAGGGCGACGATCATCACTAGGGGCGACTGGCCACGTAGCGCCAGGCAAGCGATCACCAGCAGAGACACTTGGGTGCGACGCCAGGCCAGCTCGGTGCGCTCGGCCTGCAGGCCCCGGTCGGTGTTGCGGGTGGTCATCTCAGCGGGGCCAGAACAGGCTGGCGAGGATCAGCGCCGCCAGGCAGCAGCCCAGGGTCAACAGCGGCACCAGCACCGGTAGCGGCAGGGCGCGGCCGTGGCGCAGCGCCCGTTCCACGGCCAGCCAGCGCAGGCAGGCGCCGATGCTGACCAACAGGCTCAGGGCCAGCAAGCAGAGGGTGATGGTCAATCGCAGCCAGGGCTCGAAAGCCTGGCCCGCGAAGGTTTCCACGGCGATGCCGCCGCCCATCAGGGCGAGCGCCGTGCGGACCCAGGCCAGGAAGGTGCGCTCGTTGGCCAGGGTGAAGCGCGGGTCGGGTTCGTCGCCGCCAAGCAGCGTGTCGCTGAGCGACTTTCGGGGGGATGGGGTGGGCATGGTGTACCGGCCAGGAAGGGCCGCCATCGGCATGTCGCACAATGGCGGCAGGAGAGTCGCTCAGCGCAATCCCTTGCTGCGCAGGGCACCGGGTGAGTAGTCAGAGGTGCTGGCCTGATAGCTGAAGTCGAACGGATGGCGCTGCTCGCTGGTCAGGCCGGAAGCCAGGTAGCGGCCGTTGTTGAGGTCGTAGGTGATCTCCATGGCGTTGACCGCCGACTGTCCGCTGTAGTGGTAGTAACTGTGGGCCTCGCCGATGCGCCAGAGTTCGCCACGGTTGTCGTAGTGGTCTGCCTCGAGGATGGCCCAGGTGTCCTCGTCGATGAAGTAGTGGCGCTTGCTGTAGATATGCCGCATGCCGGGCTTGAGGGTGGCAACCACCTCCCATACACGGTGCAGCTCGTAGCGGGTGGCGTTGGGGTTGACGTGGCCGGGTTGCAACAGGTCGTCGTAGTGCTGGTCGGGGGAGGCCAGCCGGTAACTGTTGTAGGGCACGTAGAGGGTCTTCTTGCCCACCAGTTTCCAGTCGTAGCGGTCCGGCGCACCGTTGAACATGTCTCGGCTATCGGCGGTACGCAGGCCTGCGGTGGTGGGGCCAGCCGTGTCATAGGCGATGCTGGGGGCACGCCGTACCCGTCGCTGACCGGCGCTGTAGACCCAGGACAGGCGCGGTTCGGCCACCTGGTCGAGGGTTTCATGCACCAGCACCACTTCGCCCACCATGCGTGAAGGAGCGGTAAGCAGGTGGCTGTAGTAGTAGAGGATGTTGCGCGCTTGCTCCGGTGCCATGCCCTTCACCGCGTCGCGGCGGGTGAAGTACTGCTGGGTCGTCATGATGGTGTAGGCGCCGTCCTTCTGGGGCGCCGCGCTGTCGGAGGTCAGGCTGAAGCTGGCGTTGCGATTGCGGGTCAGATGGTTCCAGAGCACCTCCAGGCCATTCTGCGGAATGGGGAAGGCGACCATTCCAGAGAACCCTTCCACGCCGTTACCGTCGTTCACCAGGCGGGCGCTGGTGGCGTTGCGTGCGGCAGATTCACGGAGGGCGTCGGGTACGGCCGCCGAGCGGTGGCTGGGGTAGACCGGCAGGTGGAAGCTGTTCGGGTAGCGCTTGAGCAGGGCGATCTGCCCGGGGCTCAGATGCTCCTGGTGCTCGGTGTAGTTGCGCGCATCGATAGTGAACAGTGGTTGCTCACCGCGAAAGGGATCGGCCGGCGTGCCATTGGCCGTCAGCTCGGGCTTGGCGGGTTGCAAGCCGCCGTCCCAGGCTGGAATACGGCCGTCGGCGCTGCCGGCGCGTTCGGCACCGATCGGGGTCAGGGGGCCTTGCAGTTTGGCTGCGTCCTCCGGCGAGACAGCGGCCAGAACCTGGCCGGACAGGAGGAGCGTGCAGAAGAGTGCGCCGCCACGCACCAGGCTGTGGGTGTTGATCATGAGGGACTCCACTTAGAAATTGACGCCCAGGCTGATGGACAGGTAATCGCGGTCACCACGGGTGCCGTAGTCGCCGTCGATGAAATCGGTGTATGCCAGGCTGGCGCTGTAGGTGTTGTTGAGGGAGGCGTCGAGGCCGACGCTGATGGCCTTGGAACCTTCACTGAAGGCCGAGCCTTCGCCGGGGCCGTTGCCGTCCACATCGTGCTGCCAGGAGAGGTTGGGGCGCAGGTCGATACCGGCGATGGCGTTGGGGTAGCTCAGGTTGGTGCGCACCCGGTAACCCCAGGAGAAGCGCGTGAGAAACCCCTGGTCGTTACAGTGCTCCGGCGTTTTCGAGATACCCGCGCAGGCGCCACTGGCGAGGATGCCGCTGCCATAGGTGCCGCTGCGGCCATAGCGCGGACCGAAGGTGCCTTCCAGGCCTCCGACCCAGGTGGCTCCGACTTCGCCCACCACCACCAGTTGATCGGCCCCCAGCATCTGGGCGAAAGAGTGAGTGGCGGTGACCTGCGCCTGGGTGACTTCCTTGCGCCGGTAGCCGTTGAACAGCGTGCTGTCCGCGTCGGGGCGGATGTCTTCGGCCACCAGGGGCGAGCGTGCGGCGTTGTTCAGCAGCGATTGGATGACGTCTGTACCGTTGAGCTGAATCGGCATGTTCGGCCGGTAGCTGATCTCGCCCTGCAGCGCGGTACCGGTGCTGAGGTTGGTGGAGAACGACAGGCCATACAGGCGGATGTCTTCCGGGTACTGGGCCAGGTATTGGGAGGTACCCAGGCGCAGGGCACCGGCCAGGCTCTGGCCGTTGGCGCTGCGAAGGAAAGCACCGCAGTTGGCCAGGGGCACGCCGAGGTTGGCGCACAGCTGCGGGGCGAAGGTGCTGTTGGTGTAGTAGGGACTGCTGATGGTGCCCATGTAAGGCACGCGGCTGTGGTAGTTGGCGATATAGGCACCGAACTCCGTGTCCAGGTTGGCGGCGAACCAGCGCAGGGACATCCCCCACTGACCACCGTTGCGGGCATCCTCATCGCCGGCACGGGGAATACGGATGCCCTCGTCAGTCAGGTTGACGCCGAACGGGGTAAGGCCAGCCACTGCCGCCGGGTTGCCGGTGAGCACGTTGCCCACGTCGAGGCCGTCGCAGCCATCGGCGAGGAAGTCGTTGCTGGAGAAAAAGGTGCCGCAGTTGTCCAGCTGGGTCTGTTCCCAATCCAGCTGGTAGAAGAAGTCCCCGGAGATCGCTTCAGTCAGGTTCTGCGACACGTAGAACATGTTTACCGGAACCAGGCCTTCCTTCACCTCCGAACCCGGACGGCGCAAAGCCGAAAGATTGAAGGGGTTGACCACGTTGAGACCGCCCTGGATGAACGTGCTTTCGCCCCAGTTCACCACCTGCTTGCCCAGGCGCGCCGAGCCCGGTTGATCGGCGATGGCGTAGTTGTAGTAGACGAAGGCGTCCAGCAACTCGGTGCCCGCAGTCTTCGCTGAGCGCTTGCGGTTGTTGTCTTCCACATTCTTGAAACGCTGGTCTTGGTCCCGCAGGACGTAGTCGTACCAGTAGCTGCCCCGCACGAAGACGCCGACGTCACCGTGGCTCAACTGCAGGTCATGGGTGCCTTTGAAAATGCCGGAGAAGGCGTCGCCGGAGCGGAAGTTGCGCCTGCCGTCGTCGCCGGTGGCGCTATTGAGCTGCTTCGGATCGGGGTTGGCGGTAGAGATGCTGGTGCCGATGGAGAGCGAGGAATCCAGTTGGCCCTCGATCTGGCCGATCTGGAAATCGGCTGCCAGTGCATGACTGACAAGGCAACTCAGGGGCAATAGGAGAAACGGCGGACGAACAATGCCGCGCATATTGAATCTCATCACTCATTATCCTCTTTGTTTTCGAGTGTGAACCAAGTTTCAGGCGCAGGCACAACAAGTTTGGGTATATCCAGGCAATAGGAATCCCGGCCGCTTGAGCGACAAATCGACACTATTCGGCAGAATGGATATCGAGGTGGGAAGTTGGCTCTGGTTGCCCTTTACTTATTGTTCTGCGTAGTTAGGTGAAGTTGCGGATACTCCCTTCTATCTGATGTTTAAGCGATACTAGGGGCGCCCCGGAACCCCGACAAATAGTGTCTTCCGATAGTTGCCATATCACTTCGGCATAGCCAGCGAGACCCCTATGACCCTCAAGCAGCTCCGCTACCTGATCGCCATCGCCGAGGCTGGAAGCTTCTCCGCCGCCGCGCGCCGCTCCTTCATCGCGCAGCCGGCCCTGAGCCGGCAGATCGGTCTGCTGGAAAGCGAGCTGGAAATACAGCTGCTGGAGCGCCAACACGATGGCGTAGCCCTGACCGATGCCGGCCGGCGCCTCTATGAGGTGGCGCGTTCGGTGGTGCAGAAGCTGGACTCGGTGAAGGACGAACTGACCTCGACACGCGGTGATCCCAAGGGGCATGTGTCCGTTTCCATTCCTGCCACCGCCTCGGCGTTGCTGCTGCCGGAAATCATCTCGCGGGCGGCGGAGAAGTTCCCCAGCATCACCCTGACGGTGTGCGACGGCCTCACCCGCGAAGGCGGCCAGGCCATCGAGCTGGGCAAGGTGGACTTTGGCGTGGTGCCCAATGCCGAGGAGCTGGAGCACGTAGCCGCCGAACCCATCTTCAGCGAGGACCTGTATTGGGTGGGGCCGGCCAGCGAGGCCGAGAAGAACACCCCCATCACCCTGGCCGAGGCGGCCGCCACGCGGCTGGTGGTGGCGCCGCGGGCCTTGCACCTGCGACGGCGCATCGAGCAGGCGGCGATGGAGGCGGGGGTGGTGCTCAACGTGGCCTACGAACAGCAGTCAGCCCCGGGGATTGCCAGCCTGGTCCGCAGTGGGTTGGCGGCGACCATCTGCAACTGGCCGCCGCTGGTGGAGCTGTTCGAACCGACGGGTGCGCGGCTGGTGGTGGAACCGCGCATCACGCGCACCGTGTCCATCGCCCACTCGATCCACAAACCGCTGTCCTTCGCCGCGTCCTGCATGCAGGACCTGGTGCGCACGATCCTGCTGGATGCGGTGCGGGAAGGCCGCTGGCGCGGCAGCCTGATCGAGCGCGTCGACGAGGAGGAGGCTCAGGCCCTGGAGCCGAGCGCGGGCGAGTCGTCCTGAGCCAGTCGCTCGCGGGAGCGCTGCGGGTTCATGCTCACCAGGCCGATCAGGCCCGCCACGATCAGCACGCCGCCGCACACCAGGAAGCCCTGGGCGTAGCCCTGCGGATGCCCGGCACCGGCGCCATGCACCAGCAGGCCGGTGACCACAGGGGCCGAGAGCCCGGCCAGCGAGGCCACCGCATTGCCGATAGCGAGGATGCCGCCGCGCTGGCTGCTGGGCGTGAACTCCGCCAGCATCGCCGGCCCCACCGAGTACATCACCAGTGCCAGGCCGCCGCTCAGGGTCAGGGTGATGATGCGCGTGGTGACCGAAAGCTCCTGAAGGATCAGCGAGGCGGAGAACAGCCCGGCGACGATCAGGCAGCTCGAGACGAAAGCGCCACGGGCCAGGCGTGACGGCACGCCGCGATGCAGCAGGCGCTGGGACAGCCAGGCCATGAACAGGCTGAGCGGTGTGGTCACCACCACGAAGAGGACGAACATGCGGCCGGTGTTCAGCGGGTCGATGCCCAGTCCCACTTCCAGGTAGCTCGGCACCCAGGTCAGGGTCAGCGCCAGGGACCAGTTGGCAGCGAAGTGGCAGGCGTAGTTGCCCAGCACGCTGCCATCGGTCAGCAGGCGGCGGTAGGGCACTCGATGGGTATCCGGGGTCACCTGGCCGGCGCGCAGGTTGTCGAGGGTGCCTTCCCGGCCCAGCAGCAGCCAGAGGGCACACCAGACCACGCCGATGGCCGCCAGCACGGCGAAGTTGGTGCGCCAGCCGTAGTGCAGGCTGATCCAGGGGATCATGGCGCCGGCTACCAGCAGGCCCATGGCGCTACCGGAGTGCAACAGCGCGACTGGCAGGCTGCGGCGATCATCGGGAAACCACTTGTACAGGGCGTGGGTCGCCACCGGGGAGGCGGGGCCTTCACCGATGCCCAGCAGCACACGGCAGGCGACGATCATCCAGAGGGAACTGGCGAACAGCATGGGCAGCTGGATCAGCGCCCAGAAAAGCCCCATGCCCAGCAACAGGGTTCGGGTTGGCCGGCGGTTGGCGAGAAAACCGCCGACCACAGCGGAGACGGCGAAGAGCCAATGCAGGGCTCCGCCGATCAGGCCGAATTCAGTGGGGGTCAGGCCCAGTTCCTCGGTCATGGGCACGGCGACCAGGCCGATCACCACCTTGTCGAGGAAATTGACCAGCATCATGAAGGCCAGCAGGACCGCGATGGTCCAGGCGCTGGCAGGGCGGAAGGCAGTGTTGTCTCGGTTCATGGGGATGCTCTTGTTGTCGTTGTAGAAGACCCCGTCCGGCTTCCCCGGCCAGACGGGTACTGCAGGGCGCTTCAACCGGGCATCAGGATGCCCTTGGCGATGGTGTTGCGCTGGATCTCACTGGTGCCGGTCAGGATGCGCATCATGCGCGTTGCGCGGAATAGCCATTCGACGGGATGGCCCGCAACAAGCCCCGTACCGCCGTGGATCTGCACCGCACGGTCGGCGATGCGGAAGGCGGTTTCCGAGGCGTACAGCTTGCACATCGATGCCTCGACCTTGATATCGCCGCCGGCGTCGTTGCTGAGGGCGGTGGCGAACATCATGCTGCGTGCCGCATGGAGCTCGGTGGCCATGTCGGCGAGCATGTGGCTGATGGACTGGAACAGCGCGATGGGCTGGCCGAACTGCTTGCGCGTGCGGGCGTGGTCCATTGACAGGTTCAGGGCCAGGCCCGCCATGCCGAGCATGGTTGGGCAGTGCAGCAGGCGGTTCAGCGTGATGCGCCCCATGGCCAGCTTGAAGCCAGCGCCTTCGTCACCGATGCGGTTCTCCACGGGGACGCGGACGTTTTCCAGCAGGATGTTGCCGTGGGCGCCGCCGCCGGACATCACCGAGTAGTCGCTGTCCACCTGAACCCCTTCGGCAGTGAGGTCGACGAAGAATGCCGAAATGCCCTGGGGGCCGCGTCCCGGCTCGGTCACCGCCAGCAGCACGGCGATGTCGGCGTAGGTAGCGCCGGAGATGTAGCGCTTGGCGCCGTTGAGTACGTAATGGTCACCCTCGCGGCGGGCTTGGGTACGGATGGCGGTGGCGTCGGAACCGGCTTCTGCCTCGGTCAGGGCGAAGCACACGGCCTTATCCGCCCGGCACACCGGCTTCAGGAAAGCGTCCACCTGGAAGTCGCTGGCGACCCGGAACAAATGGCCGATACGGGGTGGCCCGGAGAGTTCGCCCAGCACGTGCGGGGCGAGGGGCGAGCCGGTCAGCACCGCCGCTTCCTTCACTGCGCAGAGTTCGGCAATGCTGAGTCCGGCGCCGCCCAGGTTTTCCGGTAGCAGGGCGTTGTAGAAGCCCAGCTCGCAGGAGCGCTTCCAGATATCCCGCAGCAGGGGCCGGGCGACCGGTTGGCCCCAGGTGATACCTTCCCGCTGCACCAGCGGGTCGAGTTCGTCGCGGACGAATGTGTTGATGCCGTCGATGACGCGGCTGGCCTTCTCGCTTGGTTTGAGCATCTGCCTGTCTCCCTTAAATCCGTCGTTCGCTGTTCTGCCAGTACGCTTCGCGGATCAGGCGGCGCACGACCTTGCCGTTTGGGTTCTTCGGCAGTTCCTTGACGAAATCCACCGCGCGGGGCTTCTTGAAACCCGCCAGGGAACGCCCGCAATACTCGATGATGGCTTCGGCGCTCAGGCTCTCGCCCGGTTTCAGTACCACCACCGCGCGGACTGCCTCACCCCATTGCTCGTCCGGTACGCCCACCACGGCCGCCTCGAACACCTGGGGCAGGCTGTAGAGCACTTGTTCCACTTCGGTGGGGTAGATGTTGAAACCGCCGGAAATGATCATTTCCTTCTTGCGGTCAACGATGAACACGTAGCCGCGCTCGTCCACCGTGGCCAGGTCGCCGGTGAGGTAATAGCCGTCGCGCATGACCTCGGCGGTCAGCTCCGGCGCCTGCCAGTAGCCCTTCATGATGTCCGGACCCTTGACCACGATTTCGCCGATCTCGCCGGGGCCCACGTCCTCGAAGGCATCGTTCACCACCCGCAGGGTGGTCTCGAAATAGCAGCGGCCGCAGGAGGCCAGGCGGCGCTGGTCGTCGCCCTCGATCAGGTGGTCCTGTTCGGTCAGCACCGTCACCAGGGAGCACGTCTCGCCCGCACCGTAGCCCTGGGCCAGGATCGGTCCGAATACGTCGATGGCGCGCTTCACCAGGGCCGGAGCCATGGGAGCGGCGCCGTACATCACCAGGCGCAGGCTGGAAAGGTCGAAACGCTCCACCTCCGGAACGTTCACCAGGCGGTTGATCATGGCCGGCACCAGGAACAAACGGGTAACCCGCTCGCGCTGGATGGTTTCCAGCAGCAGATGGTCGTCGTAGCGCTCCAGAAGCAGGTTGCAGGCGCCCACGGCCAGCAACGGCATGATCTGCATGCCACTGGCATGAGTGATGGGGCCCACATGGGCCATCACATCGCCCGGGGCAGCACGCCGGGTAGGGCTGGCGATGCTCTTGCGGATCAGCGCCTTGCGGTTGCCGAAACTGAGCATGGCGGCCTTGAGTACGCCGGAGCTACCAGAGGTGTAGTGCAGCACCGCCAGGTCATCGTCGTCTGGATCACAGTGCACCGGTGCCTCGCTGCCACGTTCCAGCACGTCCGGGTAGCGGGCGTCGCCAGCTTCGTCGTCGAGGGAGATGATCCAGCGCAGGCGCGGCACTTCACTGCGACGGGCGTGGAGGGCAGCGGCGAAACGGCCGTCGGCCAGCACTGCCTGGCTGTGGGAGTCGTCAAGGACCTGGAGGATTTCGTCCAGGGAGAGGCGGGCGTTGATCGGCACCTTGACCATGCCGGTCTTGTAGAAGGCGATTTCCGCTTCCACCAGCTCCACCCGGTTCAGCGCCAGAATCGCCACATGGGCGCCCCGGGTCAGCTCCAGGGCCTGGAGCCCGGAGGCAAGACGATTGGTGCGAGCCTCCAGCTGCGCGAAAGTGATCCGTTTCCGGCTATCGACAACCGCCTCGTAGTCGGGCCAGTACAGGGCACTCCGACTGATGATCTTTCCTAAGTTCATTTATTGTTCTCATCGGCAGGACAACTTCGCCGATGCTAGCCAAGCGAACTTCGCGGCAACTAATACAACAGTACGATGCAGGCCATAGCG
Source organism: Pseudomonas sp. BN415 (assembly GCF_029871195.1). NCBI lineage: Bacteria > Pseudomonadati > Pseudomonadota > Gammaproteobacteria > Pseudomonadales > Pseudomonadaceae > Pseudomonas > Pseudomonas sp. BN415. The sequence goes on from NZ_SSOK01000028.1 coordinate 155,441, forward strand.
ATATGGAATAGCTGCAACAACGCAGTGAATTCGCCCAACTTTCCTGTGGCGGCGATTTCAGTTGCCCCGGCCGCCGTGCCCAATCACCTGCAGCGCACGGCCAACCCCCTCTCCCTCTGGGAGAGGGCAGGGGTGAGGGAAATCAATCCTGGCTCGAACGTTGGGCCCGGTCCTGTGGGGGGACTTCAGTCGCGAAGCAACAACCCCCACACCACCGAGCCCCCAAGTCACAGCACACGCCGCCCAATCGGCAACTTCACCATCTCCACCAATCGGCAGAAGTCCTCATGGCTACTGCGGGACAAGTGAATCACCGCATCCAGGAGGGCGCCTTCCCGGTACTCGTTGAGGTAAGGCCCCGGATCGCCGTCGCGCAGTGCCGCGTTATCCATCAACACCTCGGCAATTACCTGAGTGGTATGCAGCCGCGCCTCCAACCGCTGCACCAACTGCCGGACCCGCCGCTCTTCATGGGAAGCACTCATGGCGATACCTCCACGCCGTCCACAATGAATGCCGGCAAATCTCGCCAGGCCACCCACAGCTCCCGCTGCCAACGCACCACACCCACTTGCCGGTTGGCCCAACTGATAAAAGCCCGTCGCGGCTCGGCACTCGGGTCACGGTGATAGTCATGCAGCGTCGGCACCAGCACCTCGCTCAGCCAGCGACTGATCTCGGCATGCGCGGGGCGCGCGAAGCGAAACAGCGCCTTGTAGGCCCCGGCATCGCTGATGGCTTCCACTTCTTCATGAAAGCCGCAAACGTTCGCGAGCAGGAGGGTGCGCCTTTCAAAACGCTCCAGGGCATCAAGCAAACGGCGGGCATTGCGAACACCCATCAACTGGGCAAAGTCATGGGCGACGAACCAGGGCTGGTTGTCGATCATCACGGCGCGCAGGCGGTGGGTGTGGTGATGGAAAACGATGGGGGTGTATGCGTCGTGCATGGTGGAGCTCCTAGCTCTAGTCCTTGGAGTCGTCACCGTCCGCTGTCAGTCGAAGGGTGACGGACCACGCGGGGTTGACAGACCGGAGCTAGGACCCGGCAGACCCGAGGGCCTCCCCGCGCGATCCGCCATAGAGCAGTGCAGTTCAAAAACTGCATACGCGTGGAGGCCTGCAAAAAACGTCCGCCGTTTTTCGCATGCACCTTGTGGCGCAATCGCGCCTAGCTAACAGGCTGTCAAACCCGGCCACGAGATTGACCGTGGCCGGGGCAGGATAGGGATAGAGGAGGGGGAGGGCAAGGGGATACGGAAGGGGCTGCCATCGGCCAGAAGCTGTCGATCGATAAGGGCAAAGATCGGCCAATTACATTTACCCAAGTAGCGGTGGGCAGTTTGTTGCAATGTCAGACGGAAAGACTTTCGGGCGCTGCCCCACCAGGGCGTGCCAGGTGGCACCTTGACCCCGGTGATGGGCTTGGTGTCAGTCTGGTTGATCCAGAATAGCAAGCCGCATGTACCGCTCAGCCAACAGCTCCCCCTTGATTGCCATCACCGTCCTGGCCACCCTCGATCAACCGCAAGCTCTGCGGAGACGAAAGCGCGATTTTCTGTTCCCGCAGGGCCTCAAGGATGGTGAACAGCAGGTCGCTGCGGGTGTCGGAAACCAGACGAGGGCCGCTGACATAGCCAGTGACGGTCAAGATGATGCCGTTGCTGGCGAGGTCGTTGAGGCGCACCGAGGGTGCAGGAGTCTCGAGGATGGCGGCATGTTCGCCATAGACCTTCAGCAGGAGGTCCCGCACCTGACGCATGTCAGTGTCCAACGGGAGGGTCAGGTGAATACCGACCACCCCCAGGGCGCTTTCCATGGTCACGTTCCTTACTTTCAGCGAGATGAATTGCGAATTCGGGACTATGACCGTGGAGTGGTCCGACATCTGGATTTCGGTGGCCCGCACATTGATGCGTCGAATGTCGCCCTCGACCCCGTCAAGACTGACCCAATCCCCGACCTTCACCGGCCGCTCGGTGAGCAGGATCAGGCCCGAAATGAAATTCTGCACGATGGCCTGCAGGCCGAAGCCAATGCCCACCGACAAGGCGCTGATCACCCAAGTCAGGCTACTAAGGTCGATGTGCACGGTCGACAAGACCACCACCGCCAGCAGGATGAAGCCGAGGTAACCAACCAGGGTTACCAGTGAGGCCCGCATGCCGGTGTCCAGGTTGGTATCAGGCAGCAATTCGTCACTCAACCAGCGCTTGAGGACACGAATACCCTGCAGCCCGACCAGGAAAAAGCCGACTGCAAGCAGGATGTCCTGCGGAAGGATATTCAGCCCCCATAGCGGTTTGTCCAATCCTCTCCAATGATTGACACCCAGGAAATCTCCCGGGCTGGATCCGGACGGCAACAAAGCAAGCATCACGGCGATGAACAACAACAGACTGCGCCCTAGACCGGTCAACAGCGTACTGAGCTGTGCCTGGTGCCGTTGTGGGAGCCCAAAGGCGGAGGCCAGCGCCAGGCCGCCGGGAAGACGTGGTGAAAACAGGGCTTCACAGAAATCCCCGTAGAAAGCGATAACCAGATAGGCACTGGCCGCCACTACGCTGATCCACAGCAGCTTCACGGTCAGGAAGTAGGCCAGACTGAGGTATCCAATGAACAACGCAGCCAGGATGAACCCCACCCACGCACTGGCCACGAAGGCCATCAATCCAGCGATGCCCTGTGGCTGCCCCAGTCCGGAACGTCGACGCACATACTGGTAACGCAACAAGGCAACAGCGAACAGCAGTGCAGTGACGAACGCGGTCAAGCCATAGGTAGCCACGGTCAAGGCCAGGCTACTGGCAATCACGCTGTTGATCCGATCCTGGGTGACCACGATCACCAAGGCTAGCGCCAACAGCGGCGGGAACCAGGCCAGGGCACTGGCTACCGGGTTCGGGACCGGCGGAAGGCGCCAGGACGGTCTGGACGGCATCAGCAGTGCGCGGCCGAGCCCGGTGACGCAGGCGCAGAACACCACCACTGACATCAACTGGCTCCCCAACGTAGCAATGCTCGGTGGCAGCTGAGCGCTGCTCTCCAACCCCCAGAGCGATAGCGATACCGCCCCACCAATGGTGATCAGAGAGATCAGGCCAACGCCCAGCGCGAAGCCTGTCCGACGCATGCGCCCTTCCGGCAGCCAGCGGATCATTGACCAGGCCAGTAGGCGTTCAAGCAAGTACCGACCCACGCTCCACAGCAGCCCGGAAGCGACCAGGCTGGCGATGAACAGCCCGTTGCGCTCCGAGGAAAATGCGTCGTGCAGCATTGATGAAGCGTCCGCCCAGAGGCCACGCAGGCGGCTGAGATCGTCCCCGGAAAGAGGAACAAGTTGCGACCAGAACTTGGGACTCAAAGGGCTGGCCACACGGGTGCTGATCTGCGAGTTGAACAGGCTGCGACGAAGATTGCTGATCTGCGCCGACAAATCAGCGGCCGACTGCACCAGCTGGTTGGCCTGACGCTGCTCATCGAGCAGGGCCACTCTGTCCTGCATCAGCTGCTGCCGCTGACTGGCCAGGTTCTCTGCCTCGCCGGCTTGCTCCGGCCCCAGCACCTTCAGTTGGTCGTCCACACGTTCAATATCGGCGCTACGCAGGTCGCTGAAGGCATCGGCGAGGCGTTGCACCTGCATCGCCGCCTGACGCAGTGCCAACAGAAAATCGTCATTGGAGTCACCTGCCACCTTCTGGCGGATCAGGTCCAACTGATCGCTCATGCGCCCGAGCCCAGACCCTTCTGCCAGCACCGGCAGCTCACTGGGCATCGCTGCAGGCTCCGCCTGGGCAAAAGGAACACAAACCACGGCAAGTATCCAGAACGTCAAGGCCAACAGTAGGCCATTCGGACTGACGCGCTGCATCGTGGCTCCCCCTCTGCTTTCCTGCTTATCGATCATAGACGGCCAGAGGGCGCTGGGAGCTTGCATGGGTGGGATGGCCAGGTCGATCCACGCAAGGTGACTTGGGCAGACGCCTATCGCCAGGCAACCTGTGATGCCATTTAGCTTACTGCCCAGATGCTTGCAGTTGACGCACCGATGACACTTCCTATGCTTATTTTCGGGGCTGGACTTGGGTCTTGATCGGAAGATTCCAGCGCAAGTGCAGTCGATGTATCTCAAATGGCAGATGGACCGGCTCAATTTGCCAAAGCAGTTGCGCCGCATGATGAGTCGGCGTGGACGTCACTCGACGTTCACCAAGGAGATACTCCATGTACTTCACCGACGGTTCGCTGTTTCCCGAGAACATACCGTCGACAATCATCACAGCGGGGCAACGCGTTTCGGGCGACTGACGGAACGGTTGGACGTCAATATGAAACGCGAGGCCAAAACCAATCCCAAGGAACGGGTGCTCGAGGAGTTCAGGCTGTTCTGGATCATCGTCCTTTACCTGTGGGTATTCCTGGGCTCGTTCACGATCTATCGCAGGCTGATCATCGAGGAAACCGGTGCGGCCTACCTGCACTACGGAATATCTCTGATCGAGGCGCTCGTCATCGCCAAGGTCATCCTCATCGGCAAGATGTTCGGGTTCAGCAGACACTTCGAAGACAAGCCGCTGATCGTACCGATGCTCTACAAAACGATCCTGTTCGGCATCTTTGTGCTGCTGTTCGGCGTCGTCGAGCACCTGGTCGAGGGATGGTTCCACAGTCAGGGGTTAGTGGGTGGTTTGCACGATATCAGTGACCTCGGCGCCGACGAACTGGGGGCGCGCGTGCTGGTAATCATCGTTGCCTTCGTTCCGTTCTTCGCCTTCTACGAGATCGGCCGCGTTATCGGGATGCGCAAACTTGCCGAGATGTTCTTTTCAAAACGGGGAACCGGCGAGTGATGCCGCCGGGGTCGTGACACTGCGGGTTCTGCCTGATCTCTCCAACTTCCGCCACTCATTAATCTGTTCTCTTTTACGCTTCTTCTTCCCACTTTCCCGCCCCGGTTAATTCTATTGGTCAGGACATTGTCCGGCGGAATGCGCGCGACCAGTCCGAAAATGCAAGCTGCGTTTATGCAAGCTACAGTGGAGTGGGCGCGACAACTTTCCATCTGCAGTCCCTTCTCCTGTCCTATTAGGGACCCGGCTGTTTCAAGTTTCTGTCGGTTCACCGGAACTCGCATTTAGAGGGTCGCGCTAGCGCTACAAGGTGCCAACCTTGTCAAGGATAACGAGATGAACCCACGTCTTTATGCCGCAGCGTCCACGGCCCTTCTGGTTTTGCCTGGTCAATTGCTGGCGGGCGGGCTGATGCTCTATGAGATCGGCACGGACAATGTGGGGCTGGCGAATGCCGGAGCCGCAGCCAGGGCACAGGGCCCCGCGACCCTCGCCAGCAACGTCGCGGGCATGGCCTGGTTGCCCGGTACACAGATCTCCGCGGGTGCTCAGGTGCTGCACGGCCACCTGGAGTTCGATCGGGACGAAAGCACCAACGTCGCCGGGTCAGGCAGCGGCAATGCGTTGGAGTGGCTGCCTGGAGGGAGTCTTTTCGTTACCCGGGAGATCGGTGATGGCTGGTCGGTCGGGTTTGCCAGCTACGGCGACTTCGGCCTCGATCTCGATTATGAGAACGACTGGAGCGGTCGCTACTTCCTGCAGAACGGTGAGTTGGGTGGTCTGTCTCTATTGCCGGCACTGGCCTATCGCCTCAATGAGCAGTGGGCGTTCGGCGTTGGCCTGCGTGCTGTCTATGCAACCCTGGATAGCGAGTTGGCGGTCAACAATGATCCGCTCGGGATACTCCAGCGCGAGGATGGCCAACTGAATTACAAGGACCATGATTGGGGCTATGGCGCCAATCTGGGGGCTATTTATTCCCCTACTCCAGGAACGCGATATGGCTTGAGCTACACCAGCGAGGTCGACATCACGTTCGAGGATGGTCTGGACCTTCAGGGTGTTGGCCCCGCGAAGGCTCAGTTGTTGCGCAATCGCGGACTGCTCGACGCCAATACCCGCATCGACATGTACGTGCCGCAGACCCTGACCCTCAGCCTGTACCACCAGCTCAATGAACGCTGGGCACTGCTGGCCAGCGCCAATTGGCAGGACTGGTCCAGGTTCGGTGAGGTGGGTGTCGACCTGGACAGCAGCAATCCCCGCTCAGCGACGCTTGATGCGAATTATCGGGATACCTGGCATCTCTCCGTGGGCACCCAGTTCCGCTTCGATCCGCGCTGGATGTGGAGCGTTGGCGTTGGCTACGACAGCTCACCGGTGGATGACGACGATCGCACGCTCACGGTGCCAATGGCAGAGAGCTGGCGCCTCGGCACAGGGATGACGTATGCCCTGAATGCCCAGACCGAGATGAACCTGAGTTATGAACTGGTCTGGCTCGGAGATATGCCGGTCAGTCAGGAAAAGCCGCTACCACTCAATGCCCCCCAACGGGTGTCTGGCGAGTTCGACAATGCCTGGATCCAGGCACTCGCCGCCAGCGCTACCTGGAGGTTTTGAGTAGCCGGTAGCGCACCGGATCAGGCGAAAAGGGCTGATCGCCTGCGCTGTGCTGTAGCAGTGACGTGGTGGTTTCGTGGGCAACCTGTCTGCAGCGGCCCCTCGCTTGTAGCGATAGTCGATATCCAACCCGCGCTGGGCCCCGCCGCGCATAAGCCATCTCTTGACCAAGGAGAAGCATATGAAACTCGCGTCAACAGCCATTCTGGCTGCCGCTATCAGCCTGGGGCTGACCGGCCACGTGTCGGCCGCTGATCAGGATGAGCCCCTGCAGATTGCCAAGGACGCCTACGTCTACGGTTACTCGCTGATCACCACCGAGGTCACCCGCGTGCAGATGACCAACGTAGATAAGGTGAGCGGACTGCATGGACCCATGGGGCAGTTCATCAACGTCCATCGCTATCCGCCCGCCGAGTACCGTGGCGTGTCGGCACCGAATGCCGACACACTTTATTCGGCCGCCTGGGTGGACCTGAGCGAGCCGCAGGTGTTCAGCTATCCCGACATGGGTACCCGCTTTTACCTGATGCCGATGTACGACCTGTGGATGACCGTCTTCCACTCGCCCGGAGCGCGCACCACCGGTGGTAGCGCGTCCAACTACCTACTCACAGGTCCGGGCTGGAAGGGCGAAGTTCCCAAGGGCATGGTCCAGATAAACTCCGCCACCACAAAGATGCTCATTCTGGGCCGCACCTACGCCAATGGTAGCGATCAGGACTACAAGGCGGTCAATGCCTTGCAGGCGCAGCTGAAAATCACGCCCTTGTCGGCCTGGGGCAAGGCTTATACGCCCAAGGCCCCTACGGTGGACCCGAACCCGGGTTTCAGCATGACCGCCAAGCCGCAGGACGTGATTCTTGGGATGAGCACCGAGGCCTACTTCAACAAGCTCGCCTCATTGATGTGCAAGGACGCTCCCCCGGCTGCCGAAGATGGTCCCATCCTGGCTCGTATGGCCAAGTTGGGCATCGAGCCTTGCAAGCCATTCGAACTCGGCAAGCTGGACCCGGGGTTGCAGAAGGCGTTGGCAGATCTGCCCACGGTTGCCTTGAAGGAAATCGGCGCGAACCAGCACTCCATTGGCAACGAGGTGAACGGCTGGGTCTTTTCAAAAGGGCTCGGTGTCTACGGCACGCAATACATGAAGCGCGCTGTGGTCGCCGCCTTTGGCTGGCCGGCGAACTTAGAGCAGGATGCTGTCTATCCCTATACCACCGTCGATAGCGGCGGCCAGACACTCAATGGCGCCAATCGCTACACCCTGACCTTCCCCAAGGGACAGACGCCCCCGGTGAATGGTTTCTGGTCCATCACCATGTATCAGATCGATCAGGGCTGGTGGTTCGTAGCCAATCCGTTGAACAAGTTCACCGTCAGTCCCCGCAACGATCTGAAGTACAACGCCGACGGCTCTCTGACCCTGTACTTCCAGAATGAATCGCCCGGCAAGGACAAGGAGGCCAACTGGCTGCCAGCACCAAAAGGAGATTTCCTGCCGATGATGCGCATGTACTGGCCGAAGGAGCAGAGTCCGTCGATTCTCGACGCCAGCTGGATCCCGCCGAAGATCGTCAAGGCCGACTAGTCGCCCCGCCGCAATGGCCCCGATGCTGGTCGCGTCGGGGCCTGCTTGTTATACACGACTGAAGCCAGGAGTTACTCAAGGCTCGACTCCAGCACATGGTTATGGTGCTGGTTCCCCGCGAATGGCTAACCGCGCCACCTCCCGACTCGGCCAATTGAATCCACAGCCGAAAGCAACCGTTTGAATCGGCCCTGGCTTTGTAGATATCTACGAACGACTGGAGAGGAGTGGCAGCGGGCTTCGGCGAGCGAATGCTTCTGGCCGACAGCAGTACTACATCCCCCCACCTACGCACTTCAAAGCCGGGAAACCGACAACGATGTGCTTTGGCCGTCCAAGCCGACACCGCTTGCAGGTCCGTCTGTTGGGTTTCGCTTCGCTCTAGCGGAACGCCGCCCGCACCAACCTACGTCGCTTTTCTCGCGCACAAAAAAAGCCCGCCATGAAGGCGGGCACAAGCCGTCCAGCATAAAACTCAGTAGGCGTCGTCCATGCCGTCGTCGATGGCGATGCCTTGTTCGCGCATCTGTTTGATCAGGCCTGCGCGGGTATCGGGCAGGTTGAGCAGGGCGACTTTGCGGACTGCGGCCACTTCGGCCTCGGTGTAGGGCTGGTAGTTGTCCGGCACGCTCGTGCCGGCCATACCGTCCTTGCGCATCAGCCAGTTGAGCAGGTCGGCCAGTTGGGCGTTGTTCAGCGCCGACTGGGACATGCCCGGCACTCGCACCAGGAATTCACGGCCGCCTTCTACCTTGAGGAAGTTACCGACGAAGTCCTTCATCTTCGGTGTGTCGTTGGCCTTCGAGCCGGTGCCGTCGCCCAGGTGGCAGCCGGCGCATTGCAGTTGGTAGTTCACCGGGGTGCTGTAGCCCGCCTGGGCGATGGGCTTTTGCAGCTCTTCGTTGCCCGGTGCGTGTTTCTGGTTCGGGTCCGGAATGGCACGGGCCAGGGCCAGCGGGGCCGCCATGGCGCACATCAGTCCAGCAATCAACAGGTAACGCATGGCGGCCCTCCGGGGTCAGATCGCGACGCCGCGGATGATGGAGACGGTGCAGTGGTAGATGTGCGATTTAGCCGCCAGGCACCAGTTCACGTCGTTGTTGTTGAACGGACGGTACATCGGCTCTTCGCTGTCGTTGCGGGTACAGGCGCACTGGGCACAGCTGTGCTTACCGCAGCAGTCGTTGTAGGAAATGATGTAGTCCTTGTTGTCGGCCGGGTTGCGGCAGGTACCGATCCAGGTCACCTGGGAGGCCTCGGTGCCGGGCGGGCAGGAGGTCACCGAGCCGCCGCAGCAGCTGCACAGGAAGCCGTCGATGGAGCAGTAGCGCCAGTAGTCGCAGCTGTTGGGGTCACCCGGATCGCCGGCTTTCGGGGCTTCGGCGGCCAGGGCCTTGCTGGTGCGGTCGATGGGCAGCAGCACCGGCAGGGCGGCGCCGGCGACCATCAGCGAGCCCAGGCGGGCGAGGAGTTTGCGTCGCGAAGTGGTGTCGGCGACGTGGCGCGTGGAGCGCTCGAACAGGCGGTCTAGCAGTTTCATGGAGAGCTCCCTTCCTCAGTGGTTGTGTGCGCCGTGGGCGTGCGAGTGGTTGTGCAGGTACTGCTGCAGGGTGGGGCTGCCCAGGTGCTCGGCTTCGAACAGGCTGTCGAGGTGCTCGCGGGAGTTCACCAGGCCCTTGGAGCGCAGCACGCCGGCGTTGTCGATCAATGCGGCGTAGGGGAGCTTGCCGATCTGGTAGGTCATGCCCACTTCCGGGCCGACTACGTAGGTGGCGTCTTCCAGCTTGTGCTCGGCGATCAGCGCCTTCTGGGCATCCATGTCGCCATCGCTGACGTAGATCACGTCGAGGCGGTCGGCCTGGTCCTTGGCGATGGACTTGATGGCCGGCAGCAGGGATTTGCAGATCGGGCAGGTGGGCGAGAGGAAGAACAGCAGTTGGGCTTTCTCGCCGGCATAGCCGAAGTTGACCGGGCGGCCGTTACGGTCGGCGGCGGTAACCTTGGGGGCGGGTTCGTTGACGGCCACGCCTTTGTCGACCATCAGCGCGCCGGCCGGGGCCAGGCGGCCGTGGAGTACGCCGATCTGGCGAACCAGGCCCATCACGGCGAAGGCCAGGGCAATCAAGAGGCACCAGAGCAGGACGTTGGAAACGATAAGGGCTTCCATAATTCACCTTCCAATAAGTTTGAGCAGACGGGGAGCGTTGGCCATCAGGCCATCGGCAGCGGCATAGATGAGCAGGGCCACGGCGCTGGAGGCGATCACGACGAAGCTGTCGAAAACGCCCAGCTCGCGGCTGAGGGGGGCGAGACTGGCGATCAGCGCCAGGCCCACCAATACGGCGTTGCGGGCCAGCAGCACCGGACGGATCGGCTGGGCCTGTTCGGGGCCAGCGCAACCGCAGTCGATGTCGCGGCGGCCGCGCCACAGGTTGATCGCGATGGCCCCGGCGTAACCGGCCAGCAGGGCGGCGGCGACCCATGCGGCAACCGGGCGGCTGGCGGGTACCAGCAGGGCGAAGGCCACGGCCACTTCGATGAAGGGCAGTACCCGTGCTACCGGGCGTACCAGGCCGCGCGGCAGCAACTGGTAATCCTCCACCTGGTTGGCGAAGCGCGCCGGCGCACGCAGCTTGTGGGTCGCTGCGCTGGCCAGGATCACCGCAACCGCAACGGCGGCGGCGATGACGAAGATAGGATCAGGTTGCATGGCTGCACCTCGTCAGTGGCTGAGGACCTGGATCGGCGTTTTGGCGATGCGTTCCATGGTGCCGGTGTGCTTGCCGCTCTTCAGGTCGAAGACTTCCAGGCCGCCGCTGATGTTGGTGCCCAGCAGCAGGGGCTGGTCATCGCTGGTGGCGTGCAGGCTCCAGATCGGGTTGGGTGCTTCCAGGGTGCCGATGCGCTTGTGAGTCTTGAGGTCGTAGACCCAGACGAAGGGGCTCGGGTCTTCCCACTTCATCGGCTCATGGGCGTCATGCATCAACACGTAGAGGCGGTTCAGCTTGGGTGCGACGGTGATCAGCTGCCAGCCGCCCGGGGCCCAGCCGGCTTTCTTCTCGGCGGCATCGCTCACCAGCTCCCAGGCCTCGAGGATTTTCGGCGACTTGCCGGAGAAATCCACGCCGCGCACGGTGCCGGTGGTGGTGACGAAGTAGTAGGTGTCACCCACGGCGTAGGCGCGCTCGACCAGCTTCTCGGCGTTGGGGTCGAAGAAGGCGGTGTGGGTACGGGAGATTTCCTTGCCTTCGTCGTTCAGCGTCACCAGTTGCAGGTTGCCGTCGCCACACAGGGAGGCGAAGGAGCGCAGGCCCACCGGGTAGTTGAGCACGCAGCCGGGGATGGCGATCTCGGTGGTGACGGCTTTCGCCTTGGTATCGACCACGGTCACCGAGGTGGACGGGGTGAAGTTGTAGACGTAGACGAAGCGGTCATCCGCGCTGGTGCCCAGGGCGTAGCGCTGGGTCAGGGTTTCGGCACGCTTGGTGGGGATCAGCACTTCCCAGGACGGCGACAGGGTGCTGGTGTCCCAGGCGGTCAGCACGTCGGTGCGGGTGCCACGGGTGCCTCGGGAGTAGAACAGGTCGGCGGTGAACAGCAGCTTGCCGTCGCGGCTCAGGGTGGAGGGCGCGGCAAAACCGGTGCTCACCATGCCGAGCATTTTCTTCTTCTCCGGGTCGACCACGGTCACGCGGCCGGCGACGAAGTTCTCGAACTCCACGTCGACGATGTAGGCGCGGTGCGGTTCCGGTGGGAAGGGCAAGGTGGTCTGGCCGATGCCTGGATCAGCCGGCAGCTCGGCACTTGCGTTGCCGAGGCCGATGAGCGAGACGCCCAGGGCCAGCGTTGATTGGGCGAGGATCCTGGTTATTCGCATAGGGGCGGCTCCCTGAATTATTGGTCTTTATCGCGGGTGCAGGGCAGAAATCTGCAGTCCTAGTCTGCCTCTGGCTGTCGGCGGGGAGCTTGTTGTCCGTGCCAACCCCTTGTGTGCCTGTGCCACTTCTTTGGGCAGGCTGCCAACGCATTGGAGAACGCGTCAGAAAGCATAGACCCGGTGGGAGGAAGCTCAGGCGGGGGGAATGAGTGGTGGAATTACATGGGGGGGCAGTTGCGCCGCCCTTGGCGCTTGAAATCGCCCCTTCTACAGGGCTCGGTGTTGCGGGGGAAACCTTGTGGGGGCGACTTCAGTCGCTGAGCAGGCCGAAGGCCTGCCATTTGGAATCACTTGAGGGCAGCTGCGCTGCCCTTAGCGATTGAAATCGCCCCCACAGGTATTCATACGGAGCCGCGTGTCCGTCAGGTCCCCGACTTCAACTTCGTCCAGGCACGGGTACGGGCGCGTTCGGCGTTGCGCTCCAGCGGTATCAGGGTGAAGAGCGTGGCCTGGGCTTCGGCGGTGGGGTAGAGGTTGGGGTTGTTGCGGATTTCCGGGCTGACCAGGGCGGTGGCGTCCTTGTTCGGGTTCGGGTAACCGACGAAGTCGCTGACCGGGGCGATCACTTGGGGCTGCAGCAGATAGTTGATGAACGCATGGGCGTCTTCGGGGTTCTGCGCGCCCTTGGGAATGGCCAGCATGTCGAACCATACCGGTGCGCCTTCCTTGGGCAGGCGCATGTCCACCACGACCCCGTTGCCGGCTTCCTTGGCGCGGTTAGCCGCCTGGGAGAAGCTGCCGGAGTAACCCACGGCCACGCAGATGTCACCATTGGCGATATCGGCCATGTATTTGGAGGAGTGGAAGTAGGCGACGTTGGGGCGGATCTTCTGCAGCAGCTCGCCGGCCTTGTCGTAGTCCTTCGGTTCGTTGCTGTTGGGCGGCAGGCCCAGGTAGTGCAGGGCGATGGGCAGGATCTCCGACGGCGAGTCCAGCAGGGCTACGCCGCACTGCTTGAGCTTGGCGATGTTCTCTTCCTTGAAGATCAGGTCCCAGCTGTCCACCGGGGCGTTCTCGCCCAGGGCTGCCTTGACCTTGGCCGGGTTGAAGCCGATCAGCACCGTTCCGTACATGTAAGGCACGGCGAAGCGGTTGCCCGGGTCGTTGGCCTCGATCAGCTTCATCAGCTGCGGGTCCAGGTGGTTCCAGTTGGGCAGCTTGCTGCGGTCGAGCGGCTGGAATACACCCGCCTCGATCTGCTTGGCGAGGAAGACGTTGGACGGCACCACCACGTCATAGCCCGAATTGCCGGTGAGCAGCTTGGCTTCCAGGGCCTCGTTGGTGTCGAAGATGTCGTAGATCAGCTTGGCGCCGTTCTCCTTCTTGAAGGTGTCCAGGGTCTGCGGGGTGATGTAGTCGAACCAGTTGTAGACGCGCAGGGTGCGCTCTTCGGCCAGGGAATGGGTGGCGAGCAGGCCGCACAAGGCGGCGCCCAGAAGGCGTGGGAGTGTGTGTTTGATCAATTGCGGCAACCTTTGGGTGAGCTGAGTTGGGCCTAAATCGATATCTATCCGTTCAGGTCGCAATTCTTTAAGCAAATGCCGCGCCATGTGTGCTGGAAGGCCGATATACATCGATAAATCCCCAAAAAAGACTGGGCGCACGGGGAAACGGGGATTACCGGGCGTAACGGCCGATGGCACCGGGCTACCCAAGTGAGTGCAAACGAACCCGTTGCAGGAGCGAATTCGCTCTTACACGATCACCCGCGCCAGTTGCCAGGCAGCGAAGCCCAGCAGAAAGACCCCGGCGGTGCGGTCGATCCATTGCATGGCGCCCACGCCCAACCGATGGCGAATCGTAGAGACGCCAAGGCTGAGGGCCAGCCACCAGAGCGCCGAACCGCAGAACACTCCCAGCACCATCAGTAGGCCGTCCGCTCCGGATAAGGCCTCGCCGCCGGACAGGGTGGCGAAGATGGCGATGAAGGAAAGGATGGTCAGCGGGTTGCTCAGGGTCAGCACAAACACCGAGGCGAAGGCCGGCAGTGCGCGTGCCGGGTCGCCTGCACTGGCGGCGCGTTCGGGCGGTATGGCGCGCAGCATCTTCAGCCCCATCCAGGCCAGGAACAGCGCGCCAGCGAGCGCGAGTGGCGTGGACAGCGCGACGAAGACGCGGGTGATGGCGCCAATGCCGAAGGCCCCCAGCGCGCCGTAGCAGGCATCCGCCGCCGCCGCGCCCAGGCCGCTGATGAAGCCAATGCGCGCGCCGTGGCCCAGGGTGCGCTGGATGCACAGCAACCCGATGGGACCAACCGGGGCGGCGATGGACAGGCCGATGAGGACGGACTTGAGAAACAGCAGGGCTTCCATGCGCAGGCTCCGCAGGCTGTGGACATGGCGAATATTCTGCGCTGCACTGCCTGGAGCTTGAATGCAGGAACTACGGTAGTTTCGGCAGGTTGCCTGAACAATTAACGAATCATGGCGAAGAGGCCTTAAAAATATGGAGCTGGACGCAAAGTCCTGGAAAATCCTGCAAGTCGTGCAGCGCGAGGGGCGTATATCCCTGACCGACCTGGCCTCGCGGGTATCGCTGTCGCTGCCGGCTACCTCCGAGCGCCTCAAGCGACTGGAAGAGGCCGGTGTGATCGAGGCCTACCGTGCTGCGGTTTCGGCGGAGAAGGCTGGTTACCAGGTGATGGCGCTGATCGGCATGACCACTCCGCAGCCGGAAAAGGCGCGGCTGATCGCCCAGTTGCAGCAAATGCCTGAAGTGCTGGAGTGCCTGCACGTCACCGGGCAGGACTCCTTCATCCTGCGCGTGGTCACCCGCGATATTCGCCACCTGGAACGGTTCGTCGGCAGCATCAACCACTTCGGCGAGACCCGAACCTCCATCGTGATGTCGGCCCCCATTCCCCTGCGCGGAGTAGAACCGCCGCGCGACTGAACCCAGGCATAGAAGCGCCGGATGGGTGACAAAAACCGTGTAGGGGCGATTTCAACGGCTATGTCTGCGTTGGCTGTTGCGAGAGATTTGCCATCGGTCCAAGAACCTTGTAGGAGCTGGCTTGCCAGCGAAACGGGGCCATTCGCTGGCAAGCCAGCTCCTACGGGCAATGCAGCTGCCCCCTGGTCATGAAGCCCGGACCTGCGGCCCGGTTGGCGAATGAATTCCCCCAAAGATGGAGCAATCCATCTTCTTGGTTCGAATGGCGGCAATCTGCCATACGGTCTCACTGCCCATTCCGAGTTTGTTTAGAATGCCTGCCGTTTTGCCGTCCGTTCTGGGGCGGCTCTTTCGAATGAAAGGTTCTTCATGCTCACCGGCAGCTACGACTATTCCCTTGTCCTCATTTCCCTGCTGGTGGCCATCCTGGCGTCCTATACGGCGCTGGACCTGGCCGGGCGGGTGGCCCGTAGCCAGGGACGTGGTGCGGTGCTGTGGATCGCAGGCGGTGCCATCGCCATGGGCATCGGCATCTGGTCCATGCACTTCATCGGCATGCTCGCCTTCAGCCTGCCCATTCCGCTGGGCTACGACCTGTCGTTGACCCTGCTCTCCCTGCTGATTGCCGTGCTGGTATCCGGATTCGCCCTGTGGCTGGTGAGCCAACCCGAGCAGCCGCTC
The DNA here is from genome assembly GCF_029871195.1 of Pseudomonas sp. BN415. Lineage (NCBI taxonomy): Bacteria > Pseudomonadati > Pseudomonadota > Gammaproteobacteria > Pseudomonadales > Pseudomonadaceae > Pseudomonas > Pseudomonas sp. BN415. Next base: position 171,014 of record NZ_SSOK01000028.1, read on the forward strand.
TGGCAGTTGCTCTGTGGCGCCGTGACCATGGGCGCTGGAATCAGCTCCATGCACTACCTGGGCATGCACGCCATGCGCATGGTGCCGGGTATCGACTACGACCCCGGCCTGTTCTACCTCTCCCTGGCCATCGCCGTCGCCGCCTCCGGTGCGGCGCTGTGGATCGCCTTCCGTCTACGCCACGACACCCCCTATGTGCGCCTGGCGCGGGCGGGGGCGGCCCTGGTGATGGGCGTGGCCATCGTCGGCATGCACTACACCGGCATGGCGGCGGCGAACTTCCCCCTGGGCAGCATCTGCGGTGCGGCCGTTGCCGGCCTCGACAGCCGCTGGCTGGCCAGCCTGGTGATAGTGGTCACCCTGGCGATTCTGGCCATCGCGCTGCTGACCTCGGTGCTGGATGCCCGGCTGGAGGCGCGCACCGCCCAGCTCGCCAGTTCCCTGGAGCGTGCCAATCAGGAGCTGACCCACCTGGCCCTGCACGACAACCTCACCAAGCTGCCCAATCGCACGTTGCTGGAGGACCGCATCGACCAGGCGATCCACAAGGTCAATCGCAAGGGTGGATGCTTCGGCCTGCTGTTCATGGACCTGGATGGTTTCAAACCGGTCAACGACGCCTTCGGCCACCATGTGGGCGACCTGTTGCTGCGGGACGTGGCCCAGCGTCTGCGCGAACACCTGCGCGCCGAGGACACCCTGGCGCGCATCGGCGGTGACGAATTCGTGCTGCTGGCCGGCCTCGGCGAGCCGAATGACGCAGTGACGCTTGCCAGCCAGCTCGTCGCCCTTGTGGGCAGTGCCTTCGAGGTGGGTGGCCAGGAGCTGCGGGTGTCCACCAGCGTCGGCATTGCCCTGTATCCCGGCGACGGTGTCACCCGCGAAGAGCTGCTGATGAATGCTGACGCGGCCATGTACCACGCCAAGGGCGCGGGCAAGAACGGCTACAGCTTCTTCGAACAGTCGATGAACACCAACGCTCGCAACCACCTGCAGCTGCTCCACGACCTGCGCCAGGCGCTGGATGCCGGTGAGCTGGTGCTGCACTACCAGCCCAAGTTCGCAGCCGGTGACGGTCGCCGGGTGATCGGTGCCGAGGCACTGCTGCGCTGGCAGCACCCGCGCCGGGGTCTGCTGATGCCTGACCAGTTCATCGAACTGGCGGAGAAAACCGGCCTGATCATTCCCATCGGCAACTGGGTGTTGGACCAGGCCTGCCGACAGATGAGCCAGTGGTACGCCGAAGGCCGACGCGACTGGCGCGTGGCGGTCAACCTGTCGGCCCTGCAGTTCTGCCATGCCGGGCTGGTCGACAGTGTCCAGGCGGCCCTGGGGCGATATGCGCTGCCGGCCAACTGCCTGACCCTGGAGATCACTGAAACCACCGCCATGCAGGACGCCGACACCAGCCTGGGCATTCTTGGTCGATTGGCGGAAATGGGCGTGGACCTGTCCATTGACGACTTCGGCACCGGCTATTCCAGCCTGCTGTACCTCAAGCGCCTGCCGGCCAATGAGCTGAAGATCGACCGCGGATTCGTCCGCGACCTGGAGCGCGACAGCGATGACGCGGCGATCATTTCCGCCATCGTCGCCCTCGGCCAGGCGCTGGACCTGCGCATCGTTGCCGAAGGGGTGGAAACTGAGTCCCAGCAGGCGTTCCTCACCGGTCTTGGCTGCGATTCCTTGCAGGGCTTCCTGTTCGGCAAGCCCGTTCCTGCGGATCAATTCATGGTCGGGACGGAGGCGCTGGCCTGACGGAGGGCCGTGCACATGGCGAGCCGTTGCGCTAACTTCATACCCCCCGGGGTAATCGCCAGCAGAGACAGCCAATGACCAACGAAGTGGTGGCCGCCCATCAGGACGCCATGCTCAAGCGCCTGGCCCGTGTTGAAGGGCAGATTCGTGGCCTGCAGGCGATGATCCGCCGTGGCGATGACTGTGAAGCGATTGCCCAACAGTTCAGCGCCTCGCGAAAGGCGCTCGACCGTGCCTACCAGCAGATGCTGATGTGTCTGCTGGAAGAGGCCATGCTCGACCCGGAGCAGGATGCAGGCGACACCCTCGAGCGCGTTCGCGCCATCTTCACCAAGTACACCTGAGTTTTTCGTGGCGGCGTTAGCAGCCCGTCGCATAGGGTTTTGAGCGTCTGGATCATATACCCCTGGGGGTATATTATCGCGCCACCTGGAACCTTGTGGCCGTCGCGGCCAGGAGTCCCTATGACGATCGACTGGCTCTCTTTCACGCCCTGGAGCGCCCTGGCCGGTGGCGCGCTGATCGGCCTTTCCGCCAGCCTGTTCATCCTCGCCAATGGCCGCATCGCCGGCATCAGCGGCCTGCTCGGCAGTCTGCTCGAGCGGGCGGGTGATGGTCTGGGCGAAAAGGCCCTGTTCCTCCTCGGCCTGTTGTTGGCGCCAGTGATATGGACGGCAATCGCCGGAGCGCCGCAGGTGCGGATCGACGCGGGTTGGCTGGCGCTGCTGGCTGCCGGCCTGCTGGTGGGGGTAGGTACCCGCTACGGTTCCGGCTGCACCAGTGGCCACGGCGTCTGCGGATTGGCGCGCCTGTCGCCGCGCTCGCTGGTGGCGACCCTGGCCTTCATGGCGATGGGGTTCCTCACCACCTACGTGATGCGACACCTGATAGGAGGTGGCCTGTGAGCAAGCTCAGTGCTTTTCTCGCCGGCCTGATATTCGGCCTGGGCCTGCTGCTCGCGGGCATGGCCGACCCGGCCAAGGTGCTTGCCTTCCTCGATCTGGCTGGCGCCTGGGACCCGTCCCTGGCCCTGGTGATGGCCGGTGCCATCGCCGTTGCGTTGCCGGCCTTCAGCCTTGCCAGGCGACTGCCGGAGTCCTGGCTGGGGCAGCCGATGCAACTGCCCGCCAAGCGTGGTCCTGATCGCCGGCTGATCGGCGGCAGCCTGATGTTCGGTGCGGGCTGGGGCATCGCCGGCATCTGCCCGGGCCCGGCTGTGGCGCTGCTGCTGACCGGGCATTGGCAGGCCTGGGTGTTTTTCCTGGCCATGCTCGGCGGGATGCTTCTTTACGCAGGTCTGGAAGGTGGGTACGGGCGGCCGAGTCGGAAACTAAGCTGAAGAAACCAGGATTGGAGCTCGCACTATGAAACCCTGTGTGGAAGCCTTCTTCGACCCGGCCACCTGTTCATACAGCTACGCCGTCAGCGATCCGGCCAGCGGTCGCTGCGCCATCATCGACCCGGTGCTGGACTACTGCGCCGCCAGTGGTCGCACGTCCCATGCCGGGGCCGAGCGCATCGCCGCTTACGTGCGGGAACAGGGCCTGACGGTCGAATGGCTTCTGGAAACCCACGTCCATGCCGATCATCTTTCGGCGGCGGCCTGGCTCAAGCAGGAGCTCGGAGGGCGCTTGGCCATCGGTGGGCTGATCACCCAGGTGCAGCAGCGCTTCGGCGCGCTGTTCAACGCCGGACAGGACTTCGCCACCGACGGTTGCCAGTTCGACCGCCTGCTGCAGGACGGCGACCGCCTCGCCATCGGCGAGCTTGAACTCCGCACCATCCATACGCCGGGCCATACTCCGGCCTGCATGACCTACCTGATCGGGGACGCCGCGTTTATCGGCGACACCCTGTTCATGCCCGACTACGGAACCGCCCGCTGCGATTTCCCTGGGGGCGACGCCCGTTCCCTGTACCGTTCCATCCAGCGCCTGTTCGCGCTGCCGGATACCACCCGGCTGTTCCTTTGCCATGACTACAAGGCACCGGGCCGCGACGAGTACTGCTGCGAAACCACGGTGGCCGAGCAGCGCTCAGGAAACGTCCATGCCCACGAACGCATCGACGAAGACGCCTTCGTCGCCATGCGCACTGCACGGGACGCCACCCTGGCCATGCCGGCGCTGATCCTGCCGGCGGTGCAGGTGAACATGCGCGCCGGCCAATTGCCGCCGGCCGAGGACAATGGCATCCGCTACTTGAAGATTCCCCTCGATACGCTCTGAATCTTCAATTCCGCCTGGCCCGACATCCCGCTATCGCACGCACGTACGCCCGCTACTGGGACGCCCTCCGCTCACCAAAGCTGCGGCAATCCACCGCACGCAGGTTCGGCTTCCGGCCCTGAAACCCGGATGCTAGAGTCGCCGCCCATGAAAATCGCCCGCCAAGACCGCTCGCTGATTGCCTGGATGCTGTATGCCAGCGTCCTGTTCAATCTGTTCGCCTGCGGTTTGCACCACGGCCAGGCGATGGGGTTGGAGCTGAGCGGTTTGGGGGGCGCGTTCTGTTCCACCGTATCCGATTCTGGCGCCTCCCTGGATGGCGACTTGAGTGGCAGCGCCAGCAGCGGCTGGTCCGGCGCCTTTAAGTGTCCCGTTTGCGGCACGGTCACCCTCGGCATCGCTGCACTCTTTGTCCTGGCCTGGTTGCTGGGCGTTCGCAATGCCCGCCCCAGAACCATCGAGCCGCGCCGCCAGGTGCCGCCGCGCTATCTCTGGCCTTCGGCCAATCCCCGCGCTTCCCCCCTCTGCTGAACCTTCCACCGGGCCACGCCCGGCTTCGCTGACCCTAGCCCCGGTCCAGACGCGGCGTGCTGCTGCGTGCCTGCTCCGACGGCACCGAACGGATCGTCTTCAGGAAGTTTCTCCGCATGCGCTTCAATCTCAGCCCCCTTGCCGCAGCCCTGCCGCTCGCGACCGCCTTTGCCGCGAGCGACGCCAGCATCGGGATCAACGCCTCGACCAGCCTCAGCTTTGGCAGCTTCGTCTCCGACCTTGGCTTTGCCCAGCGCCAGATCACCCAGCTCTACTCGAGGGGATGAGTGTCCTTTTGGAAGAGGCGCGGGCAGCTATCCTGCGTTGAGCAGGGTCCGCATTTGCAAAACTCATGCATGTCGAGATGGAAGTCGTTCTTATGGGGCAGGTTCGCCGGCACCGCTCGTTGATCGCCTGGATGCTCTATGGCTGCGTCCTGTTCAGTGCCTTTGCCTGCGCCATCAGCCACGGCCAGATGACCGGCCTGCAGCTGAGTGGGGTAGGGGGCCTCTATTGCTCGGCCAACAAAAACGCCTTGCCCGGCCTGGATGAAGCCCCGTCCGATCTGCCCAGCGGCAACCTGATGCCGATGCTCGATTGCCCACTGTGCTCGGCCTTCACCCTCGTCGTCGGGCTGTTGTTCAGCCTGGGTTGGCTGCTGCGCCCGTCCCGAGCGCCGCAGCCAGCGCCGGAACACCCTAGCAATACCCACCCGCGCTTCAACTGGCCACCCGCCAACCCCCGAGCTCCCTAGCGGCGTCACGCCGACTTCCGCGCACTTGTCGCGCGGCGGTCGCCCGTGCCTGACCGGTCGCCAGACCGGATTGCAATAACGCCAATACAAGACTTTAGGGAGTGCGCCATGCACAACGTCTCCATGCTCAGCCTGCTCGCCATTTCGGTGGCACTGGCCAACTTCGCCCACGCCGAATCCGTGGAACTGGACAACACCCTGGTGCAAGGGGAGTACCGCAAGGACCCCACCGCCCCGACCATCGCCGAGAAGAAGGAAGAGTTCTCCCGCATCCCCGGCGGTGCCGGGGTGGTGGATGCGGAAACCTACAAGACCGGCCGCAGCAGCACCCTGCAGGACGCCCTGGGGATGGCGACCGGTGTATTCATCCAGCCGCGCTTCGGTGCCGAGGAAGCGCGCCTGTCGATCCGTGGCTCGGGCCTGCAACGCACCTTCCACGGTCGCGGCCTGCTGCTGATGCAGGACGGCGCGCCGGTGAACCTGGCTGACGGCAGCTTCGACTTCCAGACCATTGAGCCCCTGGCCACCGACCACATTGAAGTACTGCGTGGCGCCAACGCCTGGCGTTATGGCGCGGCCAACCTCGGCGGGGCGATCAACTTCGTCAGCCCCACCGGCAAGACCGCGCCGCCGGTGACCCTGCGCGCCGAGGGCGGCAGCTTCGGCTATGAGCGTCTCTACGGCGCCTTCGCCCAGGATTTCGGCAACTGGGACGGCTTCGTCAGCCTCAACGGCTACAACCAGGACGGCTACCGCGACCATTCGCGGCAGGAGAACCAGCGCTACTTCGCCAACCTCGGCGGGCTGATCAGCGAAGACCTGGCGACCCGTTTCTACTTCACCCATGTGGAAACCGACTCCGATTTGCCGGGCAGCCTGACCAAGGCGCAGATGCGCCGCGATCCGGAGCAGGCTTCTGCCAGCAGCATCAGCGGGGACCAGCAGCGTGATTTCGACCTCAATCGCGTCGGCAACATCACCGCCCTGCAACTCGGCGGCGGCCACAGTCTGGAACTGGCCACCTTCTACAGCGAGAAGAAACTGTTCCACCCGATCTTCCAGGTGCTCGACATCAACAGCGAGGACTACGGTGCACGCCTCTCGCACAAGTGGCAGAACGACCAGGGCTGGCGCTGGACCGGTGGGGTGGAAACCAGCCACGGCCGCAACTGGGACTCGCGCTATGTGAACATCGGTGGCGAGAAGGGCCGCAAGGTCAACGAACTGCACCAGACCGCACGCAACGTCAACGCCTTCGGCGAACTGGAAATCCCCCTAGCCGAGCGCCTGGCGCTGATCGGCGGTGCAGCCTGGTTGCACCAGGAGCGCGACGTCGATGACCGCCTGCGCTGCAATGCCTTCGTGACGGCGGTGTGCGTGCGCCAGGATGAGTCTTTCAACAAGAGCTACATCGGGCGCCTCGGCCGGGTCGGCCTGCGCTATGAGCTGAACGAGGAAGTGGTGCTGTTCACCAACTTCAGCCAGAGCTTCGAGCCGCCGACCTTCAGCGAGCTCACCGGTGGCCAGGTGATCACCGCCAACGACGCGCAGAAGGCCAACACCCTCGAGGCGGGGATGCGCTGGCAGCGTGATGACGTTGACCTTGACCTGGCCGTATACCGCAGCGAAATCCGCGACGAACTGCTGGCGCTCAACGACGGCAATGGCCAGCCGCTGGGAACCATCAACGCCGACCGCACCATCCACCAGGGCATAGAGCTGGGCGGCGCCTGGACCCTTGGCCAGTTCGTGCTGCGCGGCCAGTACCTGCTCAACGACTTCCGCTTCGACAACGATGATGCCTATGACGACAACCGCCTCGCCGGTCTGCCGCGCCAGTTCATCAAGGGCGAGGCGCTGTGGCAGCGTGAAGGCTGGTACGCCGGCCCGACCTTCGAGTGGGTGCCCAACCACTACAACGTCGACCAGGCGGAAACCCTCTATGCCGATGGCTACACCATCTGGGGCCTGAAGGGCGGCTATCGTCCGACCGAGGGCTTCGGCTTCTTCGTCGAGGGCCGCAATCTCTCGGACAAGACCTATGCCGCCACCACCGGCGTGATCGCCGATGCCCGGGGCCTGGACAGCGCCCAGTTCTTGCCGGGCGATGGTCGTAGCGTGTACGTCGGCCTGGAGTGGCGGATGTGACGGCGGCGCTGGGAAACCTCGCCCCCCAGCGCCTGACCTGGCGCCAGCGCTTCCTGTCGTTGGACGGCCAGCCACCGGGCGTGTTGGCTGCGGTCGGCGAACCCGCCGAAGCGACTGCCAGGGAGCGGGATACAGCGTCTGGCTGAAGGGCGGTTTTCCTCCGATGTAAGGCCTGGGCTTTCTCGCGGGGGAACATACCCTTGAGGTTAAGGCCCCAACTGCCCAAGGGCCGGGAGCAGCCCCTATGAGCAGTCGTGCGTTCTCCCGCGTTCGCCGCAATCGCCGTTGGCCAGTGACAGGCGCCTGCCTATGGCTGTTCCTCATGACCCTGCTGGGGGCCGAGCTGGCCGGTGGTGAGCTGCGGGGCGTCTTCCCCGACGAGGGGCATGGCCAGGGTAGGGGACGGATGGAAAGGGGGCACGAGGGCACGGGCCTATAATGACCGGTGCAGTACTTCCAGAGTTCAAGCACCCCCGCCATTCAGCTTTTCGCGCTCGTGCCAACTCTGACGGACGGTCGGGGCCTCGCGGCCCCTTACCACCGGAGGAGAAAGGCGATTCGCCTGGCCACCCCCGTTCGGCCAGCGGCAGTCCAGCGGTCCATTCATCCCGGAGCGCCCCTCGGGCCCCGCGACCCCCACCCTTGCGACAAGGGTATTCGGCCTGGCGCCATTCTCCGTTCAGCGACCACCCGCCCCACCCAGGGCGGGTGCCTGACAGGAGCTGCAGTCATGAGAAGAACAATTGCGCTCTCTATCCCCGTATTGCTGCTTGCCGGCGCCCTGGTCTCCACGGCGTTGGCAGAGGACGATCTGCTGCGCTTCGAGGGCGGTATCGGTGTGTTGCCGCTGTCCAGCGGCCAGGGCACTGAAGCCATCGCCACCGTGGTCAACCGCAACATCGTGCGCGGGGTGCAACCGGCCGGACAGATCTGGCTGATCCGCAGCTTTGACGCGCAGCTCAGTATTGCCGGGGCTTTCCGGGCAGAGGGTCGTGGACTGATCCTGGGTGGCGGTAACAACATCGGCAGGGCCACCGGGCAGTCCGTGTTCGCTACCCTGTTCTGCGGCAGCGTGGCGCCTTTCACGGAAAGCAGCACCGACCTGCTTGGTGTGCCGCTGGACGAGGAGGGTGACTTCAGGATCAGCGATGTCTTCGACCCGGTTCCGCCGAACCCCTGCGACAGTCCGGTGCTGCTGATCCGCAATGCCGCCAATGCGAGCTGGTTCGCAGCGGGCATTCCGCGGAGCAACGACCGGGTGGATGAGCCTGACGACGAACCGCCGATGAACGATGTGCCCATGCCGGCGACGCCCTGAGGTCTTGAGCGGCTGACCATCGCTGACGATTCAGCCTCCCGATATACTCGCCGGCATCTTCCGCAACCGATACGACAGGAGGGTGCCGTGGACTACCTCGGTGCGTTGCTGGCCATCTCCGGCGTACTGATGCTGAGCGTTGTCAGCCCCGGTCCCAATTTCGCCATCGTCACTTCCACGGCGACCCTGCGTTCCCGTGGTGCCGGCGTCGCCACCGGGTTGGGCCTGGCAGCTGCCTCCGCCACCTGGGCACTGCTGGCCGTGGCCGGTCTGGGGCTGATCGTGTCGCAGGTGGAATGGCTCTATCTCGGCATCAAGCTGGCCGGTGCCGCCTACCTGATCTGGCTCGGCAGCCGGATGATCCTCGGGGCGCGCAAACCCCCGGTTGCCAAGCCAGAGGCCCTCGAGTCCGGCGTTTTCGCTGCCGCCCGCAAGGGCTACCTGGTCAGTATGACCAACCCCAAGGCGCTGGCCTTCTACGGCAGTATTTTCGCCGTGATGGTCCCCGTCCACGCGCCGGTCTGGTTCCATGCCGCCATCGTCGTCATCGCCGCCGGATTCTCCGGCCTGTGGTACTGCAGCATGGCACTGCTCTTCTCCAGCCCCGCAGTACGCGGCGGCTTCATGCGCTTCAAGGCGGTGTTCGAGACCCTGATGGGCGTGTTCCTGCTGGGCTTGGGCGGACGGTTGCTGCTCAGTCGCTGAGCACCAGGGCGAGAACTGCAGTTCCGTGGGATGCGGTGGAGCGGCGCGATACCCATCAGAGCGTGTGTCGATGCGGCCGAATGGCGAACCTGCGGTCCGCTTGGCGATTGCAATGGCGCTGTCTGCATTACCTGTTGCAAGCAGCTGCATTGCCCGTAGGTGCTTGGCCCAATGGTGAATCTCTCGCAACAGCTAACGCTGACATGGCGATTGAAATCATCTCCACAGGAAAGTCGAGTGCCCTGAGAGGGGGCATGCTGGCTACGTAGTATTACGTAGTCGTGCTTCGTAGTTGTGCGAATGTCTCCGCGGGCTCAAGGCGCCGATAGTGTCCGCTGCCCCTATCCGGGCATAAACAACAACAAAAGCCGCCGCAGGTAACCCCCAGCGGCAGGAGACAATTCAATGACTCAACTGGCTACTCGAATCGCCTGGTTCGCCGTTGCCCTGCTGGGCGCAGTTGCGCTTGGTACCGTGGCGCTGCGCCGGGGCGAAGCCATCAACGCCCTCTGGATCGTTACTGCTGCAACCGCGATCTACCTGATTGCCTACCGCTACTACAGCCTGTTCATCGCCAACAAGGTGATGCAGCTGGACGCCTCCCGCGCAACACCTGCAGTGCTCAACAACGATGGTCTGGACTACGTTCCGACCAACAAGCACATCCTCTTTGGTCACCACTTCGCCGCCATCGCCGGCGCCGGCCCGCTGGTGGGCCCGGTACTTGCCGCACAGATGGGCTACTTGCCCGGCACGCTCTGGCTGATCGCCGGTGTGGTCCTGGCCGGTGCGGTGCAGGACTTCATGGTGCTGTTCCTCTCCACCCGTCGTAACGGCCGTTCGCTGGGTGACATGGTTCGCGAGGAAATGGGCCGTATTCCGGGCACCATTGCCCTGTTCGGCTGTTTCCTGATCATGATCATCATCCTTGCGGTGCTGGCGCTGATCGTGGTGAAAGCCCTGGCGGAAAGCCCCTGGGGCATGTTCACCGTGATGGCGACCATCCCGATCGCGGTGTTCATGGGCGTCTACATGCGCTACATCCGCCCGGGTCGCATTGGCGAGATTTCCGCCATTGGCGTGGTGCTGCTGCTGGTGTCCATCTGGCTCGGCGGTATCGTGGCTGCCGACCCGGTGTGGGGCCCGGCCTTCACTTTCACCGGCGTGCAGATCACCTGGATGCTGATCGGCTACGGCTTCGTCGCTGCCGTGCTGCCGGTTTGGCTGATCCTCGCCCCGCGTGACTACCTGTCGACCTTCCTGAAAATCGGCACCATCGTTGGCCTGGCCGTCGGCATCCTGGTTCTCGCGCCGGAGCTGAAAATGCCGGCCCTGACCCAGTTCGTCGATGGCACCGGCCCGGTGTGGAAGGGCACCCTGTTCCCATTCCTGTTCATCACCATCGCCTGCGGTGCGGTATCCGGCTTCCACGCGCTGATCAGCTCCGGTACCACGCCCAAGCTGCTGGCCAACGAAACCCACGCCCGCTACATCGGTTACGGCGGCATGCTGATGGAGTCCTTCGTTGCCATCATGGCCATGGTCGCTGCCTCGGTGATCGAGCCGGGCGTGTACTTCGCCATGAACAGCCCGGCCGCGCTGGTGGGCAGCGACGTGCATACCGTTGCCGCCACCGTCAGCAGTTGGGGCTTCGCCATCACCCCGGAAGTGCTGCAGCAGACCGCTACCGACATCGGTGAGCACAGCATCCTGGCCCGTGCCGGCGGTGCGCCGACCCTGGCCGTGGGTATCGCGCAGATCCTCCACCAGGTGCTGCCGGGTGAGAACACCATGGCCTTCTGGTACCACTTCGCGATTCTCTTCGAAGCGCTGTTCATCCTGACTGCCGTGGATGCCGGTACCCGTGCCGGGCGCTTCATGCTGCAGGATCTGCTGGGCAACTTCGTACCGGCCCTGAAGAAGACCGAATCCTGGACCGCCAACGTCATCGCCACCGCCGGTTGCGTGGCCCTTTGGGGCTGGCTGCTGTACCAGGGCGTGATCGATCCGCTGGGTGGTATCAACACCCTGTGGCCGCTGTTCGGCATCTCTAACCAGATGCTGGCGGGTATCGCCCTGATGCTGGGCTGCGTGGTGCTGATCAAGATGAAGCGCCAGCGCTACGTCTGGGTCACCCTGGTGCCGGCCGTGTGGTTGCTGATCTGCACCACCTCCGCAGGCCTGATCAAGCTGCTCGACCCGAACCCGGCCGTCGGCTTCCTGGCCCTCGCCAAGAAGTACAGCGATGCCGCCGCCGCCGGCCAGATCCTGGCCCCGGCCAAGGACATGGGGCAGATGCAGCATGTGATCTTCAACGCCTACACGAATGCCGGGCTGACCGTACTGTTCCTCTTCGTCGTGATGAGCATCCTGTTCTTCGCCATCAAGGTGGGGCGCAGTGCCTGGATGAAGAGCGAGCGCACGGACAAGGAATCCCCCTTCCAGCCGATTCCGGACGCTTGAGGAGACCGCGAGCATGTTCAATGACCTCGGCCGCATGGGTAAGTACCTCGGACAGGCCGCGCGCATGCTCGTGGGCATGCCCGACTACGACAACTACGTCGAGCACATGCAGAGCAAGCACCCGGACAAGCCGGTAATGAGCTACGAGGAATTCTTCCGCGAGCGGCAGGATGCCCGCTACGGCGGCGGCAAGGGACGGCCCATACGCTGCTGCTGAAGCTTCGATGCGTTAACCTGAGCGCCACGCCTGTCGTGGCGCTTTTTACTTGTAGGAGCGAACTTGCTCGCGAACGGTTTTGCCCGGGCTTTTCGCGAGCAAGCCCGCGCCTACGGGTTCGCTCCTGATTCCGAGGAAACCCCCGATGTCTGCCCATCTCCCCATTCCCGTCACCGTGCTCAGCGGCTTCCTTGGTGCCGGCAAGACCACCCTGCTGAAACACATCCTCAAGGCCGATCACGGCCTGAAGATCGCCGTGATCGAAAACGAGTTCAGCGAGACACCCATCGACGGCCAGTTGCTGGGCAATGAGCCGGTGCAGGTGATGACCCTCGCCAACGGCTGCGTCTGCTGCTCCATCCACGTCGAGCTGGAGAAGGCGCTGTTCCTGCTGCTGGAGCGGCTGGATGCCGGCGAGCTGGCGTTCGACCGCCTGGTGATCGAATGCACCGGCCTGGCTGACCCGGCGCCGGTGGCGCAGACCTTCTTCGCCGATGAAGAGCTGTGCGAGCGCTATGTGCTGGACGGCATCATCACCCTGGTGGACGCGGTGAACGCCGAGCGTCACCTGCAGGAAACCATCGCCCAGGCCCAGGTGGGCTTTGCCGACCGTATCCTGGTGAGTAAGCGCGATCTGGTGGATGAAGCCCACTTCGACGCCCTCTGCCAGCGCCTCTCGCGCATCAACCGCCGCGCGCCGATCCGCGTGGTAGACCACGGCCGCATCGATCTGGCTGAACTGCTGGACGTGCGTGGCTTCAATCTCAACGCCGATGTTGGTCCGGCAATGACCCTTCGTCCCCTCGTGCCGGCAGGTACGCCGGATCGCATCGGCACCCTGGTGTTGAAAAGCGAGCGGCCGCTGGACATCGACCAGCTCAGTGCCTTCATGGAGCAACTGCTGGAGGAGCATGGCAATTCCATGCTGCGCTACAAGGGCGTGTTGTCCATCGCCGGCGAAGAGCGCCGCCTGGTGTTCCAGGGCGTGCTGCGGCTCTACGGCTTCGACTGGGACAGCGAGTGGCAGGCTGGGGAAGCGCGCGAGAGCGTGATGGTCTTCATCGGCGACCAGTTGCCGGAAGAGCAGATTCGCGCGGGGTTCGAAGCGGCGCAGGTGTGATGTCATCCCCGCGGGTGAGTCGGTCCGCTCGGATCGACGCGTAGGATGAGGTTGAGCGAAGCGATACCCATCAGTGGAAGCGATGGGTATCGCAGTTCACAGGCTTACCAGAGCGGCAGCACGTAGCTGAGGATCAGACGGTTCTCGTCGATATCGCTACCGAAGTTGGTGGAGCGCACCGTTGCATTGCGCCATTTGACGCCGAAGTTCTTCAGCGGGCCGTCCTGGAAGACGTAGGCGATGTCCATGTTGCGTTCCCACTCCTTGCCGTCTTCGCGACCGGCACCCAGGTCGATGTTGTCACCGGACAGGTAGCGGGTCATGAAGGTCAGGCCGGGAATGCCGAGGCTGGCGAAGTTGAAGTCGTAACGGGCCTGCCAGGATGTCTCGTCCTTGTTGGCGAAGTCGCCGATCTGCACGTAGTTGACCAGGAAGGGATCGGTGCCGTTGATGTAGGCGAAGCCGGTGTCGCCACTCATGCTCTGGTAGCCGAGGCCAAAGGCGTGGCCGCCAAGGGCGTAGGTGAACATGGCGCCGAAGGCCTTGTTGTCGACGTTGCTGGAGCCTTCGTCGGTGGAGCGGGCGTAGCGCAGGTCGCTCTTCAGCGACTGCTTGTCGCCCAGCGGCAGCAGGTGGACGGCGCTGAAGAAGTGCTGTTTGTAGAACTGGTCCAGTTCGCCATAGTGGTAGCCGGTGGTGAGGCTGTCGGTCCACTTGTAGTTGGCGCCGGCGAAGTTGAACTCGTCGCTGGTGGTGCCTCTGCGGAAGCTGATGGCGCGGGCCGCCCCGCTGGTGATGGTCATGTCCTCGTAATCGGAGGAGTCACGCTGGTTGACCTGCTTGAGCTGGCCGGCATCGAAGGTGAGGCCGTCGAGCTCCATGGCGTTCAGGTGGCCGCCCTGGAAGGTCTGCGGCAGCAGGCGCGAGTCGTTGTACTGGACGACCGGCAGCTTGGGCAGCAGGGTGCCGACCTTGAGCACGCTCTTGGAAACGCGCAGTTTGGCGGTCAGGCCGAGTTCACCGTATTCGTCCTGGGCGCGGCCGGTTTCACGGTCGCGCTTGAGCAGGCCGGTGCCGGCGCGGTCGGGGCTGGAGTCGAGCTTGACGCCGAGCAGGCCGAGGGCATCGACGCCCACGCCGACGGTGCCCTCGGTGTAGCCGGATTCGTAGCGCAGGAGGAAGCCCTGGGCCCATTCCTCGGCCTTGGCCTGGGGGGCGTTTTCCTGGCGGAAGTCGCGGTTGAAGTAGAAGTT